>NZ_CP175504.1:324419-648838 GCF_049262615.1 Planococcus daihaiensis | reverse complement strand
CAAGGACGTTGAACTGGTTTGCCACAACGCTGAAGAAGAAGTAAGGATAGGCGGAGACCGGCAAAAATTCCGTCAGGCGATGGTCAATATCATTCGAAACGGTGTGGAAGCGATGCCGGATGGCGGTGAATTGAATGTCCGCATCAAAGTTACCCCTTCAAAAATCATTGTGGAAGTGGCGGACAGAGGCGTCGGCATGACAAAAGAGGAAGTCGAGCGTCTCGGTGAACCTTATTTCTCAAATAAAATCAAAGGCACAGGACTCGGCATGATGGTCACTTACAGTGTCATTCATCAGATGAAAGGGTCCATCATCGTCAATTCCGAAAAAGGTTCAGGAACTGTATTTAAACTGGTCTTTCCAAGACTTGAGTAATGGACTGAATCACATAAAACCGGCAGTAGAGGAGCAATTCCTCCTCTACTGCCGGTTTTTCATTTTGGTCTATTTATTGGCTTTTTCATCCAATGATCTTAGAAACGGCAAGACAGACTGTTCCTTTAATTTGGCTTCAAACATGATGTCCGCATCGGTGCCGCCGAGCAATAACAGCAACTCTTCAAAGTCTTTTTCCGATACGAGCTCGTGGTGCCGAAGATCCGTGAAACTTTCTCTGCCGGTGCTGATGTGGATTTTCGGTGTGCCATAACCTTTCCAGGTTGCGAGAATCTCAGCAAAATCAACCGCCGTTCCGTCATTATTGCAATTATGGTGGTGGATATCAAAACAGATGGGCACGCCGCACATTTCATGGATATCCAAAACATCACGTATCGTGAAGGTTTTATCATCATTTTCAAGGCGTACACGGTTACGTACTGTTTCCGGCAATTTCAGATAAGTATCTGCGAACTGTCTTTTAGCCTTTTCCTTATCGCCATAGGCGCCGCCGGTATGGATGATGATGTCGTTGCCGCCCATCAAAGCAATCAGCTTATCGTGGTAAATGAGGTCTTCAATAGCTTTTTCAACCACTTCCGGTCTTGGTGAGTTCAATACGGTATACTGGCCGGGATGAGCCGAAACCCGCATCTGATGAGTTTCGACAATGTCGCGGATCTGACCGGCAATAAACAGGAAATCCGGGTCCTCCCACCAGCTCCAGGTGTTTACCGGATGTGTGGAAAGCGGCACGATCGAGCTGGATGCCCGGTAGAAATAAATATCATTGGCAAGATTCCAATTGATGATATCAAGAGTTGTCTGCATATTTTTCAAAGTTAATTCTTTAATCTTTTCTGCGCCTTCTGCTTGAGCTGTTGCGAGCCGCAACGTTCGAAAAACGCTTTTCAATTCGGTGTTCATGCATGCATATCCTAATCTCATGTGATTCAACTCCCTGAATTTTGTATACCCGGAATTCTGTTACAATATCCGTAGAAGATATTGGAACATTTAAAATTTGAAATGGAGGAATACTGATGCGCGCAGAAATCACACAACAGGATGAAGGCTATATTGCAGTATTTGAACGCGGACTGGCACACGATACGGACAGTGTATGGAACATGCTATCAGACAACAGCCGTTTGCAGCAATGGTTTGATGAATTGCGGATGGGAAAAGCCGCTAAAGGAGGACATCTAATTTTTGATATGGGTGATGGCCAGACGGAGGAGTTGGAAATAACCGATTACGAAGAAGGACGTGTGCTCGCTTTTGAGTGGTGGGATGATCATGTGCGTTTTGAAGTGGAACAGAACAATGGCGACAGCGTATTGCGTCTCGTGGAAACGATCCAGCGCATCACGCCACAGACAGCCAAAGATCTGGCGGGCTGGCATGTCTGCCTGGATGTCATCAAATCGATTCTGGATGATGGCAAGATCAACCGCGACAACGAGTGGCAGCATTGGCACGAGGAATACAAACGGCTGCTCAACAGCATGACAGTGGAATTTGAATAAAATAAAAAAGTATACGACATAAAAGGGAGTGTCCTTTTATGTCGTTTTATTATGACACAGTAAATTGAAATAGCTGCCGGCTGGTAAATTCACCTTGTTCATATATGCGTTCCGCGAAAGTTACATTATTATCATAATCGACCAGCAACACGGTTGCGGAGCGGGTGCCATATTCAGGGGTTTTAATGAACATCGGCGATAGAATGCGTTCAAATTCGAGACCAACGCCCGAAACCGGAAGATGAGGGTCTGCAGCTTGTTCCGAATCCTGCAGCAACTCAAATAATGCATCGGGATCCACTTCGTTTGCACCTTCCAAATAATCTTTTAAACGGTTCTTGCCTTTCACCACTTTTGGCCAGGGGGTATTGAGTAAATGGTTGCTTAATCCGTGAGTGCCGGGCGTGATTTCAATGATATCCTGCTGGAGATTGCTGTAATAAAAAAGTTTATTGAAATCACCGAGCAATACGCTAAACCCTGTATAGTGATCCGGATCAATGGTCTTCAGAAAATCCTCCGGGGCGAAATCAGCAGCTAAATAATCCCTTACCAAGGCACCACGTGAAATTTTACCCGCTTCCGGAAGTGAAGGGTCCCGGTAATTGGTCAATGCGGCAAAACGGCCGTTTTTAGTCACGCCAAGCCAAGTACCCATTTGCAGCAAGTCACGGCCGGCGAGAATGTTTGGCTGATCTTCCCAAAAATGGGCTTCCTCCGCAGGACGACCATAAAATTCATCCCGATTTGCGGCTACGATCAATTTATACTTTTGGTGTTCCCGGTATTGAAAAAGAATCAGACACATGTGCATGGCCTCCTTTTCCTTCTATTATATAGAAGGAATCCTAAGCTTAACAGCTTACAGAATCGTCTCTGATGTTTGGCGATCGCTAAGCTGCTGTTGGAGGCATATCAGTTAAATAACTCTAAAAAATTTTGCGATTTATCCATTTGTTCAGAATAATAACGAAAAATAACTGTTTATTATTGTGTCTTTAGTTATATAATTACTATTCACGCAAGAATTTTAAGGGTTTTATTATTGTAAATCAGTTTTACGACAAGGTACTTGTCGGAGATATAGGAGTGTGCAAAAGTGGAGAGCAAAACGACGCTGTCAGACAAGGGCATCAGATCGATTACAGCCGAGACTGTCCTGGAAAGTATGACAGAAGGTTTTTACTTATTGGATGAGAATTTGAAAATCGATTATATAAATGAAATCGCGGAAAAAGCGATTGGCATAAAGAGACAGGAAGTCATTGGCAGGTGCATTCATACCGTGCTGCCAGAACTAAAAGGAAGCCAGCTTGAGCAGCAATTTAAGTTCTCTTTGGAAACGAAGTCGAGTTTTGAGTTTGAAGAACAATTCGGCAGTTTAAAGACCTGGTTCCATCTTAAGTTGATTCCACTGAAGCGCGGAGGCGTGGCAGTCTACTTTCACAATATAGACAAGCAGAAGAAACTGGAGCAAAAATTAACGGACTATGCCTATCGTGATGATTTGACGGGTTTGCCGAATCGGCGAAAGATGACTGAAATCGCATATGAAATGAAAGAGAAGGAAAAGAAGTTTACTTTTTTTTATATTAATCTGGATAACCTGAAATTTATCAACGCCCTCTATAATTACACCTCGGGTGATAAAGTGGTTATCAGTGTTGCTGAAAGGTTGCAGCGATTGGCGGAAAACCACTGCCATATCGGACGGCTTGAAGGGGACGAATTTATCGTGGTGCGTGAATCGGAACCCGGAGACAGACTGGCTGATTTTGCCGAAGAGCTTTTGAAAATATTCAAGGAACCATTTGTGCTCGCTGATTTTCAGTCTGCATATGTATCGGCAAGTATAGGAATTGCCTGTATCCCCTTTGATACGAAAAGACTGCGGGATCTGGTGACTTTGGCTGAGACAGCCATGTACGAAGCGAAGAAAGAAAAAGGACCCTCGTATGCTTTCTATCGGCCAACGATGAAGGCAAACCGCGAACGCCGGGTAATGATTGAAAGAAGTCTGATGGACAGTTTGGCTGATTCAGGGTTTTATTTCGCAGTGCAACCACAGATATCGGGTGGCGGCAAGAACCTGTCGGGAATTGAAGTGCTGGCAAGATGGAATCATCCGGTACTCGGAGAATTGTCGCCGCTCGAATTTATCGATGTGGCTGAACAATCAGGAAAAATTGCCTATTTGACAACTTATCTGCTTCATGGCGTATTTAAATTGATCAAAGACTGGGAACGGAAATATGGTTGGAATGTCAAGACCGCCATCAATATGACCCCATCCCTATTGGCGAATTCGGTATTCTTTGAAGAGTTTTTCATGTTGCTGGAGCAATACGACATCAAACCAGCACTGATTGAAGTCGAGCTTACGGAACACGCTGAAATGGCATATTCCGATACGACGATGCGAAACTTGGAATTGTGCAGGGACAAGGGCATATCCATTGCCATCGATGATTTCGGCACCGGTTTTTCGATGATTTCCTATCTGACGCAATTTCCAATCAATAAAATTAAAATTGACAGATACTTTATCAGAAAAATAGGACAGGACGCTAAATCCGAAGCCGTATTAAAATCCTTGATCCACCTGGCACAAAGCATTGATTGCGAGCTCTTGGCCGAAGGGGTAGAAAGACCTGAAGAAGTGCGGTTCTTGACCGAAAACTCCTGCACATCCTTTCAGGGCTATTACTACGACAAGCCCCTGAAGATAAAGGATTTTGAAATTAAATACCTGGAAACAATGTGATCCGCAGCGAGTAAAAAAATATAAAAATTTTATGGGACTAAAGATACGTTTTTATTTTTAATCTGATAAACTGTATAAAGGTATGTAAGCGAAGTTCTATACACTGGCAAGGGGGGCAGTTATATGATTCAAGGGGCAGGTACGCTATCTTTTGAAAAAGCATTAATGGATGGGGTACAGGAAATGGTTTTTATCGTCCGAGTTGAAAGAGGTGAATTTTTTTATGAATTCCTGAATCAGTCGGCAATGCAAAAAACGGAATTGAATGAATCAGCAATTGGAAAAACCTTTTTTGATACACAATCATTTGACCTTGCGGATTTGGTTTATTCCCAGTACAAAAAAGCTTTGGAAACGGGGAGGCAAATAGTTTACGAAGACAGCTATTTTGACCCGGAGGGAAATTTTCGCTATTCAAAAACCCGCCTCACGCCAATGCTTGATGATGAGGGCAATTGCACGCATATATTCAGCATCGTCCAGGACATCACCAATGAAGTGGAAGCCAAACAGGAAAGTATGGAAGCATGGAAGAGCCTTGAAGAAAGCCGCTCCTATTATCATTCGCTGTTTGAACAGAATGCGGATGCCATTCTGACACTCGATTTGAACGGTAATATCAGGGGAGCAAATCCTGTGGTGCAAAGCCACAGTGGAATGGCTCTGGGAGAGTTGAGTGGACGCCGAGTACTTGATTTTGTTGTGCCCGAGGACCGGAGAAAAACACTCAAGAATTTTCGGAAGGCGAAAAAAGGAATTTATACGAATTTCCGGATCACCATCAGCCCCAACAAAAGTTCGCGCCTTGGTGTTTTGGTGAAATTTATTCCCATCAAAATACGGGAAGTGACCACCGGCTTTTATTTGATCATTAAAGATATGCGTGAGCTGGATCAAATGGTCGAATTGTATATGGAAAGCGAAAAAAACTTCCGGGTAATTGCAGAAAACGCCTATGACTTGATAATTCTCATCAATCACCGTAAAGAATATTTGTTTATCTCTCCTTCACTGGAAACTATTTTCGGTTTTACTCCGGAAGAATATAAAGGCAAGGAGCCCTTCCATAATGTTCATCCGGAGGACTTAAACGATCTTTACAGCACTTTGAGTACATCGATCAAAAGCGGTGAAATCTGCAAGATGCGCCTCCGTGTTGGCCATAAAAAAGGGGATTGGATCTGGTCGGAATTGCACGGCACCCCGGTTTACGATGACAATGATTGTTACAGCCACATGGTCATGATTGTTCGCGACGTCTCGCTGCAGAAAGATTATGAAACAAAACTTGAGTTTTTCGCTTATCATGATCCCTTGACTGGAATGCCCAATCGCCGTTATTTTCAGGAATCACTGGAAATGGCGTTAGTGGATTACCACAGCAAAGGTAAGGGCTTTGCGGTATTGCTGCTGGATATCGATAAATTCAAAGGAATCAATGATAAATGGGGTCACGAAACAGGTGATGCTGTCATCCGGGAATTCGGCAAACGGCTGCAGGCAGGAATCTGTAAAGGAGATCTGGCTGCACGTTTAGGCGGGGATGAATTCATCATCTTATTACCGGATGCAGAAGTTCCTGAATCGGCGGCAACTGTAGTTGAAAGAATCAGACAAGGGATGATGCAGCCATGGGAATTTGGAAATACTGTGCTGGAAGTAGCTACGAGCATTGGGATGACGATGCCGAAACCTGAATCGACGTTGTCCTCCATCCTGAAGGAAGCTGATAAGGCCATGTATGAAGAAAAGAATTGTAAAAAACACCAGTTTGATGATGACCGTTTGTGAGGCTGCCAGCCTCGCAAACGGTTTTTTTCTGTTAGAATGAAAAATTTATGGGAACAAAGCATTAATTGAATTTTCTGAAATAAAAATTATTCACTTTTATTAAGCTTAATGGTATGATATGCATAATTACAAGACCCACATATTATGAAAAAAATGTAAATATGAATTAAATAAGAACAAAAATACCTTGATTATGGAGGATTTATGTATATTTTTTGATCAAACATGCAATAATTTGATTTTAAAGAAAAAACCATGAATTTAGCATCCAATTGAAATTGAGGTGAAGGAATTGAAGGCTTTTTTAGAAAAATATAAGCCCGTACTGAAAATTGCATCCGCAATTTTGGTGATTTTCCTTCTTATTAATAAAGGTGGAGAGAGTTATACACATTCAGATGGAGACTACATCAAATTAGAGGGAATTGAAAGAGAATATAAAATTGGACCCGAAGTTTCTATGCTTAAGGATAGTGAAGACAAACTGGGAATAGCAGATGTTGCCACCGCTCCTGTAAATTGGAGCTTTATGCCGGTTTCCAAAGATATCATTCACCTGGGGTTTTCTGAAAAAAATCTGTGGATCGAATTTTTTGTTGAAGATGTGGATAACGACATAGAATGGCTGTTGGTGTTGCCTCATCCCTCTGTAAGAGAGGCAACTTTGTATACTTCCTTGGCCACCGGAGGCTATGCGGAAGAAATTGCCAGATCCCATATCTCCTCATCCGGTAGCGGACTTTCAACGAATGATGTTATTTTTGATCTGAATATGCAAAATGCAGATACTTTCTATTTGAATGTGCAAGCAGACGGTCCGCTCCAGTTGCCGATTAGTATCTGGGAAAAATCAGCTTATGAAAATTCCATCACGACGTCACTTGTCGTGATGGGCATACTGTTGGGCATGGCAATGATAATATCTGCCTTTTACATATACCTTTTCTATAGTAAGCGGCAATTGATTTATTTATATTTTCTTCTTTTTGCCCTTTCACTGCTGGGCACAATCAGTGTGATGTCGAATTACAGTGTCATTCAACTGGTTCCTTTCCTAATCCCGGCGAGCCAGCATGTCATGCTGATTGCAATGGGCTTAGCGAATATATTCGGGCTGCTTTATATTGGAGCTATTTTTGAAAAGATGAAAAAGGACACCAAATTAAAGTTGGTTTTCAACTATACGACGCTCGCTGTAATTATAATCATGCTATTTCAATTTATTTCGTTTGCCTTTGCGAGCATTTCCATCTATTTTATTTCGTTCATCACATTAATGAATATATTGTATCTGACTGCCACAAGCAGGAAATATGAACAGCCATATTTAAAATTTCATCTGGTGTCTTTTATTTTTCTGCTGATCAGCCTTGTCCAATACGGAGTATTACACCTCGCATGGGTACCATTGACTGACTATTACGAAACCACATTGACCTTATCAGTTATTGCGGGGATTATTTTCTCGGCAATCGCTCTTGCCGCCAAAGAAAAAGGAAGAGCGGCAGAACTTGTGAAACGCGACAAAAAGACAATGCAAAAATTGCAATTTGAAGTGGAATCGTTAAGGCAGGCTGATGCAAGAAAAAACGAATTGCTGGAAGTTACGTCCCACAGCCTTCGTACCCCATTGTATGGAATGATCGGCATTGCTGAGAAGCTTATGGAAGAAAGCGTGACCCGCTTGAATGAAAATCAAACAAAGCAATTGGATCTCATTGTTAATCACGGTAAAAGATTGGCTCAGAAAATTACCGATATTACAGATTTTTCAAGAATCAAGCAAAATATACTGGATATACACGTAGAACCTGTCAGCATTAATCGGTTGCTCGATGAAGTTCTGGAAGTTTGCCGTCCGCTCCTGAAAGGTACCGAAATCCGTCTTTACGAGACATTGCCGCAGAACTTGCCTGATGCTTTAGCAGACCCTTACCGGACTCAGCAAATTCTTTACAACTTGATTGATAATGCCATTAAACATACAGAACAGGGCGAGATAGTGGTATCTGCAAAAAGATCAGACAATCAACTTGCGATTACAGTCCGCGATACCGGTTGTGGAATTGATGCCGAGAGATTGAAATACCTTTTTGATCCAATGAACCAACGGGAAAATAAAAGCAGCGGGATAGGGCTTCATATCAGTAAACGCCTTATTGAACTGCATGGGGGATGGCTAAAAGCTGAATCGGTCAAAGGTGAAGGAACCACGTTCACTTTTACATTGCCCGTCTACAATGAGGAAATAATCGAGAGCGATAGAGAAGACTACAACATGATTGAAGAAATCAGTATGGAAGAATTAACGGAGTCCTTATCTTCAAGATTGAAAAGCAGCAAGAAAGTAAGGGTTCTGGTGGTTGAAAAAGAACCCATCGATCGAAGCATTTTAATCAGCCAGCTTCAAAAGGAAAATTATACAGCCGTCGGAACGGGAGCGGGCTCAGAAGCTTTGAAAATCATGGAAACCGAGCAAATTGATATTGTCATTCTGGATTGGGATTTGGAAGATATGAGTGGCAATGAGTTGTGCAGGAAAATTCGGCAAAAATTCATATTGACGGAAGTGCCGATATTGATGCTGTCGACAAAAGTGGACGTTAAGGAAAAAATGGATGCTTTTTCTTCAGGCGCCAATGATTACCTGATTAAACCATGTGATAAGGAAGAGTTTTTATTGCGTGTAGACACTTTAGCGAATCTCAGGTCTTTGACACAGGAAATAACGAATATGAATTATGTGCTGGAGCGCAATGTGAAAGAGAAAACAATGGCATTGGAAATTACCAATATGAACCTGATCACAGTCAATGATGAAATCCAGGAAATCGAGAAATCACGCAATGAAATGCTGTCTTCCATTTCCCATGAACTTGGCACGCCCATCACATTGATCCATAGCTATATTCAGGCTGTAAAAGAAAGTCTGATCGATGAAAAGAACCCGCGTTACCTCGATATGATCCATAAAAAACTGGTCCTGCTGGAGCGTTTGACTGAAGATCTGGTTGAGCTCGGCAAATACAAATCCGGTAATATGACCTTGCGATTCGACAGCCTTAACTTTGGAGAATGGCTGGAAAGGTTAATTATAGCCATGGAAGCGGATATCTCACAAAGCGGCCGTATTTTTGAATATATCTATTCAGAGGAGCGAATTGAGGATTGTGGGGATTATTATGTATCCATTGATAATGATCGGATGGATCAGGTGTTTTCAAATGTTTTATGGAATGCCGTCAAAAATACGTCTTCCGTCGACGGCAAAATAACTGTTTCCAGTGAAATCCATCTGATTGCCGAAAACGAACAAGATCCAGAGGATGGTGGGGGTCAAGGGGAAATACTCATCAAAATATCGGATACTGGCTACGGCATACCTGAAGAAGTTTTGCCGCATATCTTTGATCGTTTCTTTAAGATTGATAATAAATCCGAAAAGAAAGGCAGTGGACTTGGATTGGCCATTGCGAAAGAGATTGTTCAGTCCCATAACGGCAGAATTTGGGCTGAAAGCGAAGTGGGAGTCGGCAGTTCATTCTTTATTGCTTTACCTTTGTATAAATCAGGTTGAGGAGGAAAAACTATGTCTGAGGCTACTATACTGATTGTGGAAGATGAAGAAGGCATTCGCGAGCTGATCCATTTATTCCTTGTTAAAAAAGGATATACAGTCATCGATGCAGAAGATGGTTTTCAAGCGATGGATTTAGTGGCCAGAGAAAAAGTGGATTTAATCCTGCTGGATATCGAAATGCCGGGAATGAATGGAATGGAAACTTGTGAACAAATCCGCCAAATTGCAAAAACGCCCATCTTGTTCATCAGTTATTTGAAAGATATGAGTTATAAAATTGATGGATTGGAGGCAGGGGCAGATGATTACATCACCAAGCCCTTTGATTTTAATGAACTGGATGCCCGAATACGAGCATTGTTGCGCAGAGACGGCTGGAAAATGAATGAGGAAAGTAAGCTTGAGGTTTTGAAATACGATGATTTGCATATTCACTTGGATGCCCGGGAACTTTACATCGATGGCGAGCAGGTGAAACTCTTTTATAAGGAATTTCAGTTGCTGTTGCTGCTGGCTCAGAATCCGAACAGGGTGTGGACCGCTGAACAATTATACGACAGAGTCTGGGGCTATTATTCGGAAGGGGAAATACAGACCGTTAAAGTGCATATCAGCAATTTGCGAAAGAAAGTTGAAAAGGATCCCGCAAAGCCCATATACATCCAGACCGTCAGAGGCTTTGGTTATAAATTTGCCAAACAATAATGTGCTTAAGTAAAGTCATTTTTAAAACTCAATCTAAATACCAAAAAAAGCTGATAAGGAACTACTCCTTACCAGCTTTTTTTGGTATTTTTGTAATTATAAACTAATTTTCTAAGTTTTTTGAATTATTAGTCTTTTTAACTTAATTTTAACCTGATTTAATTAGTATTGATATTAATGGATTTAGAATAAAGGAGGAAATAGAATGGTTGAAGATAATTTCAAGTTACCAGAAGAAAAACGACTGCAAAAATTTGAAAGTCAAACTGTCTTCAAACTGAAATCCAGTGATGCAATACGGATACCATCGGGGACTTCACTGGGACTTTCGGAGAATGTTGCAGGTTTGCTCACTTATCTATTTGGCTTTGTATCGGGCTTCATCATGCTCATCGTGGAGCGGGAAAATCGTTTTGTTCGCTATCATGCTCTTCAATCGATATATATTTCAATCGTATTTGCCTGCGCCTATTTATTGTTGGGAATGCTACCGGGAGTCAGCTGGATATCGACTATGATCCTTGCCCCAGCAACTCTCGTCATGTGGATAATCTTAATGTTGAACGCCTATAAAGGCAGGTATTGCAGGGTGCTTTATATTAGTGAATTTGCAAACAAACAATTGTGATACCAAGTTTCACGAATTATTTGCCAATTGAGGGTGGATTCAGTTGGGTTTATATAGGATGCGGAGCTCTAAAATCGGAAGATGAAAGGAGCTATTATATTGAAGATTAAAAAAAGGTATCTTTTATTATCTACATTTGATTCACTGATACTTCTATCATCCATATTTCTCTGTTATTTTTTCCTGTACCCGTATGAAAATGTTTTCAGCAATGAAATTCTATTGATCAGCATGACAACACTTTTCATAGGCTACCATTCATTTGCCTGGCATTACGGGCTCTATAAAAAAATGTGGATTTATGCATCCATAGAAGAGCTGAAGTCAGTTGTCAAAGCGGTTACGTTCACATTATTTGTCACCATGGTGATGCAATTAGCATATTCCGGGCAACTGTACACACGCACACTGATGCTGACGTGGATGCTGTTGATCTTGTTGCTCGGAGCTTCCAGAATCTCGCTGCGCTTATACAATGAATGGTCGCTCCAGCGTAAAACAGTCAATAAAAATCGCACCTTGGTAGTCGGAGCGGGGCAGGCTGGAAGAATGATTGTCAGACAGATGCAGCAAAGTCCGGAATGGGGAAGAAACCCGGTAATTTTTGTAGATGATAAGGAAGATAAATGGGGGCTGGAAGTATATGGACTACCGGTTGTAGGCGGGCTGAAGGATATACCGGAAGTAGTGGTTCCTTACAATATTGATCAGATTGTCATTGCGATTCCATCTCTCACGCGCAACAGCATGGCCGAGCTGACCAAGCTCTGCATTAATACGGGGGTCAAAACACAGACAATACCTCGGATTGAAGACCTGATGCTCGGCAAAGTCACAGTCAACGATATTCGTGATGTGAAAATTGAAGACATATTGGGGAGAGAAGAAGTAAAGCTGGATATGGATGCGATTAAGGAAAAACTCAAAGGCAAGATCATCATGGTTACCGGTGCGGGTGGCTCGATTGGGTCTGAAATCTGTCGGCAGCTCGGTAATTTCAAACCGGCCAGCATCCTGCTGCTGGGCCATGGAGAAAATTCCATTTATACAATTGATAAAGAATTGCGCACTAATCTGCCGACCGGTATCAAGGTGGTGCCAATCATAGCTGATGTGCAGGACCGTAAACGAATTTTCACTATCATCGAACAGTATAAACCGGATGTCATATATCACGCTGCTGCACATAAACATGTTCCTTTAATGGAAGCGAATCCTTTTGAAGCCGTAAAAAATAACATTATCGGCACTAAGAATGTAGCAGAAGCTGCCGATGCATTCGGGATAGGGAAATTTGTGCTGGTTTCGACTGACAAGGCAGTTAATCCCCCAAACATCATGGGGGCAACAAAACGTTTTGCGGAAATGGTTATACAAAATTTAGCGAAAAAGAGCGACACGACTTTTGCTGCTGTCAGATTCGGCAATGTGCTTGGATCGCGCGGCAGTGTGGTGCCATTATTCCGTGAGCAAATAGCGAACGGTGGACCGGTCACGATTACTGACCCAGAAATGACTCGTTATTTCATGACGATTCCAGAGGCTTCCAGGCTGGTAATTCAGGCGGGACTCCTGGCTTCAGGCGGTGAGGTTTTTGTGCTGGATATGGGACAGCCAGTGAAAATCACCGATTTAGCCCGCAATATGATTCGGTTATCAGGTTATGAAGAAAATGAAATCAAGATTCAGTATACAGGTATCCGGCCCGGCGAAAAGCTGTATGAAGAGCTTCTTGATGCCAATGAAATCCAAACAGAAAAGGTTTATCCGAAGATTTACATTGGCAAGGCGACACCGATCAGTGAAATGGAGCTTGCAATGGTTTTAAGCAAATTGCCGGAAATGACGGAAGAAGAAGTGAAGGAAAAACTCCTCGGTCTTGCAAACCGTAAAGCAAAACCGGTCGAAAATGTGAAAGTAGATCTGGAAAAACAATGGAATGCCAATGAAGAATTTGCTTGAGTTCTATATGAGCGGATAGGAAATTAGGGAATTGCTGCAAAGCAACAATATGTGAAATGGGGTGCCAGGATGAAACCAGTAAATATAGCTTCACTTTCCATCGTTTCAATGGCCAATAAGAGAGGTGCATTTTTAATATGAAAATCTTACCATCTACGGAAAGTTTGGATACAGCTCCGACTCCAATTCCGGTAAAGGAAAAATCGAAGATTCTCCTCTCATCGCCACATATGACGGGAAATGAAATGAAGTATATTGAAGACGCATTTCGTTCAAATTGGATTGCACCAATGGGGCCGAATGTCGACAGGTTTGAAAAAGATTTTGCGTCGTATGTTGGAACTAATTCAGCAGCTGCTTTGAGTTCAGGAACTGCAGCCATCCATCTGGCATTGAAACTTATCGGGGTCCAACCGGGGGATAGGGTATTTTGTGCATCCCTTACTTTCATCGCCAGTGCAAATCCGATTTTGTATTTAGCGGCTGAACCAGTATTCATTGATTCTGAAGAAGAAACCTGGAATATGTCACCACAGGCACTTCGCCGCGCGTTGAACGAGGCGCTTTCGGAAAGCGCGCTTCCAAAGGCTGTCATAATCGTTAACCTCTATGGCCAAAGTGCAAAAATGGATGAACTGATGGCAATTTGCAAAGAATATAGAGTTCCTGTCATTGAAGACGCCGCCGAATCCCTGGGATCCCGATATAAAGGAAGGCCAAGCGGTTCAATCGGAAAGTATGGCATCTTCTCATTCAATGGCAACAAGATAATTACTACTTCGGGTGGGGGAATGCTGGTTTCGAATGATGATAAAGCAATACAAAAAGCCCGTTTCCTGTCTTCACAGGCGAAGGACGAAGCCCCGTTCTATAAACACAGTGAAGTGGGCTATAATTATCGATTGAGCAATGTATTGGCCGGGATTGGTCGAGCACAACTGGAAGTGATTGATGATCGGGTGGCTGCGAGGCGCGCCGTATACGAGCGCTACGAAAAAGAATTGGCTGACTTGCCGGCAGTCAGCTTCCAGCCTGAACTTGCAGACAGTTACTCGAATCGCTGGCTGACAGTGTTGCTGTTAGATCCTGCCAAAACGCGAAATACACCTCACCGGTTGAAACGGGCATTGGAGGAAGAAGGGGTTGAGGCGCGCTACGTATGGAAACCATTGCACACGCAGAAGCTATTCGAATCTGCAAGATTCTATCCGCATGAAGGCAAAGTTGCTGTTAGTGAAAAGCTCTTTCGATATGGCTTGTGCCTTCCCTCAGGATCGAATATGTCAGAAGAAGAACAGACAAGAGTGATTCAGGTTATCAGAAAAATGTTCATTTAATTTTTTTCAGCATTTGCTCTTTTGCCGAATTGGATTAAAATAGTAGCTCCGTTTGACCAGGTCGACTAAGACCTGGTTTTATTTGTGTTCCAATCTTATTCAGACCCCACAAACAAGGCATAGATGATATTATATGAAATATAGTAACGACTGGACGAGGAGATTAATGTATGGTAAATCCAGAAACTTTTGCTGAGATAATCTTGAAAAAAATTCCGGGTCTGCTGCTCAGTGCCGGTGTAATGGTCGCTGGAATTTATGCAGCAAGCCAGATTGGCACTTTATTAATTGCGGGAGGCATCATGCCGGAGGGAAGTGCCAGCCCGGTATCCGGAATTTTTACTGCCATCCTGCTTGGAATTGGGATTCGCAATGTGCTCGGGATTCCGGCAGTTTTCGATGACGGCATCGATTTTGTGGTGAAATATGCATTGCGTGCGGGCATCATTCTTCTCGGTTTGCGCCTGAGCTTGAGTGAAGCATTAAAACTGGGAGCCTGGGGCTTGCCGTTGATCGTTGCCTGCATCGCAACCGGCTTGTTCGTGACTTTGTACTTCACCCGCAAACTGAATCAGTCGAACCGGCTGGGCACCTTGATTGCCACCGGCACCGGCATCTGCGGAGTCACCGCTATAATGGCGACAGCACCCGTCATAAAAGCGAAGGAAAACGAAATTTCCTATGCCGTTGCTAATATCACCATTTTCGGATTGATCGGCATGCTGTTCTATCCTTATCTTGCGCACTTCTTTTTTGCGGACAATCCCGTTAAAGCCGGATTATTCCTTGGCACCGCTATTCATGATACGGCCCAGGTCACAGGGGCGGCCTTAATTTATGCGCAAGTGTTCGACGCCAATGAAGTGATCGATGTCGCAACGATAACAAAACTGACCCGCAACGTCTTCATCATTGCGGTCATTCCGTTTCTTTCCTATCTGTTTTTCCATAACAGCAAAGGAAAAGGCAGTGGAAGTGAATTGCCAAAATGGTACAAGCTGTTTCCGCTTTTCATTCTCGGATTTCTGCTGCTGTCGCTGCTGCGCTCAGTGGGAGATGCAACGGCTGCATCCAGCGGCCAGGCATTCGGCTTGCTGTCACCCGGAGCGTGGGCGGAGTTCCACAGTTTCTGGAGTTCCTTTGGCTCCACCTATATGCTGGGCCTTGCCATGGCGGGGGTCGGATTATCGACGAATCTGCGGGTGTTTAAAGGGATGGGAATCACACCATTTTATATCGGGTTGATAGCGGCGGTTTCTGTCGGCTCGGTCAGTTTGCTGCTGATTGCGCTGTTCGGAGATTTGGTAGCGGTTTAAGTGGGAGCGAAGTGTGCAGGTACAGCTTTTGAGCATTCGTTCGGCTTGCTGGATACGATATCTGCGTTTTCTGAAACTCTTCGAAGGGTATAGCTGGAAGAGACGAGGAGGAGATTTTCATGGAAATTCAAGCTGGACGGGATTTGTTAAAAGATGATTATGGCAATTATTATATTGTCTCAAACGTGGCAGGAGATTCCCTGACAATCATTAATGCGGCGTTATATTATGCGTTTAACCAAACTATCGATGAAGAGTTCGTTACGAAGGCCCGTGAACTCTACCCGAATGAAGTCGCATGCGGCAAATATTTTGCGGACCAGGTCATGCAGCATATTGAAGAATTGGAAGGTCCAGATTCTGCCGGTTCCATTTATCCAATCGAAGAAGTGAAAAACCACTATGATCTTCATGTAAAACCGATTTATGACGACTCTTTTCATATGTAAAATGTGAGCGGCCATTAATGTGGAGGCCTTTTTTGGGGAGGCAATTAAACTGGCATACCCGGCTCTTTCTTTAAGTTCGGGTGCCTCAATGTTATAATTATTTAATCGAAATTAGAATGGAGGATTACCATAAAATGTATATTGTAACTTCTACAGTGGTGGTGTCTCCGGAAAAAACGAATGAAGTGATTGGCATTTACCAGAAACGATCACGAAGAGTGGATGCGAATGAAGGCTTTCTTTCATTCAAGCTGATCCAAAATACTAAAAAGAAAAATGAACTGACTGTCCACATGGAATGGGAATCCAAAGGGGCATACCTTGCCTGGGCACGAAGCCAGGAATTCAAGGAGATCCATGATATGGAGAAGAATTATCCTGATCAGGAACTTGCCGGGATCATTCCGACAGTCCGCCAATATGAGGTAGTTGCCGAATGAAAATCGAGACAAAGCAATTGATTGCCGCTGAAACGGCAAAGAGTATATATGCGGCATACCCGGATTTATGGGAACGTTTCGGGGAAAAAGGTTTTATTCACACCGAAAAAGATAATCATCATCATCTGGACCATTTGGAAACGGCTTTTGCCATGGAGGATGAGGCGATTTTTCTGGATTACACTAAATGGCTGGAATCGGTATTGCGAAGCCGCGGCATTGAAACAAACTTGATCGTCGATAATTTTGAGCGATTGATGGATATATTGCCGGGCAAAGTGACAGCAGATGAAGAAAATTTCATGAACACTTGCTTAGAAAAAGCGAATGTATTATTGAAGCAGGCATGAGCAAGAAGGAGGTTGGCATGACATTACAACCAAGAGAACTGGCAGAAATGTTTTTGGCTGGTGAAGATGAAAGAGCTATGGAAGTTGTCCTCGGGTATTTGGAGAATCATTCGCATAATGAGCTTTACCACGATTTGGTGACGCCAGCGATGTATTTGATCGGTGATTGGTGGCAGGAAAATATCATTTCAGTGGCAGATGAGCATTTAGCAACAGCGATTTGTGATTTTGTTGTTTCCGCTGCGGAATTGAAGCGCAAGTCAAAAAAAGGCGAAGCACGCAAAGTCATGATACTGGGCCCGGAAGGGGAAGACCATTATATCGGCCTGAAAATGGTTGCATCCTTATTCAAGGATCACGGCTGGCAGGTGCAATATATGGGTCCCAACCTCCCACTGGATGCGGCACTCGAATCAGCTCGGCGTTGGAAGCCTGATGTGGTGGCCATGTCAGCAGCGCTTGCCTACCGGCTGCCGGCGTTAAAAACTTACTCTGAGGCGTTCCAGAAACTCGATTTTCCACCTACTGTCATTATCGGAGGACGAGCTGTTGCAACTGCGGACATGATGAAACTCCGCACTGAAGGTACCTTGGTGGTAAAAGATTTGCCACAATTAAAAAACTGGCTGAATACCGGAAAGGAAGCAGAAAATGACATCAATATCTCCATTGGATAGCTTGCCGTTGCCAACTTTTCAATTGAATAGTGAGTTGGAAATTGTTGGCGCTTCTGAAACAGCACATTCCATGTTTGGCAAAGCCAAGTCTTTTCTGGAACTCCTTGACGCAGGAAGCGTGTCAAAAGCGCGGGATTTTCTTCAAACTTCCAACTTTTCCGGACCGGTTGAATTGAACTTTAAAAACAGCGATGGCAGCTCAAAGCTTTGTGATCTTCATTGCCGATGGCACAGTGAATTTGTTCTGAATGTCATCGCTGTTCCGAAGGATGATAACGTCTCGAAGATTGCTGCTCAGCTTTCAAGCCTGCGCAACCGGTTGAACGATACGAATTATGATCTTCTGCTTGAAAAGGAGCGAGCGGATAAATTGCTGCAGCGGGTGAGTGAGTTATCGGCACCGACGATTGAACTTGGTAATGGGCATTTGTTGATACCGCTTTTCGGAGATCTGGATTCAGCAAAAATTGAATCGATCCGTGACCAGATTTTGCGTGATGTTTATGAAACACAAGCCGAAACAGTGATTCTTGACCTTACTGCAATGGGCAATATCAGCCCGGAAGGTATGAGCTACCTGAATTCACTGCTCCAGACTTTTAAAATTATGGGGATCAGCAATATCATTACCGGTGTGAATCCGGATCACGCGAAGCATTTGCATGCATTGCGCGCCACAATTGGGATGCGTTTTGAAGCGTCGCTCGCCAAAGTTCTGTCAGAGCGCCGGCTGATAATTTAAGTAACCTTCCATATAGAACATGATGAAAAAGCCGGAGCAAAAAAGCTCTGGCTTTTATTTTTTTACCAAACCTTTTTACGACAGTAATATTTTCTGTGAGCTGAAAGGATGCCTGATTCTGGGAAATTCGCTACAATTATTGTGAGAAGGAGTGAAATGTATTATGGTAATAAAGAAATTTAACAATATACCACTAGCAGTGCTGGATTTGGCGCCGATCAACGAGGGAGCCGAAACAGCACAGGCATTTAAAAATAGCGTGGACCTTGCACAACATGTCGAGCAACACGGATTCAGCCGTTTCTGGCTTGCGGAGCATCATAATATGCCGGGAATCGGAAGTTCAGCAACTTCGGTACTGATCGGCCATATTGCCGGCCATACGGAATCGATCCGCGTAGGATCGGGTGGCGTCATGCTGCCGAACCATGCACCGCTTGTCATTGCGGAGCAGTTCGGCACGTTGGAAACAATTTACCCGGGGCGCATCGATCTTGGCCTTGGCCGTGCGCCGGGCAGCGATCAGGGCACTTCCTACGCGCTGCGCCGCACTTTGGGCACGACAGGCGATGAATTCCCGCAACTTGTCGCGGAATTGGAAAATTATTTTTCACCGAACCCGGCAGGCCGTGTGCAAGCTTATCCAGGAACGGACTTGAAAATTCCGATTTGGCTGCTGGGTTCAAGTGGATTCAGTGCACAGCTGGCAGCGCAAAAAGGGTTGCCGTTTTCATTTGCCAGCCATTTTGCGCCGGATTATATGATGCAGGCACTGCAATTGTATCACCAAAACTTCAAGCCATCGAAAGCGCTCGATAAGCCTTACGCGATGCTTGGCGTCAACATCATTGCCGCGGACACGCAGGAACGAGCGGAATGGCTTGCCACTTCGCAACAGCAGCAAATGTTCAGCTTGATGCGCGGCGAACCAACCACTTTCCATGCGCCGATCGATAAGATTGAAGATGTGTGGTCACCGCGTGAAATACAGATCTACCGCGAAAAAATGGCTTCCGAATCGACGATTGTCGGAACACCTGACGTGGTCCGTGAGAAACTGACGGCGTTCATCAACAAAACAAGAGCTGACGAAATCATCGTCAACTCCCAGATTTTCCACCACGAAGACCGTTTGCGTTCTTACGAAATCGTAGCGGATATGATGGAGTAAAAAACAAGTGCCGATTCTTAAATCGAGAGTTGTACTAAAGCAGCAACTTTTTCAATAACGCGCGAAACCCCCGCATAATGCGGGGGTTTCTTTTTTAGGGAAATTTATGCCAAATGAATGCAGAGGACTTTCAATTGGTTTTTTTGATTCATTTGTTAATGAAGCTTTTTCTCTTTGTCTCTTTTGCGTTTCATTTCAGCTAGGGCCTCAATTTCTTCATCGGTCGGCACGTAATCAGGAGCCCCTTCACCGATCATATTCAACGCAGCATAATAGTCCTCGTCCATTAGGCGTTCGAGTTCCCTTAAATCAATATCTTTGCGTTCCATAACCATCAGCCTCCTTCTGAGATAAGATATTGCACCAGCCGAAGAAGAGTATCCTGTTACCTTGATTATACTGATTTTTCAGTTTATTTAAAGTAGAATGACTCACATTTAATGAAGAAAAATTCCATGAAATAAAAAATGAACTGAATGCCAATTGCCGGCGCTTTTAGAAAGCACCTCCATTTGGAGTTCAGTTCAAAATCATCCAGCTTCTATTATTCCTGGGACGCTTCCGCATTCAGCAGCATCGTTTCGAAATAGAGGAATGGCGATGTTGCATGCCATTCAGCGGACGTTAGATCAGCTGTTCGTTCATCGATGGTGCCGTAAGCAAGCTGCGTACGCGGGTCATCGGTGATCGGCAGTTTGACGAGAGGGCCATCCGGTGTCAGCCAGTTCAACTGCTGGTAACGGTTGTCGAGAGCAAACTCGATCCATTCATCTTCCGCTTCCTCGTTCTCAAAGAAGGGGTCGTCCGCAATCATCACCCAAGTATGAAGATAATGCTTTGGCGACAGCCAAAAACTTTTCTCCATCATGCCTTCTTCGATGGTGAAATTCGGATTTTCCGTCCGGAGTTCATGAGCCTGGCCATCTTCGCCTTGTGGGATGATGCGGGACACATATAAATTGCCTTGCAGGTAATGCTTGCCGCCAGCTGCGATTGTGCCAAATGGATTGCTGGTCGGGTCTTCGCCAAAAACGTCATCTGCTTCACTTGAAACAGGCCGCGGATTCCAGGATTTTATCTCCGGATCTTCAAGTCCGTGATGGATCAATGTGATTGCGACTGGCAGCCAGCCGGAATTATGCAATTCATCAAAAAGGATGGTCACGCCATTTTCCAATGTGCGTTCGGTCATCGTATAAGTGCCGATGTCCAACCCGACAAAAGTCATATTGCGGACGGCTGTTTTGTCCGTAGTTTCTTCAGTAATTTCAGGCGCGCCAAGTGTCACGAACGTCGGCTTCTTAATCGCAAGGGTGACGCCGTCTTCATCATAGATCGTTTCTTCATTCGTCAGGAACATCACAGCCGTGAAAATGATCAGGGCTATAAAAAACACGACGAAAAACAGGATTATCAATTTTCTGAACAAAATTTCCACC
This sequence comes from Planococcus daihaiensis, assembly GCF_049262615.1. Classification (GTDB taxonomy): domain Bacteria; phylum Bacillota; class Bacilli; order Bacillales_A; family Planococcaceae; genus Planococcus. The sequence continues at coordinate 627,579 of NZ_CP175504.1, read as the reverse complement.
TCGTATTTCATTTAAACGCATTGCCGTAATTATATCATGGCAATGAACACTGTGGGGCCCACAGATATGAGCAAGGGATGAACGTTCGGCCAATAAAAACCCAGTGGAAGGAAATTATCCACTGGGTTGAATGTTTTATATAGATGGCGGTCATTACAGAACTTTCTCCAAAAAGCCCCGCGCGCGGTCTGTTTTGGGATTGGCGAAAAAGTCTGCCGGTGTTCCTTCTTCAACGAGACTGCCGTGGTCCAGAAATATGACGCGGTCTGCGACTTCACGGGCAAAGCCCATTTCATGAGTGACGACGACCATCGTCATACCGGACTTCGCAAGGTCTTTCATAACATCCAGCACTTCCTTGACCATTTCGGGGTCGAGTGCGGAAGTCGGTTCATCGAACAGCAGCAGCTCCGGCTCCATTGCCAGGGCGCGGGCAATGGCAACGCGTTGCTTCTGCCCGCCCGACAAACTGGAAGGGTAGGCCGCCGCTTTATCGGACAAGCCGACTTTAGCCAACAATAACTTGGCCTGCTCATTAGCATCTGCCCGTTTCAAACCTTTCACTTTGATCGGCGCATAAGTCAGATTTTCCAGCACCGTCAAATGAGGGAACAGATGGAAATGCTGGAACACCATGCCGATCTGCTGGCGGCTCTTGTCAATGTTTGCCCCTTTCGCAGTCAAATCGATGTCATTGATCTCTATGGTACCGGCGCTTGGCTGTTCCAAAAAATTCAGGCACCGCAGAAACGTCGACTTGCCGGAACCGGATGGGCCGATGATTGATACGACTTCGCCTTGTTTGATGGTTGTAGAAATATCATTCAGCACCAGGTTGGAACCGAATTTTTTATAAAGATTCTGCACTTTAATCACTTAACTTCAGCCTCCGTTCAAACATTCTGCCAATCACAGTCAGCACCATGACCATGCACCAATAGATGAATCCGACGAACAGGAGCGGTTCGAAATTCCGGAACAGGTCCGAGCCGACCACTTGTGCCCGGCGCATCAGATCGAGGTAACCGATGGTCGACACGATGGCGGATTCTTTTGTCAACGTGATAAATTCATTCATCAGAGCTGGCAATATATTTTTCAGCGCCTGCGGCAGAATGATATCTTTCATCATCGCGCGGTAGGGAATGCCGAGCGCTTGTGCCGCTTCCATCTGTCCTTTGTCGACCGCCTGGATGCCGGCGCGGATGATTTCAGAAATATAAGCCGAGGAATTCAAGCCGAATGCGAGCACTGCGGACATGAACGGGTTGATGTCATAACCGGTCAACTGCGGAATCGAATAGTAAATGATCATCAGCTGCAGGATCAGCGGCGTGCCGCGAAAGATCGAGGTATAAGCGTCAGCGAACCAGCGCAGCCCTTTGGTTTTGCCAATTTTGAACAGTGCGAGCACCGTTCCGAGAATCGAACCGAGTATGATGGCGACAAAAACAAATTGAATCGTCGTCCAGATTCCTTTCAGCATAAACGGTATGTAGGGGACTATTTGAGAAAAATCGAGGTTCATGGAAGCCAGCTCTTTTCTGTTTACAGATTTTGATAAATAAAATCAGGGGAGAAGTATCCCCTGATTCAGATTGGTTTTATTTTTCTTCACTCAACCATTTGTTCTGAAGTTCTTTCAGGAAGCCGCTTTCTTCCGCTTTTGCAAGGGCTTCGTTGACCTCATCAACAAGCTCGCTGCCTTTAGGGAAGGCTACAGCCATGCCGGGTGAACTTGTCGTTGGATCGTCAAATGCTTCGAGGTCCTGCTGAGCCAGGTAGCCGAGCGCCGCTTCTTTATCCATATAGGCAACTTCGATGCGCCCGGACAGGATTTCCTGGATCAAAGCCCCGGAGTCATCCAATGCTTTCAATTCGAAATTGACGTCTTCTTCTTCAAGGATCTTGTTCGCGCCTTCTTCCTGGATCGTGCCGAGCTGAACGCCCACTGTCAATCCTTCCAGGGCTTCCAGCGATTTTACGTCTGACCCTTCAGCTGTAACGAACATTTCGCCTGAATGATTATACTCAGTGGAGAAATCCACATTTTCACGGCGGGAATCCGTCGCAGACATGCCGGCGATGACCATGTCGACGCGGTCACTTTGCAGCGCACCGATCAGTCCGTCGAATTTCATGTCCGTGATTTCCAGTTCGTAGCCGAGTTCATCTGCTATGTAATTGGCGAGGTCGATATCGAATCCCACGATTTCTCCTGCTGGGTTACGGGATTCAAAAGGTGCGAATTCTGCGGATGTTCCCATTTCCAATACTTCCTTTTGGGTCGAGTCCGCTGCCGTGTCGTCGCCGCATGCCCCGAGTACCAATGCCGCTGATGCCAATAAACCGATAAACAATGATTGCTTTTTCATATAATGATTCCTCCAGTTAAAGTATTTTTATTCGTTATATTGTATATTAAGGCGTAAAATATGCATTGTAAAGAGTAAATATGCTATTTAGTGAATAATTATGTATTTAGATTATTCTGCAATTTTTATTTCAGTGTTGTATCATTAAGAAAAGACAGGAGGCTGGGCAATGAAAAAATTGCTATTGACGGGCTTTGAACCGTTTCTGGATTACACATTGAATCCGACAATGAAAGTGGTAGAAGAGTTGGACAATATTTCTATAGGAGAATATCAGGTTATTGGAAGGATACTGCCTGTCGACTTTGCAAAGGCGGGTAGCATGATTATCGATTTAATCGAAGAAGTCGAACCCGACGCCGTGATTTCACTCGGTTTGGCAGCCGGCCGTTTCAAAATGACACCGGAACGGATCGCCATCAATTTTAAAGATGGGCCCGTGGATAATGAAGGCCATAAGCCCGTCGATGAACCTGTACAATTGGATGGGGAAGCCGGGTATCTGACGACTTTGCCTGTTCGTAAAATGGTGGAAAGGCTGATGGAAGAAGGATTGCCTGCAGATATATCGAATACAGCCGGTGCATATTTATGCAATAATGTCATGTACGAAGCGCTCCATTACGCAAAATTACATAGTAAAGACATGCCTTCCGGTTTTATACACATGCCGGCTTCACATGAACTCGCCATCGAACACGGCAACTTGCCGAGTTGGGCGCATCGGGATTTAGTGAAGGGCGTGCGTATCTGTCTTGAGGTTTTGGTGGCTGAGGAGTCGGTGGAACCAAAGGCTGAAGGTGTGATCTAATCCTGTATTGATGGGATGCTGCAAAGGAGGAGTCTGGTGGAGAAAGTCAAAATACATTCCTTGATACTCGGGGCATTGGTTATCAGTTCACTTACAATGGCGTTGTATGCTTATGAGAATTTCATTGATGGTCACAATGGTTATGGCACAGTCTTTACAGCAATCTGTATTTTCCTGATAGGATTGGTGGTTTTCGGTGTAATCAGAAACCGGAAAATCGGTAAGGAGCAGAATTTTGAAAGCTGATGGATTAAAAAAGCAGAGGATCTTCCAGGCGCAATGCCTGAAGATCCTCTGCTTTTCTATTGTCCAGACTCAAGCGGCCCAGCACCTCGGGTCATAAGCCAGCTCAGCTATGCGGCAAAGAACGCCGCTCCGCTGATCCGTCTTATGCCTTTCGGAGCTGAACGGGCGCTTGCGCTTTTCTTATTGGATAATTTCCCATTGCAGCTTCTCTGCTACGGTGCGCAGACGCGGTTCCGGATGGACAGCAACCGGATGGCCGACAAGCTCGAGCACTGCCAGGTCAGAAAAACTGTCGCCGTATGCAAAGCTGTTGGACCAGTCAATTTCCTGGCCGTCCAGTGCTTCATGGATTTTTTTCGTTTTTAATGCCCCTTGTATATGTGTGACGGGGGTCAGGAGATCGAGAATATCATCCTTATAATGGATTTCCGTGCCAATGATTTTCTCAATCGGCATTTTGTCGGTGACTGCGTGAAGCAGCGGCATGAAGGCGCCGGATACTAACATGACGTAATCGTTATCGGCTACATGCTGACGCAGTCTTTCGACGACTCGGCTGTTCATGTCATCGTGCATTTTGTCTGCGATTTCACCGAAGAATTGTTCCAGTTCGGTTCGGCTGAAAGTCTCAAGTGCCATGAGGTAAGCCTGCACCGAGCGTGCCCGCATTTTTGCCTCGGGATAAATCTTTAATTTATGGCCGAGATAAGGAGGCATGATTGCGCGGTAAAATTTACGGTAACGCAAACTGTGCTCCGGATGGTTTTTCAGATGCGCCATCATCAATTGAAAAGTCTCTTTCGAATATAGGGTTCCGTCAAAATCGAATATTGCCACTCGCACAGTCATCACTCCGGTTTCATTGATCTTATTTTCTACATCATAACGGAAATTGACGGCGCCTTCCAGTAATCGGAAGATGTTTATTGATTTTCCCGGACAGGGTATAGGAGAAGAAATCAAACCGGGTGAGACAGGAGGGATTCATTTGCAGAAGCAGCGCATCACCGTAGGATATGTGGAATTGACCGATGAAGAATCCGAGGAACTTTTTGAAAAAGTACGCAAGGATAAAGGAATTAAAGGTTATGCAGAGCTCCAGGGCCTCATGGAGGATTTTGACTCGCGTGTCATTGAACCCCAGGAAGAAAGGGTCTTTGAATTGCTGGGGGAAGAAGCGGATTCAACGAAATCTTACCAAGAAATCCGTTATATTGAAGTCTTCAACAAATTGGAAAAAGATTCAAGCTACCACATCAAATCATCCATACAAGAGTAGTATTGCAGGCCGGACATGGGATGTCCGGTTTTTTTTGGAGCCTTGTTACTTTCGACTGCCGGTAGTGATAAACTGATAATAACGAAATATTGAAAAAACGAGGTGTCTGCATTGGTAGTATTGAAAGGGCAAGCTCCATTGGGTGAGAAAAATTTTTATACAAAAGATGAAACATTGAAAAAGATTCTGGCAGATTTTTTGCCAACTGATTTTCATGAATATGCGACTAAGGAATTGGCCGCATTCGGCAGGCTCGCAGCCAATGAAATCGACGAACGGGCGCGTCATACTGACCGCGATGGTGCGCCAAAACTGGAGAAATACGATAGGCTTGGTGAGGATATATCGCATGTATGGGTCAATGACGGCTATAAGAAAACGGTCGAGGAAACGTATGCGACCGGCATTGTCGGCTATGTGCATACAGAGATTCCGGAACTGGGGCGGAAGGGCAATTACGTCTATAGTTTTGCGCAAGGCTATTTGCTGTCGCAGTCGGAGCCCGGGTTTTATTGTCCGGTGACATTAACGATGGCGACGGCATATCTGCTGGATCATTTTGCGGACGACGATGTGAAAGCGCGCTTTTTGCCGCATGTTTGTTCAACAGGCGACACTGAGTTGTTTGAAGGTGCGACATTTTTGACGGAGCGCCAGGGCGGCTCGGATGTCGGAGCGAATGAAGTGAATGCGGTTGAAACGGCTGCGGGATATCGCCTCTACGGTGAGAAGTATTTCGCCTCGAACGCCGGCATGGCGGGTGTGGCAATGGTGCTGGCACGGATAGAAGGAGCTGCTGAAGGTTCGAGGGGGTTGACTTTATTCGCGGTGCCGTGGCGTATTGATGGAAAATTGAACGGTATCAAAATTCGCCGTCTGAAAGACAAGCTTGGTGTTCGGGCGGTGCCGTCCGGTGAAGTGGAGTTTGACGGTGCGGAAGCTTATGTTGTCGGAGATTCGGCGCAGGGGCTGAAATATATGATGGAAGCCTTGAATTTGTCGCGGATCTGCAACGCGGTGGCGTCTGTCGGCATCATGAAACGTGCGCTGGACGAGGCAACGGAATATGCGGAGCGACGCAATGCATTCGGCCGAAAGCTGACAAAATTTCCGATGGTGCAGGACAGTTTGATGAAGCTGCGCGCCAAGCAGGAATTTGAGACCGCAGCGATTTTCGATTTGATCGTGCTTTATGACCGGGTGGCAGCAGGTGAAGCTTCAGCTGAAGAGCAGATTCTGAACCGCTTGCTGATTGCCATTCTGAAAAAAGAATCTGCAGAGCAAGCCATTCATTTTTCGCACGAGGCAATCGAGCTGCACGGCGGCAACGGCTATATCGAGGATTTTGTGACGCCGCGTTTGCTGCGCGACGCCCAAGTGCTGACCGTGTGGGAAGGAACAGCCAATATATTGGGGTTGGAATTGATCCGACTCGTCAATAAATTCGATGCGCATAAAGTGTTTGTACGCCATATTGAAGGCCGCCTTGCCAAGTTGTCTGCCACACCTGAAGTGGATGTGGTGCGCGGCAAGCTTGTAGAATTGCAAGGTGAATTAACTTCTTTTTCCGGTTTTAACGCCGATTTGCAGACTTTCGAAGCAAAAAGCTTGTTGCAGAAAAAGGCCTGGCTGTTTGAAAATACAGTTGCGCTGGAATGGGCGGAGAAGCATGGTGGCGTTTATGTGCCGCTTGCTGAAATTTTCACAGAAATGACCTGGAATACACGTGAAGTGGGCGACGAAATGAAAACGGTGAAGTATTTTGGAGATGTGATGGGTGGATGAGGGTGAGGACGGCCGCAGAGATGTGATTCTGCGGCCGATTTTTATTGTTGTGAAAACAGGCATTTCCTTTTTTATGGATATACTGTCCATTGGGGGTGAAATACTGTCCGTTAGAGACCAAATACTGTCCATTGCATTTTAGGCAGAGAATATAGCAGGTGATTTCCCTCAAATCTTATTAATTTTGATTGAAAATAAATGAAATTGCCAGCCATAGTAAAATCGGAATTCCAATATTTGGGATACTTTCCATTAGGGCTTAAATACTTTCCAAATTAGCTCAAATACTTTCCAAAACATCCGAAATACTTTCCAAACAGGGGCAAATACTTTCTATTTCATTTTCTGGAATTAATTTGCATAATGCTGGAAACCAGAGTGTCAGCCAATTTCCATTAATATGGATATACTATCGGCACACACTTCCACACCACATAAAAAGGCGGTCCGCACACAGCGGACCGCCTCTCCAAACGAATTCTACTCTTCTCCGTGCCCCATGCAGCGCTCGCATTCATAAACGATCGACTCGCGCTGTTCCTGGATTTCAGCTCCACATTCGCGGCATTCCTTTTTTGAACGTGTCCCGTAAGTAGTCTGCAAGTTTTTCATAATGATCTCCTCCAATAGGTTAGTTTAGTTTGTCATACCCAGGCAGTGTCAGAAACTCGGCAAAATCACTTTCCAATGTCAGTTTTGCAAATAGTTCTCGGGCAGCGGCATAGTTGCCGGATACATAAACTTCTTCACCGACGGCGTTCTTAATCTTAGCAGTCTCCTCGTCCAGAAAATCATGGAACAAACTGATGTTGATCTTGCGGCCGTCTTCGAGCACGCCTTTTGGATGGCGGATCCATTGCCATACCTGGGAGCGGGAAATTTCGGCGGTGGCGGCGTCTTCCATCAGATTGTTGATGGGCGCTGCGCCGTTGCCGGATAGCCAGGACGCAATATATTGGATGCCGACAGAGATATTGGAACGAAGACCCTCTTCGGTAATCGTACCTTTCGGGACTGCTACCAGCTCTGCAGCAGAAACCGCTACATCGTCACGCTGTCTGTCGATCTGGTTCGGCGTCGGCATATGTTCATTGAATTGCTCCATTGCCGTTGCCACCATTCCCGGATGGGCGACCCAAGTGCCGTCGTGGCCATCCGTCACTTCGCGCCGCTTGTCTTCAGCGACTTTCGCAAACGCCGACCGGTTGGCTTCGTCATCGCCTTTAACCGGGATTTGCGCAGCCATGCCCCCCATTGCCGGCGCACCTCTGCGGTGGCAAGTTTTGATGCACAATAATGTATAAGCACGCATAAACGGTACAGTCATCGTCACCTGGGCGCGGTCCGGAAAAATGTAATCCGGATTATTGCGCATCCGCTTGATGACGGAAAAGATATAATCCCAACGGCCGCAATTCAGGCCGGCGGAATGGTCACGCAGCTCATACAGGATTTCGTCCATTTCAAACGCCGCGAGAATTGTTTCAATCAATACCGTTGCGCGGATCGAACCATGCGGAACACCAAGTTCCTGCTGGGCAAAAACGAAAACATCATTCCACAATCGCGCTTCCAGATGGCTTTCGAGCTTCGGTAAATAAAAGTAAGGACCTGAACCGCGTGCCATCAATTCTTTCGCATTATGGAAGAAAAACAATCCGAAATCGACTAAACTGCCGGAAGCGGCACGTCCCGCGATTTCAATATTTTTCTCCGGCAAATGCCAGCCGCGGGGACGGACCATCAATACGGCCGTTTTTTCATTCAGCGCATATTTTTTACCGGTTTCGGGAATTTCAAAGTCGATCTGACGGCGGACTGCGTCATATAAATTCACTTGACCGTCGATGACGTTGAACCAATTCGGTGCTGTGGCATCTTCCAGATCCGCCATGAACATTTTTGCGCCGGAATTCAAAGCGTTGATGAGCATCTTGCGGTTGGTGGGGCCGGTGATTTCAACGCGGCGGTCCTTCATATCCTCCGGCAGGGGAGCGACCGTCCAGTCGCCATCCCGGATGTGTTGCGTCTCGGGCAGAAAATCGAGCTTTTTGCCTGCGTTCAATTCTTTCTGGCGCACTTGGCGCCGGTCCAGCAAATCGCGCCGGCGCTGATCGAAATTCCGATGAAGCTTTTCGATAAATTCCAAGGCTTCCGGTGTCAGAATCTTTTCCATATCCGGTGTGACAGGGGCAGTGATTTTGATATCCGATTTGGTAATCAATTGCTTCACCCTTTCGCCGCTTGGAATTGGTCGGCTTCAGTAGAACCTTTCATGGCTGTGGTGGAACTTGTGCCGCCGGAAATGATTTGAGACACTTCATCGAAGTAGCCGGTGCCGACTTCACGCTGGTGGCGGGTTGCAGTATAGCCTTTCTCTTCGCTGGCAAATTCAGCCTGCTGCAATTTCGAGTAAGCGGCCATGCCTTGATCTTTATAAGCATGTGCCAACTCGAACATACTGTGGTTAAGTGCATGGAAGCCGGCCAACGTAACGAATTGGAATTTATAGCCCATCTTGCCGAGCTCGACCTGGTATTTGGCAATCGTTTCTTCATCAAGTTTCGCTTTCCAGTTGAATGAAGGAGAGCAATTATAAGCGAGCAATTTACCTGGGAATTTCGCATGGATCGCATCAGCGAATTGTTGCGCTTCCTCAAGGTTTGGGTGGGAAGTTTCGCACCATACCAAGTCCGCGTAAGGGGCATAAGCAAGTCCGCGTGCGATGGCCTGGTCGATGCCCGGGTTTGTGCGGTAGAAACCTTCCGGTGTGCGTTCGCCGGTGATGAAACGGTGGTCTTCCGGATCGATGTCGCTGGTGATGAGATCTGCTGCATCCGCATCTGTCCGAGCGATCAACAGGGTTGGTACGCCCATCACATCCGCTGCGAGTCTTGCAGAAACCAGGTTGCGCACGGCGTTTTGTGTCGGCTGCAAGACTTTACCGCCTAGATGTCCACATTTTTTCTCTGAAGCCAATTGGTCTTCGAAATGGACGCCGGCTGCACCGGCTTCAATCATTGCTTTCATCAATTCGAAGACATTCAGCGGGCCGCCAAATCCTGCTTCCGCATCGGCAACGATCGGGGCGAACCAGTCGATGCCGTCTGTACCTTCGACGTTGTCAATCTGATCGGCACGCTGCAGCGCCTGATTGATTTTTTTGACGACGTTCGGCACTGAATCCACCGGATACAAACTTTGGTCCGGATACATTTGACCTGCCGAGTTGGCGTCTGCCGCTACCTGCCAGCCGCTCAGATAAATGGCCTGAAGACCGGCTTTCACTTGCTGGACTGCCTGGTTGCCAGTCAATGCTCCAAGTGCATTCACGAAATCTGTTTCATGGATGGAGCGGAAAAGACGTTCAGCACCACGTGTTGCCAAAGTATACTCAATTTGCACAGAACCGCGAAGCTTGACGACATCTTCTGCTGAATAAGGGCGCGTAATGCCATTCCATCTTGTATCCTGTTCCCAATTCTTTTTCAATTCTTCAATTTGCTGTTGTTTGCTGACCATCCAACCATTCCCTTCGAATAAAAAATTTTATTTAACTGTATTAATACAGTTTGTGTTAATGTATATTAATATATAACAGATAATTCTGCTTGTCCTGATAATTGGATGAATGGTTTTATTCGGTGACAAAATGCGGTATTTGCAGACAAATGACTGGAAAGGGGCAGAAGCGATGGAAAAAGCTTTTATAGAACAGCTCAGCCAGCTGATCGGTGACTGGCTTCCGCAAGCAGCGTCAATCGCAGTGGCAGTAGAGGATTCTTATATTTATTTCAAAGCAGGTGAGATCCAGCTGCGAATTCGGGAAGGAGATCCGGTGCCGGCGGGCAGTGTAGCCCAACTGACATTTCAAACAGGGAAGAGGGTCGAAAAACTGGTGGAAAATTCTCCACTGGGCTTTGCCTATTACGGAATCGGCTATCCAGTGGAATATGCGGGTAAGGCTGCGGCATTGGTTGTCATATTGCCGACCAATCACCTGTTGGCACGTAAACCGCCGCTGCGCTTCCTGACCGGCAAACTGGAGGACAATTGGCGGCCGGTACCAATCGAGCTGGTGTCCCATATTGAAAGCACTCAGAAAAAGACGTGGTTCTATGCTGATGAGGAATCTTATTGCACCATTCAGACGTTAAAAGAGCTTAAGTCTCAATTGCCGGATTGCTTTTTGCCGGTGCACCGATCATTTATCGTGAACATCAATTATATAGAAGGAATCGCACGCGACATTTCTTCCAATTACGTTTTAACAATGAAAGACGGCTCGCTGTTGCCGGTAAGTCAAAACTATGCCGGGTCCATCAGAGAACAATTAGGATTCTAAAACTGCGAGACTTTGATTAACTTTGGGAGAGAGGGGTAAAGTCCTGTAAAAACCTTTGGAGTGATCAATCGATGGAAAAAACGAAATTCATTTATTTTGAAGATGACGGCATGATACCGAACAACACATCATTGGCTGTCGCGATTTACCCTGGTGCGTTCAAAGACAATCCTGAAAAGATTGAAGAAACGTTCAATAACAACGATTGGACCAATAGCTGGACGAATGGCGTTTTCGATTATCACCATTACCACAGCAATATCCACGAAGTTCTGGGCGTCCGTTCCGGCTCTGCGGTGCTATTGATCGGCGGGGAACAAGGGAAGAGGATTGAGGTGAATACTGGGGACGTGGCAGTGTTGCCGGCGGGCACCGGCCATAAGAAAATTTCAGCCAGCGATGATTTCCAGATTGTCGGAGCATATCCGGGAGGCATCAGCCCGAACAAGAAAATCGGCAATATTGACGAACGCCCTTATGTCTTGGAAGATATTCAAAATACGCCGCTGCCTAAGAGGGATCCGGTGTATGGCAATGAAGGGCCGCTGATAGAGAACTGGAAATAAAAAAATCCCCTGCCCACATGAATCGTGAGCAGGGGATTTAGTTTTATCTATAATTGAATCGAAATATACTTCGTCTCCAGGAATGCCTCAAGGCCTTCCTGTCCGCCTTCACGGCCGATGCCGCTTTCTTTCATGCCGCCGAACGGTGCCTGTGCAGCTGAAGGCAATCCGTCATTCCAGCCGACAATGCCGTAATCCAGGTTTTCAGCAATGTAAGTTCCTCGCTGCATGCTGTTAGTAAAGAAATAGGCAGCAAGTCCGAAGCGTGTATCGTTTGCCAATTGGACCGCTTCTTCGTCACTTTTAAAAGTCATAATCGGTGCGACCGGACCGAACGTTTCCTCGTGCATGACCAGCATGTCCGAATTCGCATTCAACAGGACGGTCGGATTATAAAAATAGGAATCATTTTCAGTGCGGCCATCCCCGCCGACAAGCACTTTCGCGCCTTTATCGACTGCATCTTGCACATGTCTCGCCACTTTGTCGTAGCCATCCTTGTCGACGAGCGGGCCGATTTCCACACCTTCCTCAAGGCCGTTGCCGACTTTCAGTTGAGAGGTGGCTTCCTGAAGTTTCTGTGAAAATTCCTCGACAATGCCTTCCTGGACATAGATGCGGTTTCCGCAGACGCAGGTCTGGCCGGCATTGCGGAACTTCGAAGCCATAACGCCTTTGACAGCTTCTTCTATATTTGCGTCATCCAATACAATGATCGGCGCGTGGCCACCGAGTTCGAGCGACAAGTTCAGCATCGTCTCAGAGCTTTGCTTCATCAATTCTTTGCCGATTTCAGTGGATCCGGTGAACGTCAGCTTCCGGACCGACGGGTGGCTCGTAAACACTTTGCCGATTTTGCTGGCGCTGCCTGTCACCAGATTGATGACGCCTTTCGGGAAGCCGGCTTCTTCGGCCAACTCGTAAATTCGAACGGCTGTCAGCGGTGTCAGTTTCGCCGGCTTGGCGACGAAGGTACAACCAGCTGCAAGAGCGGGAGCCATTTTCCTTGCCATCATTGCGGCGGGGAAGTTCCATGGTGTGATGGAAACCACAACGCCAACTGGTTGCTTGTTGATTTGAATCCGTTTGCCGCCTTTGCTGGCGGGTATGGTGCGCCCATAGACGCGCTTGCCTTCTTCCGCATACCAAGAGATGAAAGCTGCAGAATATTCGATTTCACCGATTGCTTCAGCGAGCGGCTTGCCCATTTCCTTTGTCATGATTTCTGCCACTTCCTGTTTATTTTGCAGCAGCAAATCGTGCCATTTCATCAATAATTCAGCCCGGTGATAAGCTGTCGTTTTTGACCAATCGGGAAAAGCAGCTGCTGCGGCTTCGATAGCTTTCGTTGCTTCATCTTCGCCGCCGTTTGGCACTGTGCCAACCCGTTCACCGGTAGCCGGATTCATCACATTTATGACCCCGTCGCCGGCCGTTGACCATTCTCCATTAATATAATGTTTTCCTTGCATTCAAAACCCTCCTCTTAAAAAATATCTACTCCACATATATACCCAAATTATGCTGATGGAATCAAGAATAGATTCTTTTCCAGTACAATTTCTGCAGAAAGATTGAGTAATATTCAATACTTTTTAGTGAAAATATGACTACGTGGAAAAGAACTGGGTATAGATGTAAAAAGGAATCAAATATGCAGGCAGGAGGTGGAGTTTGATGGAAGTCAGTGAAAGCAGAAAAATGGGATCAGATTCACTCACTGAAAGTAAAGTTGAAGAAATATGCAGGGATTGTTTTGTTTCCGAATCCGAACGCATTGCTGAAACCGGTGAAAAATTTCTCGATTACTTCGTAAAAAATGCCAGCGCAGATGGAGTATTATTCAAAACGATTAAAGAAATTACAACCGATAATAATATCCCGCATCAAACCTTATCCAAAGTCTTGAAAGTTCTCGAAGATAAAGGGGTGATATACAGACGCAATGGAATCATCGGTTTAACGAAAAAACATAATTAAACTTAACATCAGCGCAATTAAATAAATATTTTAATATATATGAGAATTGCCATTGCGGCCTAATGTTACAAACGATTATCTGCAAAAAAAGCATATAGTTAAATTTTGCACCGAAAAAAGCTCGATTCCATTAGGGATTGAGCTTTTTTCAGTGCTGAATTTCTGGTTTACAAACAATACTAAATACCTATTGTTGAAATATTCGTAATATTTGTAATTATAGCGATAGACTTTGTGCTTATAAATGGATAGTTTTATTTGATTTATATTAAATAAATAGTAGAAATGAATATGGATTTGTGATATAAATGAACTATAAATTCTGAATATTTAGATATAAAAGCGTATTTTCTATTTCTTTTTTACGGGGAGGAAAAATTATGGCGGAGAAAGTCATGGTGTTTAATATCCTTAAAAGCCTAAAGAATCACATGAAATTGATTGCTGGCTTTGCTTTAATTTCGATGATTATCATATGGGCACTCTTGACCTTTATATTGGCTCCGCAATATGAGGCAACCAGCCAAATCCTTATCGAACAGCAAGTCAATAATGCACCGGCCGCAAGCCAGGTGGAAGTTTCAGGGGATCCTCAGGTAGTGAATGCTTACATTGCGATGATAAAAAGTCGGGAAGTGCTGTCTTCGGCCATCACCGCGACCGGGAGTACTATGACGCCGGCAGAATTATATGAACAAGTGAGTGTTACCAATCTCTCCGCTTCCCAGGTTTTAAATATTACGGTGGAAAATAAAGACAGAAAAATGGCTGGCGAAATTGCTAACTCGTTGGCAAATGCCGCAATTGCAGAAGCGTGGGAACTGATGAAAGTCAATAATCTCAGCATCATCTCCAAAGCATCAGTGGAAGAAGTTCCTTCAGTATTGGAAGAGAATATTCTTTATGTCCTTGTAATCGGGGGATTGTTCGGAACTATTGTAGGGGTGCTGCTGGCCTTTATATCTGAATTATTCAATATGCTTTTCAGAACAGGCGTGCTGGAGCGCAGAAGAAAGCAGTCGAATCTTCAGACTGTATTCAAATAATTATGCTTCTCGAATGGGGGAACTGAAATGTATGAGCTGGTCTTTGCCAGCCACATAAATCGCTGGCAGCAAATTTTGGATCTGTTTAAAATCAATGATATCTATTTTACGCGCGAATACTTACTGAGTGCGTTAAAACTGGACCCCGGGGAAGTGATGCTCTTTTACTATGTTGATGAAGAAGGACATGGTGAAATCATTTATCCCTTTATTAAACGCCAGTTAAATAACGATGGAACGCCAAATTATGACATCACCACCCCATTCGGTTATGGCGGACCTGTTTTGAAGGTCAATAATGACGGCTCTAAGCTGGCGGCTAATTTCCTTCGAGTTTTTTCAGAATTCTGCAGGGGCGAGAAAATTCTGGCGGAATTCATCCGTTTCCATCCTGTGCTGAACAACTCAAACTATTTTGTCGATCATTTACAATTGATTTCAGTCTACGATACTTACACTTTGCAGTTAAATGCATATTTAAGTGAAAGTGAAGCGGTGGAAAACAAGGGGAAAGGAAACGGTGAAGATTCCGATTTTTCCTTCAGGAAACTTGGTACTGTTAAGCACATGTTTGATTTCCTGGTGCTCTATTATTCCACGATACGGCAGAGCGAGGATAAGGACAGCTATTATTTTTTTACAAATGATTATTTTGAGTCCTTAGTAAGTTCGCTGGGTTCGGACCTGCAGCTGTTTGGAATTTATAAGGGGAATAAATTGCTCGCGGCATCCTATGTTTTAGTGAAGGGCGAAACCATCTATCACCATTTAAGCGGTAAATCGGAAGTTGACACGCCGGTAGAAGCTGAAACGGAGCTCTTGAACAACATTGCTGAATGGGGAGCCTATAATGGCTTTCGGTATTTTCATATAGCCAATAAGAATTTGCTGGCTCAAAGTGTGGACGGGGAGAGCTTTCAAAAATCGTATGCAGTGTTAACTTCAACCTATTATATAGCACGGCTTGTCCATAATCAGGAAGAGTATCGTGCCTATCACCCTTTAGAAGAAACAGAACTGATAAAACGCTACGGCAATTTATAAATCGATTTTCAGTGTCCATCAGAATCGAAACGATTATCAGGGAGGGAATTCGAATGAAGTATCATCAATATAAGGGTGTTGTGGAACGGGAATATAAAATGTCTTTAAAGAAAATCATGCATCAAATATGTATAATTGAAGATATGAATGCAGTGGAAGGTGCTAAAAAGCTTGGAATTGCCAGGGAAGTTTTCGTGTATTGGCAGCGTTATTTCCGGTTAGAAAAGAGACAGCTCCTATTTGATCAGACTGTTCAGGAGCTGATAGATTTGGAAACCCTATACTTAGAAGACCCGAAAAGAAAAGAAATTCCCTCAATACCTGAATCATCAGAGTCGTTGGATGAGCTGGAAGATGTAGTAAGCGGTTTAATCGAGTATTATAAATATATCCATTACACCAGCGATGGCTTGTCACTGAAAACAGCAAAACTTCCTTTATACGAATTCAGCAAATCAGTGATTAGCGATTTTAAAAAAGGTAGTCTTACCGAAGAGCTGCAACCTGAAAGTTGACGTAGAGGAAATTCATTCGAAAAGGAAGCAATTATTCATGGAATTATTTACACAAAGAGCGATTCAAGTAATTCAGAGCATACCTGCCGGGAAAGTGATGACCTACGGACAAATTGCGGCTCTGGCAGGAAGTCCAAGAGGAGCCAGACAAGTGGCGAGATTGTTGCACAGTATGAGTGCAAAATATAGTTTGCCTTGGCATCGCGTGATTAACGCGCAGGGGAAAATTTCATTTCAGGCTGAAGACAATCGCCAAACCCAGGAGGAACTTCTGAAACTTGAAGGAGTGGTGGTGGGAGGTTCCGGAAAAGTCGATCTTATAGAATATCGGCATGATCCGGGACACGATGCTATCTGATTTGGGTTGCGTCCAGACAGCGCAAATGTTTAATGTAATTATAGACATGGGTATACTAGCAAAGTAGAATTTTGCTTCAAGGAAAGAGGTACCCATTTATGGCTAATAGAAAAAAACCAGTGATTGGTATAACTGCACGAGTTGAAAAGGATCAGACTTATACTTTGGATCCTGTATATGGACAGGCAATCCTTAAATCGGGCGGTTTGCCATTGATTGTTCCCATTGTTGACGAAGAAGACATCCCGCTATTGTGTGAACGTCTGGATGGTCTAATTGTAACCGGCGGTGGCGATATTAACCCAACACTTTACGGGGAAGAACCGCATCCAAGTCTGGGGGCAGTTTATCCCGGCAGTGATTTATACGAGAAAGAACTTATATTGGAATTTTTGAAACTGGATAAACCATTCATGGGAATGTGCCGAGGAATGCAAATGCTTAACGTGGCTCTTGGCGGAACCAACTATCAGGATCTGGATGCCGAGTATGAAGGGAAACTATACCAGCATCTGCAATTGGCTATGCGTACACACAGAACGCATTCCGTAGAATTGGAAGAAGACAGTCTTCTTTATCAGATCATGGGGGAAAAGGAATTTCACGTTAATTCATTCCACCACCAAGCCGTGCGGGATGTCTCGAACAAATTAAGAGTGGCTGCACGCGCCAAAGATGGCATGGTCGAAGCACTCGAAAGCAACGATTATCAATTTGTAATGGGCATCCAATGGCATCCCGAAGAATTTGCATTACAGGGAGATCAGGCTTCCATTAACATTTTTGACAGATTTGTAGAAGAATGTTTGAAAGATAAATATCAGAATCAATAAGAAAATGCTGCTCAGAGTTGAGCAGCGTTTTTGTTGAGGTGAATTAAACCTTGTTCGGAATTGACCAAGGCTCAGGATAACGTTCTTTGGCAACATCGAAGTTGTAGCTCCAAGGCTCAGGATAACGTTCTTTGGCAACATCGAAGTTGTAGCTCCAAGGCTCAGGATAACGTTCTTTGGCAACATCAAAGTTGTAGCTCCAAGGCTCAGGATAACGTTCTTTGGCAACATCGAAGTTGTAGCTCCAAGGCTCAGGATAACGTTCTTTGGCAACATCAAAGTTGTAGCTCCAAGGCTCAGGATAACGTTCTTTGGCAATATCGAAGTTGAAGCTCCAAGGCTCAGGATAACGTTCTTTGGCAACATCGAAGTTGTAACTCCAAGGCTCAGGATAACGTTCTGATTGGTCTTGTTTTTCAGTGAAATGTAAACCGGTAAAACTTGAAATAGTAATAGCTGCTGCAAATGTGATTGTTAAGACTTTTTTCATCGTTTTCACTCCTCTTTAATGGCCATCAATTCTTTATAAGCTATTTTAGCTTTTAATAGAGAATAAGCAGATTTCTCAAATTCGCCTATTCTCATATAAGTATTACCTAAATGCCCGTAATAGAAACCTATTTCAAAATGCTTGTTATGGGTTTTTAAAATTGGGATCAACTTTTCTTCTAAACAGCTTACAAACTGGTCAAAGTCCTGATTTACAAAGAATTTCAGACACATAAATTCAATATAAACTTCTTTAAAATGATTATTAGAAGGAGAATTGACACTTATATTACGCTCGATAATTATGTTTTCACCTTTTTGAATGTAGTTTTTTGCAGCATCAAAATCTTCGAGTTCAATGTAGCATTTAATTATTACACAATAGTCCAAGATTAAATCCGAAGTGTATTCTTCGGGAACAAACTTTAAGGCATTTTCAAGATGATAAATGGCTGATTCATAGTTCTGTAACTGGTAATAATAATACCCATAATTATATTCAGTATTAAACTTTAAAAAATCATTATCAATTTTATTGCCAATAGTAAAAGCGTACTTAAAATGTTCCTTCGCAGTTGTAAAATTCCCAATTCTTCTTTCGTTTATTGCAATAGTTAAATGACATTCCACAATTCTCTTAGGAACGAATTCTTGTTGATATATCTTGAGAGCTAAACCAGCATATTTATTCGCAATGTTTAATTCCCAACTGCGAGATGAGGATAGGGCAATAGAATAATATAAATCTCCTAGCTCAGTCGAAGATAGATTGGACGGAGATACTCTTTCAGCCAACAGATAGGTTTTTAGAGCTTGCTTAACATCATCAAGAATGTAATGGTAGTTACCCCAGTATTTGTGGTATAAATAAAATTGCTCTTGATTCATAAATTCTTTGAATCTTTCAATTTCTTTCAATTTGTCTTCGGCGCTGTCTAAATCACCTGTAATAATAAAGAAACGAATTTGTTGAACCTTATACTCTAATTCTATCTCTTCATCATTATGTAACAATGGATGATCATGAATATCAGCGTATTGCTCAATAATTCTCACTTTATCCTGAGAATGAAGTAATAATGATTTGAAATTCTTGACCAAAACCTTACCGACGGGATTGTCTTTGGAAGCAAGCGGTATCTCCAGTCTTTTGCAAAGAGCCTGCAATTCATCGAGAGTAGGTTCTTTCATACTAGCCTCAATCTTTTTCAACTCTTTAGGAGGCAGAATTCCAGAAGCAAGATTTTCGATGCTGATTCTTTTTTTCAACCGGTTATATTTAATCCGCATTCCCGTGTCCATTGATTCTCTCCTTTCCGTTTGCATGGGCAAAGATTCTATCATCCATGTAGGAGAGTTGCGTTCAAACTTCTCCGGATCTGTCGAAAAGCCAGAAGTAGAAAGATTGCTTAATACGATAATACCCGCCTCCCCATCTGAAGTATACTTTATTATATCTCTTATTTTCCCATTTTATCATCAATTTTCAAAATACACTGCTTATTTATTATGCTTTATATGAAATATAATAAAAAGGTGATATATACCTAGTAGGATGTAAAGTTATAGTAAATATAGGCTCATCTATTCATCGGCTCCTTTGTGAAAAAGTTTAGGGGGTCTGCACATCTGGGTAAAGTGTGCATAAAGACAGAATTTTTGGAGGTTCAATTTATGGATAAAGATAAAAGGGTGTTGGCTATTGTATTTTCTGATGATGATCTGATGAGGAAAATGGAAGATTTGAAAAATCAGGGCCACAGTGAAAGTGACATACATATGGTGGCAAAAGACAGTGACCGTCTGGAAGTGATTGAACGCCAGACTGGAGCGGAAGGTGAAAGGGTTAATTCTTTCAAAGATAAATTTAAAAGTTTCGTCAGCGGTGAAAGCAGTGTGCGTGAAGGTGTTAAATCACTGGGACTGAATGATCAGGAAACCGAACGCTATACTGCCGATATCGCAAAAGGTGGAATTCTTTTATATATAGAAGAAGATCATGCGGACTCATTGTAAATATCACTGCGAAAAGCACTCTTTCCTCCGTTTTTGAGAGAAAGAGTGCTTATTTATATATTTACGCAGGTTTTATTATTCAGAAGGTTCGGGTAAAGAAGGTTAAGACGATCTTACAGGAGGCTGAAAAAATAATGAAACACACAAACAGAGAATTTGAAATGGTTTATAGCCAGGAAGAAATGGAACAGCGTATAGAGCAATTAAAAATGCATGGCTACAGTGAAAATGATATTCACGTGCTGGCGAGGGATAAAGATGTATTCAATTCTTACGACAGTAAATTGAATGTAGATAAACATGAGGCTGAGTCTTTATCCACTAAATTCAAATCGTTCTTTAGCGGCGAAGATACTGTGCATACTCAATTGAGAGATTTGGAACTCGACGAGTCAGTAATCGACAGCTACAGTGAAGATATTAAAAAAGGTGCAATTCTATTGTATACGGATGGCAATGCTGTGAACCAGGAAAGAGAAAACAGTTCCACATTCAGTGATGGCAACAGAACCGGTGCTATTGATGAAAGCAAACGCAACACTGCATTTACGCCATTTGGGCGAGACATTGAGCGGGATGGACAAAAATTTAATGATGAAAAAATCCGGGACCGCGATGTGATGGGTACTTCAAATGGTGATCGTAACGACAATGACGAGCCATCGTACCGGACGATTGCACAGGATTCGGAAAAAATTTACACTTCTGAAGTACGCCGTGAAGATCAGCATGGCCACCCGAAATATGGCAAGAAAACCAAAGATTCACGGCTTGAAGGAGATTCAATCCATCCTACTTCGGATAGAAAACCGGAAGATGAGGGCTCTTTGAAAGAAAAGAGTTTTGATCATGAACCACAATTGGAAACAGAAGCACAGGATGAGGATCTGAACCGTGAAGAAGGGGTTAATCGCAGACAGGATGAGCCATCACCAGGAGTAGACCCGAACTTAGGGCC
The DNA here is from genome assembly GCF_049262615.1 of Planococcus daihaiensis. Classification (GTDB taxonomy): domain Bacteria; phylum Bacillota; class Bacilli; order Bacillales_A; family Planococcaceae; genus Planococcus. The sequence continues at coordinate 606,933 of NZ_CP175504.1, read as the reverse complement.
AGCACCGTTTGGCAGGGATTCAGAAGAAGAAAAACTGCTGAGAAATGACAATCAGGATAAGGGAACCGGAAACAGCCCGGATGATCCGAAGAATGCGTTGGACGGTCATGATGAAGTTGATAATCGTCATAATCCAAGAGACGCCAGACCGTTCCATGAAGATGTGGAAAAGAAAACTGCGACTCCGCCAACACCACGACTCTTTTAATCAGTTGCGACCAGCGTCAAACTTTTAAATGGTGATGGCGCAAAAAAGGTTCCGCTCAAGTTTTTGAGCGGAACCTTAATTCTTATACACAAAAAACCGGCCTTCAGGACCGGTTCTGCATTATTTATCTTTATTCACTTTGTTTTTGAAATCACCCACGGCGTTCTGGAAATCACCTTTAGTTTTGTCGGATTTGCCTTCGCGCTGTTTTTGTTTATCATCCGTTGCATTGCCAACCTGATCTTTTATTTCGCCTTTTCCTTTGCTGACAGCACTTTTAACTTTATCTGAAAATCCATCTTTGCTCATATCATATTCCTCCTAGAGTTCGTTTAATCTATGTATAGCCGAATTAACATATTCTAAACGCGAAGGTGAATGACAAAGTAAAAACCTTCAGTGGATCACTGAAGGTTTTTTTGGACAGGTTGGTTCTGAATGGCAATAAGAGTTTCCTTTGCAGCGTTTTGAATGTTGATGCTAAGGTCTTCTTCTGCTAATCGTTTTAAAGTGGGGAGAGGAGTATACGAGTTTTTCGCTACATTTTCCCTTACTTCGGCATGCTGGTCCATGGATAAGTCGACAAGTAATCCTGCACAAGTAATAGATTTGGCCAGTTCAGCCCTTTCTTGGTGCTGCATCTTCAACACAGCTGCTTCATCCCAGGCAGACCAATCAGTTAAACTTGAATAAAATTGCAGATTGCCATTCATGCAGTTTTGCACCCCTATGTTATTGAAATATTCTAACTATAAAACATTATAACAGAAATATTCAAAAATGATACTAATAATAAACACTAATTGGAGGATGAAATATGAAAATTCTAGTAATAGGCGGTACGTCATTTGTCGGTCGCCATATAGTAGAAAATGCATTAGATGGCGGGCATGAGGTAACGTTATTCAATAGAGGAAAGAGCAATCCCGAGCTCTTTACCAATTTGCCAAGGATAACCGGCGACAGAAAAAAGGATGCCGGCAAACTGCTTGGCATAGAATGGGATGCGGTTATTGATACTTCTGCTTATACACCTGCAGATTTGGTTCCTATTCTCGATAATATCACCACAGATCATTATACTTTCATTTCCACAATTTCAGTTTACGATGATTTTAGTAATGGACCTGTTAATGAAAATTCTACTATTCATCTAGGGATAGATTCAGATGAGGTGAACGGAAAGACTTATGGTCCTCTAAAAGTGAGGTGTGAAGAAATTGTAAATGAACGGTTTGGAGAAAAAGCTCTGATTATCCGACCGGGTATTGTGGCGGGTGCTTATGATCCGACTGACCGCTTTACTTATTGGGTTCTAAAATTGAAAGAGGAGGGCATCGCATTGATACCAGGAGACAAGTTCAGGAAAGTGCAATGGGTCGATGCCAGAGATTTGGCCGAATTCACAGTGAGCAATTTGGAAAATAGCACTAACGGCACGTATAATCTGACTGCAAATCCGGTTACTATGGAAGAGCTTGTGAAAACTTTAGCTTCTCAGAAAATGAAACCTGTATGGGTAAGTGATCAGATTTTATTGGATACCGGTATTAAGGCATTTCAATTGCCATTGTGGATGCCGGTAGACAAAGACCATCCGGAAGGTTATATATTGGCGGATAATTCCAAAGCGAAAAAAAGAGGCTGGCAGCCGAAAAGTCTCGCTGAAACTGCTGAAGCGGTTCGTCGATGGAAATATGATACCTTAAGCAAAGATTTGAAGACAGGAATCAAACCAGAAATAGAAAAAGAATTATTGTCACTTGCAAAAAGTAATCATTGAAAAGCGAAACTATTTTTGTCTGATCACGTCTAATTGGAATAACAAGGGATTTATATGTATAACAGGTGATTCTGTGCTATAATAGCATTGAATTTCTATGTGTATAAGAATTATTGAGGAGGAAAGATATGCTGTACCTCGTTCTGATTTTGGCATTTCTTGCTTCTATTGTCCTAACGCCATTGGTCAAGCGCCTAGCTTTCAGGGTTGGAGCAGTGGACCGACCAAATTACAGGAAAGTTCATGCGCGAATAATGCCGCGTTTAGGCGGATTAGCCATATTCGGATCATTTCTTATCGGTTATTTCATCTTAAGGCCGGTCGATCCAATTTCCAATGCAGTAGAACCAGCCTTTATACCGATTACGACAGCCATCATAATTGGTGCGCTGATCATAATCATTACAGGTGTATTCGATGATATTCTTGAAATCACAGCAAAAGCGAAAATTCTGGGGCAGCTGCTCGCGGCATCGATTGTTGTAATTGGTGGCGGGCTGGAAATTTCCTTTATCAATCTGCCATTCGGCGGTGAAATCGATTTCGGTTATTTCAGTATCCCGCTTACCATCGTCTGGATAATCGGTATTACAAATGCCATCAACCTGATCGACGGTCTGGATGGATTGGCAGCCGGCGTTTCTTCAGTCGCCTTGATAACTTTAGCTATTATGGCCTACATCATGGGCGATGTTTTCGTCATGTCTACAGCCGCAATTCTTGCAGCCAGCTCGATCGGCTTCCTGTTTTATAATTTCCATCCAGCGAAGATTTTCATGGGTGATGCAGGGTCTTTATTCCTCGGCTTTATGATTTCTGTACTTGCTCTGATGGGTTTCAAAAACGTAACAATGGTTGCGTTGATCATTCCGGTAATCATGCTGGGCGTTCCTATTTCCGATACGTTCTTTGCCATCGTTAGGCGTGTCCGTGAAAAACAACCGATTTCTGCTGCGGATAAATCCCATTTACATCATTGTCTTTTGAACATCGGTTTTTCTCACAGGCAGACAGTCCTGATTATTTATGGTATTGCAGCGTTGTTCGGTTTGGCGGCTCTGCTGTTTTCACAAGCAACGTTATGGGGAGGCATTCTTCTTTTGGGTGTAATGCTTCTGGCAATTGAATTGTTTGTGGAAGTTGTTGGACTTGCAGGCAAGAATTATCGTCCATTGATCAATCTGGTTAAAATGATCGGCAAATAGAAGACTGATTACAAGTCAGGTGATTTGTAATCAGTCTTTTTGTATTTAACCGAAGTAATTAAATGCAAAGAAAGAGGCGTCCTCTGTGGGACGCCTCTTTCTTTTAGTCATTATAATCTTCATGCCCATATTCGGACGAACTATTGTCTGACAGGTTCGATGTATCAGGTTTCAATCCCAAATGGCTTTGCAAAATATCCTGAACTTCGATTAATGACTCTTGATTAAGCTGCCAGTAATAGATGCCCGTGGACATATCATCATAGCCGTCCAAAGTGAAAGTTTCTACATCGGGTTTGCCGTTTTTCGCATATTCGAAAAATGACTGCATATCTTTAAAGGTTAAATCCGTTTTCATGTTATCGCCCAAAGCATCTATGACATCCGCGTATTTTGTGAAGGAACCGGCGGATAAAGCTTTATCCATAATCGACTCTAAAATCATCTGCTGCCTTTTGCCGCGTTCAATATCATTATCGTAATAGCGTGTTCGGGCAAGCGCCAAAGCTTCACTGCCGTTCACATTTTGGATTCCTTCTTCGAGGTTGATGACACCTGCTTGATCGTTTTCATCCTGCTCTTTTAAGTCGTAGGGAACATCGACGGTAATGCCGCCAAGTGCATCGACTACATCTATGAATGCTTCAAAATCCATTCGAACGTAATAATCCACTGGAATTTCTAAGAGGTTTTCCACAGATTCAATCGTGGAACTGGGTCCGTTAAATCCATATGCGTGTGTAATTTTATCTTCTTTGCCCGCATCAGGGATTAATGTGTAAGTGTCACGTGGAATACTGACAAGTTTGACTGATTTATCTTCATTATTAAGCGTAGCAAGCACTAACGCATCTGATCTGATTTGTCCTGAGCTCTGATCGCGTTTACTGCTGTCATCAACGCCGATGAAGAGGATGGAAATATCATCATGGAGTGGCTCCACTTTTTCCTCGCGCAAATCGGACATTTCACGATCGCCTGCGGCTTCATAAGCATTATCCGCTGCGTTTTCTGCTTTTTTGACCAGATATATTCCAAAGGCGGAAACACACAGCAATAACGATACTGCTAAAGTCAACGCTATTTTGATGGCTGTCCTTCTTTTTGACGCTTTTGATTTGCGGTAATTTTTACGGTTCATGGTTATAGCTCCTCTAAAATAGGGTTGGGCTAACCGAGTTACGAATTCAGGTTTTACCAATCGATTTGTTCTATATAAAAAGTATCGTTAAAAAATATAAGTTAGATAATAATGCAATCAGTTTATTATACAGGATTTTCAGCGCTGAGTAAATATTGCAGCTCAAGTAATAGTAAATTCCAAATACTCCTTTGATATGCAATTTAAGGAAGATTGGCCATTGGTCATTTCCTGCATCCACAAGTTGAACTTTTCCTCTTTCTGAACTGGAACGTACACATATAGATTGACGCCGTCGGTGTATTCGATATTTTTGAGCGGATAGTCAGATTGGCGGACTTCGTTTTCCACCTTACCAAGCCAGCTATAATCAATCGACACTTTCATCAATGAATGCAGGCGCCTTTCAACGATACCGGCCGCAGCGAGTGCTTCGGAAGCAGCTTTGCCGTAAGCACGGATCAATCCGCCGCTCCCCAGTTTTATCCCGCCAAAGTAGCGGGTTACCACAATCACTGTATCTTTCAATTGTTTCTTCTTCAATACTTCAAGAATTGGCACGCCGGCTGTTCCACTGGGTTCCCCGTCATCGTTCGCTTTTTGGATAGTATCGTTTTCCCCGAGCATATAAGCGGAACAATTATGGCTTGCGGAGCGATGCAGGGATTTAATGGAGTCGATGAATTCGGTGGCCTGCTGCTCCGATTCTGCTCTGGCGGCATAACCGATGAACCTTGATTTTTGAATAAGCAGTTCAGCATTGGCCGAACTGCCCGCAGTCATGTAAGATTCTCGCATTTTAAGCCCCCCTGTTGTAAAATGAAATCAGATAATTTGTAATGTATATTTAATATTAGCTTACTTATATAGTGATATACTTGTAGAAGCCACTACAGGCATAAAGATATAATAATTATCACATTTTGCTAGGAGATTATGTAAGGCGGTTTTAAAATGTTCAGAAAAGTCGATGGAAAAGATATGGATTCCATTTATGATGAACTGCTGGCTAAAATGGAGCAGTCCAAAAAAGATTTTTTCGTTATAAGTGAGCAAAGTCGCCAAGGTTATGAAGAGATGAAGGACGAACTTGAAAATGTTCGACTGGATATTTCTGCTGTTATTAAAACCGGAGACTTGTTGGAAGAAAAAACCCGTGCTGCAAGAAGGCGACTCGCCGAAGTTTCAGGTTCATTCAATTCATATACGGAACTGCAGATCCGTCAAGCATATGAGGACGCAAATGATTTACAGCTCCAATTATCTGCCAACAGATCCGAGGAGAAAAAACACCGTCAGAAACGGGATGAGCTTCAACGGCGTCTGCAAACATTATTACAAACTATTGAACGAGCCGAAAAGCTCGTCAACCAATTGAATATTACGATGAACTATCTCTCATCTGATTTGGAAGACGTTGAAGATGCATTTGAAAAACCGAAGCTAAATCACGATTATAGCCTGCGGATCATCGAAGCGCAAGAAGAAGAAAGAAAACGGCTGTCCCGTGAAATCCACGATGGACCGGCGCAGATGATGGCGAATGTGCTGCTCAGGTCGGATCTGATTGAGCGGACATATCGAGAAAAGGGTCCGGAACTGGCCTTTAAGGAAATTTCTTCTTTAAAGGAAATGGTGCGCCATGCTTTGACAGAAGTCAGAAGAATCATTTATGATCTCCGGCCAATGGCATTGGATGACCTGGGGCTTGTGCCGACTCTCAGAAAATATATTGAGACAACTGCTGAGTACAATCCGGGAACCCTGGTTTCTTTTAATTCCAACGGCACTGAGCGAAGGTTGCCTTCCAGTCATGAAACATCCATATTCCGGCTTATTCAAGAAGCTATTTCCAATGCAATCAGGCACGGAAAAGCAACGGAAATTTATGTGGACTTGGAATGGCTGAAAGAGCATGTGAACATTGTCGTGAGTGATAATGGCACAGGTTTTGACCAAAGTATAGTGAAAAACCAATCATTCGGCCTGATCGGGATGAAAGAAAGAATCGATTTGATAAAAGGGGATTTCATCATAAATTCCAATTTGGGGGAAGGAACAGTATTGATGTTTCAAATTCCCTATGAATTGGGTATATAAGATACGGTATTCAAGGAGGACAACATAATGACAAAAATTATTATTGTAGACGATCATCAATTATTCCGTGAAGGTGTAAAAAGGATTCTTGATTTCGAAGAGACATTTGAAGTGGTTGCCGAGGGCGGCGACGGCACGGAAGTCATCAAATTGTACGAGGAAAATAAACCGGATGTTGTATTGATGGACATCAATATGCCGCAGAAAAACGGTGTTGAAGCTACCGGGGAATTGATGGAGAAGCATCCGGAAGCAAAAGTCATTATGCTGTCGATTCACGATGATGAATCCTATGTCACGCACGCATTAAAGACAGGTGCACTGGGGTATATGCTGAAAGAGATGGATGCTGAGGCAATCATTCAAGCGATTAAAGTCGTAGCCAAAGGCGGATCTTATCTGCATCCCAAAGTTACACGCAATCTTGTAATGGAATTCCGCCGATTGAGTGAGCGGGAAAACAAAGGATCGTTCCACCAGACTGAAATCCGCCGTCCCTATCATTTGCTGACGAAACGTGAAAGCGAAGTCCTTCAATTATTAACTGACGGGCAAAGTAACCGGATTATCGGTGAAACCTTATTCATCTCCGAAAAAACGGTGAAAAACCACGTCTCCAGCATTCTTCAAAAAATGCAGGTAAATGACCGTACGCAAGCGGTAGTTACAGCCATTAAAAATGGTTGGGTTGAAGTCAGATAATCATAATTTCACCGCGATGGCCTGGGCCATCGCGGTTTTTGTGTTTTCAGTGCCGTTGAAATTGGAGACGCAAACGACATGGGAAACAAGCAGAGAATCAACATATTGACACAGTTTCTTCATTGAAATATAAGGTTTCCTGTGTCAAAATGAGCGCAGGAGGAATGCCCGATGAAAAAGATGATTATGGCAGCTGGCTTAATGTTGCTGCTGACTGCCTGTTCAGATGATAATAATGCTGCTGAACATACAAATTCAGCAGATGACAGCAATTTGCAAAATGAAAACGGTGCTGTAGACCATGGCATGAAAGATAAATCAGCCGGCTTCACGATGACTGGTGATGGTGAAGTGCTTGAGGCGGAAGTTCCTGAAGAAGAAGCTGCGGCAATCCTGGCAGCTCACGCTGAATATATAGCAGCATTCAATGCTGAAGATATGGATCGCTATATGGCGGTGATTGCACAGGAGCCGGAAGGTTTTGACCGCGAAGAAGACCAGATTGCTTTGGAAGAAGCATTTGACGCCTATGATATTGCGTATTCTCCTTCGAATGAAACAATCGTTAAGTATTCACCTGAGCGTGCGGAAGTTTTCGCAGAAATCTCAGTGACGATGTCTGAGGGAGAATCAGATAAAGAAACGGAACAAAGCGGCAGGCAAGTGGTTATCTTCAAGAAAGAAGATGATGGTTGGAAAGTAAGCGGCCTGCATTTTATAGGCAATCAATAATCACCCTTCCCGTTGTCGGCGGGAAGTTTTTTTATTGTCTATGAATTTCGCTGGTTTTTGATAAAATAAAGGAGGAGGATGATTTATGGCAAAAACAGCAATTGTCACCGACAGCACAGCCTATCTTGCGGCAGATGTCCGTGACAAACACAAGATACATATGATTCCGCTCCAGATTACTTTCGGGATGGAATCTTTCGAAGAGGAGCGGGAAGTGACAGTAGAGGAGTTTTACGCCAGAGCGGCGGGTGAGCAGCCGAAAACATCACAGCCGCCGATCGGTGAATTCATTAATTTATACAAAAAACTTGCCCAAGATCACGATGAAATATTATCCATCCACCTTTCCAGCGGCATCAGTGGAACATTCTCCGGTTCCCTTCAGGCAGCCGAGTTGATCGAAAATGCAAAGGTCTTCACGTATGATTCTGAAATATCCTGCGCGATGCAAGGTTTTTATGTTTTAAAAGCTGCTGAAATGGCTGACCAGGGAATTGGAGCCATGGAAATCATAAAGCAATTGGAAGAGATGAAGCGGTCGATGCGCGCCTTTTTTATGGTAGAGGATTTAATGCATCTTCAGCGCGGCGGAAGATTATCAGGGGCGCAGGCGATTGTCGGTTCCATGCTGCAAATAAAGCCTTTGCTGCATTTCTGCGACACTAAGATTGTGCCATTTGAAAAAGTGCGCACCCGTAAAAAGGCAATGAGCCGCATAGTTTCGTTACTGGAAGAAGACTTGCGTTCCGGCAATGCGGTTAAAGCGACAATTATTCATGCAAATCGTAAAGAAGATGCAAACCAGTGGAAAATAGAACTTGAGCGGAAGTTCACAACAGTAGAATTTGATATTTCTTATTTCGGGCCGGTTATAGGCACACATTTAGGAGAAGGCTCCATGGGTCTTGGCTGGGTAAACAAATGACCTGCCAAGGCTTTTTTTTTTCAGACTGAGCAGTTTGGAAATAATCTGGTAAATCTTATTGAATAAAAAGGAGTTGGAATATGAACGAACTGCAGGATTTTTTAACCGGAAGAATATGGCTGCGCGACTTTACTCCGTTTCCGAAAGAGACGATTGAAAAAGCGATACAGGATGGTTTCATTGTGGTCCACAAAGGAATTACAGAAAGTCTCCAGTGTGCGAGGTGTCTGGAAAGCTCGGCTGAAAAAATTGTCTCCTTCTTGTGCGCGAAATGCGTTGGGCTATGCCATTATTGCCGCCATTGCATCCGGATGGGCCGGGTCAGCTCGTGTACTGATTTGATCACTTGGAAAGAACCTCACCTGATTTCCCCTTATTCCCATTCATTTCATTGGAATGGCGAACTCACAAATCTCCAGCAACAGGCTTCCGAAGAACTTGGGGAAAGCCTGCACCTCAATAGATCCCATCTTGTATACGCTGTCTGCGGAGCAGGCAAAACTGAATTATTATTTCCGCCAATTCATCAGGCGTTGTCTGAAGGCAAGCGAGTTTGCATAGCGGCGCCCCGCACGGACGTGATTTTGGAATTATCACCAAGGCTCCAAGCGGTATTTCCGGAACTGGTGATCCATACGCTTTACGGAGGTTCAACGTTTGAACCGGGTTTTGCCCGTCTCGTAATGGCCACAACTCATCAACTTTACCGCTTCCAACACGCATTTGATCTGGTGATTGTCGACGAAGCGGATGCATTCCCGTATTCTTATGATCCAGCGTTGGCACGGGCTGTCTCGAAATCGTTGAAACCGGGTGCCCCGATTATTTATGTATCTGCTACGCCTTCCCGGAAATTACTGGTAAGGGTACCCCATCAATCGAGAATATTCCGCCGCTTTCATGGCCACCCGCTTCCAGTACCAATTTATCGTCCGCTCTGGAATTACCGAAGGTCTTTCCGAGCCAATAGAATTCCAGGGAAATTGGCGGAATGGATCAAACAGAAATTGCAGCGGGAGGAACCATTTATGCTTTTTTTCCCGACCATCGAAATGATCCGGCAGGCGGAACCCTTATTCAAGGAGATTGACAACCGGATTGAAGCTGTCCATTCCAAAGATCCTGAGCGGAAAGAGAAAGTCATGAAATTGAGGACGGGAGAAATTCCAGGCATTCTGACTTCAACGATATTGGAAAGAGGTGTGACCATCGAAAATGTGCAAGTGGGCATCGTCGGTGCAGATGAAGATGTTTTCGAAGCGTCTGCATTAATTCAAATGGCAGGTCGTGCAGGCAGGTCAAGCAAATTTCCGGAAGGGCAAGTGATATTTTTTCATAACGGAATATCCTGGCAGATGGACAAAGCACGGGATCTCATCAAGTCTTTCAATCAGGAGGGGTTCCGATGAATTGTTATTTATGCGGCAATCGATTGGAATCGAATCCTTCATGGAGAGACCTGTTTTTGGGGGATAAACCGGATACTATCTGCAAAGGATGCAGGACGTCATTCGAAGCGGCCGTTGCCGGTTGCCGGATTTGTGGAGCGAGTGGAGCTGAGTTGTGCAGCGAATGCAGCCACTGGGAAACGACAGAGTTCGGAGGGGCTATTGATTTCGGAAAAACGCTGTATGGCTACAACGCGGCTATGAAGGAATACCTGCACCAATTCAAATTTCTTCAGGATGTCATATTAGCTGAGGTATTTGCTGATGAACTGGCGGTTGCGGTAAAGAAAACAAAAGCAGTGGTTGTGCCGATTCCGATGAACCCTTCCAAATTGAAGGTCCGCACTTTTGCGCAAGTCGACAGTATTCTGCAGGCTGGCGGGGTCGAATTTTTCCATCTTCTTCATAAAAATGAAGAGGTCCAAGGCGAAAAGACAAGAGAAGAACGTCTGGCAACCCGCGGATTATTCTCTTTGAACGGCAACCCGGTCCCGAAAAAGATTGTGTTGGTTGATGATATGTATACGACTGGAACCACGCTTCGGCTGGCTGCGAAACTGCTGAAAGAGGGGGGAGCAGAAGAAGTGGGGTTTATTGCGCTAATACGGGCGTAAATTTAAAAATACAATAATTTACATAAAAAGACGGGCGAAATATGCCCGTCTTTTTAATGTTCATAAATCATTTTTCGTGTCATGCCGCCATCAATCGTCAGGCATTCAGCTGTAATGAAAGAATTCTGCGGATTGGAAAGAAATAGACAGGCACGGGCAATGTCGGAAGTATTGCCGGCACGGCCGCTCCAATGCTGCTGATGGTCGATTTCCCGCAAATCGGCAGCATCCCCCGTATGGATCCAGCCCGGTGCGATGGAATTTACCCGAACGCCCCTGTCACTCAGTGAAGCGGCGAGCGAATGAGTCAAAGCAAAAATCCCGCCTTTGGAAGCTGAATACAATTCCGTATTCGGTTCCGACATAAAAGCGCGGGTGGAAGCCATATTGACAATCGATCGAATGTCATCAGTCATGTACCTGGCCGCTTCCCGGCTGCAGATAAAGACCGATTTCAAATTCGTATCCAAAATCCGGTCCCAATCTTGCTCTTCAACTTCCCATAACGATTTGAATTCCGAGATTCCGGCATTATTGACCAGTGCGTGGATTGCGCCGAATTCGGTATGGATGTCTTCCATCACCTTTTGGACTTGCTGGAAATTGCCGACATCACACTTTCTGAATTCAACACCTTCAATAGAAACTTTTTCGATATCAAGGCCGATAACCAGTGCACCCTCATGTGCAAAATGTTCGGCAATGCTTTTACCGATTCCCTGGGCTGCGCCCGTTACGATGACAAGCTTATTTGTAAACATCGGCTTCACCTCCCTGTCATATAGTTTACCTGGAATTCATCTTGCTGAAACTATTTGTGTTTTAAGAAGGATTCGGGAGGGAACATGTAGAAATGTAACAGTGCAAGAGATTAAGAAGGAGGAGTTAATATGCTGCAATTTAATATTAAAGGTGACAACATCGAAGTAACTCCAGCAATTCGAGAGCACATTGAGAAAAAAGTTGAAAAAATCGAACGTTATTTCCCAGAAGGGACCAATGCAAACGCGATGGTCAACCTGAAGGCGATAAATAACAGTCAATCTAAAGTTGAAATCACAATACCAATGCAAAACTTAACATTGCGTGCTGAAGAACGGCATGAAGAATTATATGCAGCGGTGGATTTGATCGTCGGAAAACTCGAGCGCCAAATCCGTAAATATAAAACTAAGGTGAATCGTAAATTCCGTGACCGTGAACCGATGGGACAAGCTTTCGCAAATTATGAAAGTGAAATCAACGGCAATGGGGCAGATGAAAAAGAAGAAGATTTCACAATCGTTCGCACAAAGCAATTCGATCTGAAACCGATGGACGAGGAAGAAGCGGTATTGCAGATGAATATGCTGGGCCATAATTTCTTCGTTTTCACTGACGCAGAAACCAATGATACAAATATTGTTTACAAACGGAAAGACGGCACCTATGGTTTAATCGAAACAAGTTCTTCTTAATTATATAGAAGTATATAGAAGGAAAGATTAATCCGGGTCTCATTAAAAGCTGTGCAGAATTCATATTCTGCACAGCTTTTTTCTGTTTTCCCACAATCTTGTTTCGCACAGTTTCAAAGGGGAACCATTTGCTTGCCAGTTACTGAAAAGTCGGAGAATTCGTATTCCATATGCTCTCCTTTGTTTGCACGGTTTTCTTTGCAGTGTTAAAATGAAGAGTGAGATTTTCGGAAATCAATGGATGGTCCGGACAAATACTGTATTTTAAAGCCTTCAGGCAAACGACACATAAATAACAGCAATAGCGATCCAGCTGCTTGAAAAAACTGGACCCTGTGCAAGGAGCGGTATAAATGTTAGGTGTATTGAACAAAGTATTCGACCCAAATAAAAGAGATTTAAAGAGACTTGAAAAAGTTGCCGATACGGTGGAAGTGCTGGCAGCTGATTATGCGGCGCTTTCCGATGACGCATTAAAAGCAAAAACAGAGGAATTCTTCAACCGGCATGCGAAAGGCGAGTCACTTGATGATTTATTGCCTGAAGCATTCGCGACTGTCAGAGAAGCTTCAAAACGCGTACTCGGACTGTATCCTTTCCGAGTCCAGCTCATGGGGGCTGTGGCTCTGCATGAAGGCAATATTGCCGAGATGAAAACGGGTGAAGGGAAAACCTTGACTTCGACAATGGCGATTTACCTGAATGCCATCAGCAAAAAAGGCGCTCATGTCGTCACGGTCAACGAATATTTAGCGAGCCGTGATGCTGAAGAAATGGGTAAATTGTATACTTGGCTTGGATTGACCGTCGGATTGAATGTGAACAGTTTAACGAAAGAAGAGAAACACCAGGCTTATTTGGCTGACATCACATACAGCACAAACAATGAACTCGGCTTTGATTACCTGCGCGACAATATGGTTCTCTACAAAGAAGACATGGTGCAGCGCCCGTTGAATTTTGCGGTCATTGATGAAGTCGATTCAATTCTGGTCGACGAAGCACGGACGCCGCTGATCATTTCCGGTCAGGCTGCCAAATCGGCTCAGCTCTACATGCAGGCCAATGCGTTTGCTCGCATGCTGCGGAAAGATACCGACTTCACTTACGATGAAACGACAAAAGGTGTTGTTTTGACGGAGGAAGGTATTGAGAAAGTTGAAAAAGCGTTCAATATTGATAACTTATTCGATATTTCCCATGTCCGGCTCAACCACGCCGTCAACCAATCGTTGAAGGCCCATGTCACGATGCATAATGATGTGGATTATGTGGTTCAAGAAGGCGAAGTAGTCATTGTTGATCAGTTTACAGGACGTTTGATGAAAGGCCGCCGTTATTCAGATGGTCTTCATCAGGCAATCGAAGCAAAAGAAGGCCTCGAAGTTCAAAACGAATCGATGACGATGGCGACCATTACGTTCCAGAACTTCTTCCGTATGTACGATAAATTATCGGGCATGACCGGTACAGCCAAAACTGAGGAAGAGGAATTCCGCAATATTTATAATATGAATGTTATTGCGATTCCAACGAATAAACCGATTGTCCGGGATGATCGGGTCGATCTAATTTATGCGAGTATTGAAGGGAAATATCAAGCGGTTGGTGATGATATCGCTGAGCGCAATAAAAAGGGACAGCCCGTTCTTGTTGGTACTGTCGCAATTGAAACTTCAGAAATCATTTCCGATTACCTGACCAAAAAAGGTGTTCGTCATTCTGTGCTGAACGCGAAAAATCATGCGCACGAAGCAGAAATCATTTTGAACGCAGGTCAAAAAGGCGCAGTTACCATCGCGACGAATATGGCTGGACGTGGGACGGATATCAAGCTTGGTGAAGGTGTTGTTGAAGCAGGCGGTTTGGCAGTTTTGGGTACTGAGCGCCACGAATCCCGCCGAATCGATAACCAGCTGCGTGGACGTTCTGGGCGTCAGGGAGACCCGGGTGTAACGCAGTTCTATCTGTCATTGGAAGATGATCTGATGCGCCGCTTCGGTTCCGACGCCATGCGCAATATGATGGGCAAACTCGGCATGGACGATTCACAGCCATTGCAATCACGCATGGTTACACGTTCTGTGGAATCTGCACAAAAACGGGTGGAAGGCAATAACTTCGATGCCCGGAAACGTTTGCTGCAATATGACGATGTTCTTCGCCAACAACGCGAAATCATCTACAAAGAACGCATGGAAGTTCTTGAAACGGACAATATGCGTTCATTGGTCGAAAACATGATCGACAATACCGTCAACCGTGTGGTTTATGCACACACAACTGATGAAAAGCCGGAGAATTGGCATTTGAAATCTCTTGCTGATGTTATTTCCGCCAATCTATTGCCTGAAAATACGGTGACGGAAAAGGATCTTCAGAATAAAACGCAGGAAGAATTGATTGATTTCATTAACGCGGAAATTACGAAATACTATGATGCGAAAGAAACTGAAATGACACCGGAACGTATGCGGGAATTCGAGAAAGTTGTTCTGCTTCGTTCAATTGATACGAAATGGATCGACCATATCGATGCGATGGATCAGCTGCGCCAGGGAATTCATTTACGTGCCTATGGCCAGACCGATCCGCTGCGCGAATACCAGCAGGAAGGATTTGCTATGTTCGAAGCGATGGTGCAAGCGATCGAGGATGATGTGGCAAAATACGCTTTAAAAGCGGAAATCCGCAACAACCTGCAGCGTGAAGAAGTAGCCAAGGGGCAGGCAGTCAACCCGAAAGAGGGCGGCGAAGCGGTCAAGAAGAAAAAAGAGCCGGTACGCAAAGACTCTACAGTTGGCCGAAACGATCCATGCCCATGCGGCAGCGGCAAGAAGTTTAAAAATTGCCACGGTGCAACTGCATAAAGAAGCACCCAAATGCCGAAGAGCTTACAGCTCTTCGGTGTTATTTTGAGGAGGAACTTAATATGATGGAATTAGCAGATATTCGAAACGAGCTCGACAAATCTTCCGCAAAGCTTGCGGACTTCAGGGGGTCTCTTTGACTTAGAGAACAAAGAGGCACGGATCCAGGAGTTGGATGAAATGATGATCGACCCGGAATTCTGGAACAACCAGGAGACCGCACAGGAAGTCATTTCGGAATTGAACGGTTTGAAAGAAATCGTCAATACGTATCACGGTTTTGTGGAGTCACAGGAAAACATGGAGATGACGCTTGAGTTGCTGCGCGGAGAATCGGATGAGGAATTGCACGAGGATCTGAGCCAGGAACTCAAGGAATTTAAATCGCAACTTGCCGATTACGAACTCCAAATGCTGTTAAGTGAGCCGTATGATAAAAATAACGCCATCCTTGAACTTCACCCAGGAGCCGGCGGAACAGAGTCCCAGGACTGGTGTCAAATGCTGTTGCGAATGTATACACGTTGGGCAGAGAAACGCGGATTTAAAGTGGAAACACTGGATTATCTGGCCGGTGATGAAGCCGGTGTGAAATCTGTCACACTTGGGATTAAAGGCCATAATGCATATGGCTATCTGAAAGCGGAAAAAGGCGTGCACCGACTTGTCCGTATTTCACCATTCGATTCTTCAGGCAGACGCCATACTTCATTTGTGTCATGTGAAGTGATGCCTGAATTCACGGGAGAAATCGAAATCGATATCCGCACGGAAGACTTGAAGGTCGATACGTACCGGGCAAGCGGCGCCGGCGGACAGCACATTAACACAACGGACTCAGCCGTTCGGATCACCCACTTGCCGACAGGTGCAGTTGTTACTTGCCAGCAGGAACGTTCACAGATCAAAAACCGTGAAAAAGCGATGCAAATGCTGAAAGCAAAACTTTACGCATTGAAACTCGAAGAACAGGAAGCGCAGCTTCTTGAAATTCGCGGAGATCAAAAAGAAATCGGCTGGGGCAGCCAAATTCGCTCGTATGTATTCCACCCGTATTCAATGGTAAAAGATCACCGCACGAATTATGAAACCGGCAATCTTCAGGCTGTCATGGATGGTGATATCAGCGGCTTCATCAATTCCTTGCTGCGTTCGAAGATGCAATAAAAACAGCACATAAACAGTAAGCCCCGCATGGCCTCGGCCGTGCGGGGTTTTTTACTTCACTCTGATGAAGTTCACAAGGAGCGTCCATTTTGGTATACTCTGACAGGGCTTACAGAAATAATACACCGAAAAGAATACAGCACAGGAAAGAGGAAATGCATTTTTATGGGAAAGAAAAATCAACGCAACAGAAAAGAGTTGCATCCGTTTTGGACTGAATTTAGGGATTACATATACGTCATCATCGGTTCAGCGCTGGTCGCGATTTCATTTAACGTATTCCTGTTGCCGAACGAAGTGGCATCAGGCGGAGTCAGCGGCATCAGCACGCTGCTTTATGGCCTGTTTGAGTGGAAGCCGGCATTTGTGCAATGGGCTTTTAACATTCCATTGTTTATCGCAGGCGTAATTCTTCTGGGCAAGAATTTCGGGTTGAAATCTGCCGTCGGAACAATTTTCCTTCCATTTATAGTGTATATGACGGAAGATTGGGAGGCCTGGACGATGAATCCCTTGTTGGGGGCGTTGTTCGGGGGGATCCTGGTAGGGCTTGGCCTTGGTATTGTGTTCAGGGGAAGAGCGTCGACCGGCGGTACGGATCTGGCCGCCCAGATCATTACAAAATTCACAGGGCTGACACTCGGCACAAGTATCGCTATGATCGACGGCATGATTGTTCTGGCGGCAGCGGTTGTTTTTGATATCGAAAGAGGGCTGTATGCTTTAATCGGACTTTATGTCACATCCAAAACAATCGATTTGGTGCAGGTCGGTTTCGGAAGATCGAAACTTGTCTACATTATAACGACGAAACAAATGGAAATTCGGGATGCCATTTATGAAGAAGTAGACCGCGGCGTCACGAAACTCACGGCAACCGGCGGTTATACTGATTCTGAACGACCGATTTTAATGGTCGTTGTGCATCAAACTGAATTCACTAAGTTGAAACAAGTGGTAAAACTTGTTGACCCTTCGGCCTTTATAATTGTGTCAGATGCTTCG
The DNA here is from genome assembly GCF_049262615.1 of Planococcus daihaiensis. GTDB lineage: Bacteria > Bacillota > Bacilli > Bacillales_A > Planococcaceae > Planococcus. The sequence goes on along the minus strand of NZ_CP175504.1, from coordinate 589,576 downwards.
GAGGTATTAGGCGAAGGTTTCAAACGGGCTTAACACAGGTATACTTCTAGTAATGAAATATTCAAGGGAGGCATTATGATGAAAAAAAGCTTAATGGCATTATTGTTCGGTACAACGCTTATTCTGGGCGCGTGTGGAGGAGATGATACGGCAGAGCCGGAACCGGCTGAAGAAACGCCAACTGAAACACCGGCTGGTGAAGAAACTACAGTTGATGCGGAACAGATCGTGAATCAGCAATGTATCTCCTGCCACGGGGAAAACTTGGAAGGACAAGGCAATTTCCCCGCTTTGAATGATGTAGGTTCCAGATTGTCAGAAGAAGAGATTCTGACTGTCATTCTGGAAGGACGCGGTACAATGCCTGCTGGAATTATCGAAGGTGAAGAAGCAGAAGCTGTTGCAGCTTGGCTATCAGAAAAAGAATAAGCAACTATAATGAGAAAACCGGCTAATTTAGCCGGTTTTTTCCATGAGAAAATTATATCAAAATACAACAATGAATTCACAAAAATATTCCTTCGTATAGGCAATAAGGTTCACTTAATTTGTGAATTTATATCCTATTACTTATGAAATGTTTCAATAACAAGCATGAATTGATACAGAACTGTAATATAAAAAGGGTTTTAAAGATGCTACAATGGGTTTGCTGGATTTTTAGGACACTTAATGTTTTTGTGAAATATAATCTATATAGGTGGTTATTAAATGATACAAATGAAGAACGTATATAAAAAATATCCGAACGGCATCGTTGCACTCAATGGCATGAACGTTGAGATTAAACAAGGCGAGTTTGTATATATAGTAGGACCGAGTGGAGCAGGAAAATCGACGTTCATCAAAATGATGTACAGAGAAGAAACCCCAACGTCCGGACAAATGCTTGTCAACGGAGTGGATCTTGCGAAAATCAAAAGAAAAAATGTTCCACTTCTTCGCCGTCAAATCGGCGTTGTGTTCCAGGATTTCAAATTACTGCCAAGATTAAATGTCTATGAGAATGTGGCATTTGCTTTGGAAGTAATCGAAGAAAAACCGGAAGCCATCCGGAAACGTGTACTGGATGTCCTCGATATGGTGGGGCTGAAACATAAAGCACGCATGTTCCCAAGAGAATTATCCGGTGGGGAGCAGCAACGGATTTCAGTTGCCCGCTCAATCGTAAACACACCGAAAGTGGTGATTGCAGATGAGCCGACTGGTAACCTGGATCCGGAAACTTCATGGGATATCATGAATCTTTTTGAACGCATCAACGCGAGCGGGACAACAATTCTGATGGCGACGCATAACCGTGAAATCGTCAATACAATGAGACACCGCGTTATAGCAATCGAAGGCGGGCTAATTGCACGTGATGAAGCTGGAGGTGACTACGGCTATGAAGGCTAGAACTTTAGCACGCCACTTCCGAGAAAGCCTTAAAAGCCTCGGACGCAACGGCTGGATGACATTTGCATCCGTCAGTGCGGTAACAGTTACATTGCTCCTTGTTGGGGTATTTGTTCTGATTATGATGAACTTGAACAAAGTTGCAGATGACCTGGAAAATGATGTGGAAATCAAATCGTTTATCTCACTGCAAGCAGATGAAGCAACTGTATCCGAAATGGAAACAGCCATCCTGAGTTTGTCCGGAGTCGATTCAGTAAATTATTCGACAAAAGAAGAGGAACTTTCTGATTTGGTACTGGACTTCGGTGATGAATTCAGTTTGTTCGAGCAAAACAATCCATTATTGGATGTTTTTTATGTAAAAGCAACAGAACCTCAGCAAACAGAAAATGTTGCGAATGAAATTTCGCAGTTAGAGGGCATTGAAGAAGTTAAATATGGTGAAGGCAAAATCGAAAAACTGTTCAGTTTCCTGAACACCGGTCGTAACGTAGGTCTCGTTTTAATCCTCGCTTTATTGTTTACCGCAATGTTCCTGATTTCAAACACGATCCGCATCACAATTGTTGCGAGACGCCATGAAATCGAAATCATGAAATTGGTTGGAGCGACAAATTGGTTCGTCCGCATCCCGTTCATTCTTGAAGGAATGTGGCTTGGACTTCTTGGTTCAATCATTCCAATCGGTCTTGTAGTCGCGCTTTACTACAACATCACTGAATTTGCACAGCCTAAACTGAGTGGCGAGATGATCCAATTATTGGACTTCGCACCGTTCATCTATCAGGTAAGTGCGCTGATCCTTCTGATGGGTGTATTCATCGGAGTATGGGGAAGCTTCATGTCCATCCGCAAATTCTTGCGAGTTTAAACAATAAAAGCTAGATAAAGAGTCGTAGAGAGAGAGAAGACAGAAAGATAGAGAACGTAAAGCCGAAAGGGGAAAACGCACTTGAACTCGAAGTCGAAATGGATGTTGTCTGTTGTTTCAGCAATATTGGCGTTAACGATGGTAATGCCATCGGTCAGCGCCAATGGTCTGAGCGACCTGAAAAAAGAACAGCAGGATGCTGAAAGAAAAAAGAACGAATTGAATTCGAATATTAATGAAAAAGCGAATGAAATCAGCGAAAATCAATCTACACTTGAAAAAATCGTAGCGAAAATCAATGATTTGGAAAACAAAATCACTGAAACGCAGGATAAAATGACTGCAGTACAAGCTGAAATCGATCAAACAAAATCAGAAATCGATGAATTGAAAGAATCCATCGAAGAACTCGAAAACAAAATTGCAGAACGCGAAGAATTGCTTAAAGAACGCGCTCGCGCAATTCAGTTGAGCGGTGGTTCAGTTGATTATATCGACGTATTGCTTGGCGCAAACAGCTTTATCGATTTTATCGACCGTTTCTCAGCGGTGAATTTGCTGATTGATGCAGATCGTGAAATTATGCGTGAACAGGCTGAAGATAAGGAACTTCTTGCGGAGCAACAAGCGGAAGTTGAAAGCAAATTGGCAGAACAGCAAAAACGCCAAGCTGAATTGGAAGAGCTGAAATCCTCACTTGATAAGCAAAAGAAAGAACAATCCGGTTTGAAAGCGGATCTTGAAGCAGAACAGGAACGCCTTGCTGAAGAAAAATCTGCACTGGAAAAAGAACATGAAGAGGCTATGGGTATCAGCGACGCTCTTCAGAAGAAGATTGCTGAAGAACAGACTCGTTTAGCAAAAATCGCCAAAAAGGCTGAAGAAGAACGCAAACGTAAAGAAGCAGCTGAAAGAGCTGCAGCTCAAAAATCTTCAAGCTCTTCTGTAACAACTTTTAGTGCACCTGTAAAAAACAGTTCAGGGTTCATCCGGCCGGCAGCTGGCCGTTTGTCATCTAATTATGGCGGACGCAATATTGGAGCAGGCAATGAGAATCACCTTGGTGTAGATATCGCGAACAGTACCGGTACTCCAATCCATGCAGCAGCTTCCGGATACGTATCTTTTTCGGGTGCAATGGGAGGTTACGGCAATGTCGTCATGATAACGCACTCGATCAATGGCCAGCCTTACACAACTGTATACGCTCATAATAACTCGAATAGCGTATCCGTTGGACAAGCGGTTTCACAAGGTCAGCGAATTGCTGCAATGGGCAGCACTGGGCGTTCGACTGGACCACACGTCCACTTTGAAGTCCACATTGGGTCTTGGAATGGCGCACGTTCAAATGCAGTTAACCCGATTAATTATATCGGCGGATAAAATATGGACCGGCATCGACACAGATGCCGGTTTTTTTACGCAAATTTATAAATTTACAAGTGCAACAGTAGCATCAATCGTTAGGTTTATCGTATGATAATATCCGAATGGAGTGGGAATTTTTATGAAGAAAATCTTGGGATTATCGCTTGTGGGAATTCTCATCCTACTGCTCGCTGTGGGAATTGTCCAAAGGAATGTTGCAGAAAAACAAGCGACTGACCGTTTGAATGAAGGCAGTGCTGTTGAATTTCTCCCAACTGATGAAGGTTTGGCAAAAGGTGAAACTGCACCGGATTTTGAATTGACTACTCTCGACGGTGAAACGGCCAGACTTTCGGATTACAAAGGGCAAAAAGTCATTTTGAATTTCTGGGCCACCTGGTGTCCGCCGTGTCGTGCTGAAATGCCGGATATGCAAAGGTATTATGAAGAACAAGCACAGCAAGAAAATGTCGAAATTTTGGCAGTCAACCTGACGACGGAGGATAGGGGAATGGATGAAATCAACGCGTTTATTGAAGAATTCAGTCTGACCTTTCCGATACCGATGGATACTGAAGGGGAGATCGGTGAGCTTTACCAGGCTGCCGCCATCCCCACTTCGTATATGATTGATACGGAAGGCCGGGTACAAAACAAAATTGTCGGCCCCATGAATGAGCAAATGATGGAAGACTTTATTGGAAATATGGAATAGGAGGTTTGGAATATGACAACGATTGAAACGAAATCCGTTCACACAGCCCAGATGGAGGAGCGCACGATTCGCTCGAAGGTGATGCCGATTTATCAAACTTCAGCATTCGCCTTTTCATCATTAGAGGAATTGGAAGGTTATTACGAAGGCAACGGAACTTATTTGTATTCTAGATCAGCCAATCCGAACACGGATGCACTCGGCCAGACAGTGGCTAATCTGGAAGGGGCACCTAAAGGCGTTTCCGCCTCATCTGGTACTTCGGCAATCCTGGCGGGCATTCTGTCAGTCGTGAAGAGTGGAGACCATGTTCTGGCTGCAGAGGACGTCTACGGAGGAACCTTCCTCCTATTAAAACAAGAACTGGCGTTGATGGGCATCCAGGTTCATTTCGCTGATTTCTCGGATATCAGTGCAATCGAACAGATTTTGATCGATTTCCCGGAAGTCCAGCTGATTTTCAGTGAGTCAATTACGAACCCATTTCTCCGTGAAGAGGACGTGGAAGTGCTCAGCCAATTGAAAAAGCATTATCAGATCAAAGTGATGATCGATAACACATTTGCGACGCCCTATACGGTAAAGCCCTATGAACACGGTGCGGACCTCGTTGCCCACAGTGCAACAAAATATCTGGGCGGCCACAGCGATGTGACGGCTGGTGTTTTGGCAGGCGACGCGGAACTGGTCGCATTGGCTGAAAAGCGCATTGTCAATATGGGCTTGAACCTCAGTCCTTTTGAAGCATGGCTGACCATCCGCGGCATTAAAACTTTGGCTCTTCGCATGAAAGCCCAAACGGAAAATGCACAGGCAATCGCAGATTTTCTGCGAACGAAAACGAAAGTGTGGTACCCGGAAAAAGGCGCCATTGTGAGTTTTGAAGTTCCTGAAAATATTGAAGTTTCCTCATTCTTTACATCATTGGGATGGATTAAAATTGTTCCGACACTGGCAGGTGTTGAAACGACTGTATCGTATCCTTACGGGACGTCGCATCGGGCTTTATCTCAAGAAGAAAAAGAAAAGGTCGGCGTGACCCGCCGTATCGTCCGGTTATCTGCCGGTATTGAAGGTAAAGAGGATATTTTGGAACAATTGGCCGCCGCGTTCAATTGATTGCCGGCTTTCGATGAATTGATCTCCTGCATACGCTGAGCTCAAAAAGAAGTACTGTATGCAGGGGTTCTTTGATACAATAGAAGCTAAGGTCAAGAGCCGGTGAATGGATGGTGAACTAGGTTGGTCATGGAAGCTTTAATGGACATTGGGAGATTTTTTATAAATCCAGTTCTATACATAGCGCTGCTTGCAGCATTTTTACTTGGTTATTTGAGAGTTAAGAAGGAAAGAGGTCTGTTTCGCACCCGAATCGTCTGGGGCGGGCGCGAATTCAGTGATTTACTGAAGGATGGCATTCTTTATGCGCTGCTCTTCTCCATATTGTTTTCCACAATCGGGCTGGTGGTTCCGTTGCAATGGCTTGTCGCCTTAACACTGGTCAGCGCGATTATATTGTTGTCCGGGGTCTATCAATTGGCTTCGTTCATTTATCTGGCAACTGCCGCAGCTGCTGTTGGCTGGCTATTGCATCATTATAATTGGTCGATTCCATTTGGCATTTTCGATTACACGGGTTATCCAATTGCCTGGAGCTGGCTGCTGCCGGTTGCTTTGATTGCGGGAGCAATGGTGTTTCTGGAAGGCCGGCTGATAGCCAAGCGCGGTGCTGAAGCGTCTTCTCCGCGAACGCAAAAAACTGCCCGCGGAGGAACTGCAATCTTCTATAAAACAAAACGCCTGTGGCTGATTCCACTATTTTTGGTAGTGCCTGGTGATTTACTGGATTCTTATCTGCCGTATTGGCCCCAGTTTCCGATAGGGGAAAGCAGTTTTTCATTCCTCCTGTTCCCTGCAGTAATCGGTTTTCAAAATCGTGCACGGAAATCCTTGCCGCTGCATCTGTATCCGCAGCTCGGCAAAGGAGTATGGATACTCGGGTTGGCAATTATTGGACTCGCCTTGTTCTCTTATGTATGGGCACCGATGGCATTGATTGCATTGCTGTTCGGCGTAATCGGGAGAGCAACGATTTCAGTTTTGGGTACAATAAACGAAAATAAAGGCAATCATGCAGTGGCTCCTCAGTCTACAGGAGTGATGATTGTCGATGTTCTTTCGGATTCGCCAGCTGAAAAAATGGGGCTGTTGCGCGGAGAGGTCATCCGCAAAGTGAACGGATTGACAGTCACAAATGAAGCTGAGCTATACGAAGCGATACAAGTGAACGCTGCGCATTGCCGACTCGAAGTGATCGATCACAATAAAGAAATGCGCTTGAGACAGCATGTCATCTTCAGGCACGATCATTACCGTCTGGGATTGATCGTTGTCTGATTGTCATCTGCACCGGAAGTGGAACATAAATTCTGGCACGAGGAGATGATTTCATGGAATCGATGATTACCAAAGTTTTTCTGTCATTGCTGGTTCCGGGGCTTCTCGTAATCCTCTTTACAAGAGTGACTTTCAATCACATTGTCGGCTTGATCCTGACAGTAGCGCTGATTGCTGCTGCAGTTTATGCCGGCTACACGAACACCTGGTTTCTTTATATCATTAACGCCGCGTCATTGACCGCGGGATTCTGGTACGCCACCAATATGTACAATCGAAGCAAAAAAGCCGACATTCATGAAGATGAATGACGGCTTTTACTTTTTATATGAAGAGGCTGTAAACAGCCAGCACTGTAATTGATCCCAGCACAACGACCATTACATTGGCTCCGAGGAAAGCGATGCCAAATGCTGCCGTCGCACCAATGACGCCAAACCAGATGTTTTCCTGGATGAAGAAAATGGCCGGGAAAATCAATGCGCCGAGTACCGCGAATGGGATATTGCGCAACACATTTTGAATGGAAGGCGGCAGCTCACGGCCTTCCAAAAATGTTAACGGGATGGCACGCGGGATATAAGTGACAATTGCCATGCCGAGAATGGTCCACCAGATCCAAGAACCCATCAGGATCGCCCTCCTTTCGAAGAAATTAATTCAATAATGACAGCCGATGCCAACGTGGATACCAATATGGCCCATCCGGTCGACAGCCATCCAGTGAAATAGAATAGAGAGCTGAAGGCAGCTGCTATCGCAGCGAGACTCAGGACTTTCCGGTTGCCGCTGCGCAGCGAAGGAACAAGCAGGCCGACGAACAGGGCGTAAAGGGCAATCGACATCGCAGCCTGGAGAAACGCAGGCAGGTTCGCACCGATCAGATGGCCGAGCGCGGTGAACACGACCCAGCTGCCATACGATATGACAATGACACCGGCTGCAAATGATGTGCGGAGATTGTCTTCTTTCTGGATGGCCAGCACCGAAAAGGATTCATCCGTGATGCCAAATGCGTAAAGCGCTTTTTTCCAACGCGCATCGGGCTGCATCTTTTCATTCAGCGAAGCCGTCATCAGAAAATGGCGGATGTTGACGATGAACGTGTTCAGGATGATGACAGCTGGACCGACACCGGCGGTAATTAACGATAAAGATATGTATTGTGCTGCGCCAGCGAAGACAAAAATGCTCATCGCCGTAGCCTCCAAAAGCGACAAGCCTGTTGTTTTGGCCAGCAGCCCGAAAGTCAATGCCACGGGGAAATACCCGATGGCTATACTGGTACCCGCTTTTAAACCCGCAGAAAAACCGCGTTGTGCCATCTTTCTCTCTCCTTATGTAAAATAATTCTCTTTTCCAAAAAGGGCTAAAGAGTGTAAAGTAGTTATAATAGCATATCATATAACCATCGGGATTAAAGTTTCGGTGATAATAAAAAATTTGCAGCTGAAGGAATGAGCCTATGTCGGATTTCTTTTCCATGGAAAACATTACAGCTTTATACGAATCATACCGGTCCATCGGGCCCTTCATCGGGTTTTTGCTGCCTTTTATCGAAGCGTTCCTGCCCTTCCTGCCGCTTTTTGTGTTTGTGTTTGCCAATGCGGGAGCATACGGTCTGCTGTTTGGTTTCCTGTTATCGTGGGGGGGATCCGTAGCGGGATCGTATAGCGTTTTCCTGATTATCCGCAAATACGGCCGTGCGAAGTTTTTAAACTTCATGACAAAGCATCAGAAAGTAGAAAGATTAATCCTGTGGGTGGAACGAAATGGGTTCGGCCCGTTGTTTCTATTATTGTGTTTTCCTTTTACTCCTTCATCACTCGTGAATCTTGTAGCGGGTCTGTCCAATATCAGTAAACATTATTATTTATGGACTTTGATTGCCGGCAAGGCAGTTATGGTTTTTACCATTACATATGTTGGCTACGACATTCGATCTTTAGTCACCAATCCTTTGCGGACAATTATCGTTATTATAGTAATCGTACTTCTTTATATAGTAGGAAAAATTATTGAGAAAAGGCTGAATAAGAAAGTGGAAGAGGATTTCCGCAGAGCTGCAGACAAAAAGGATACAGGCGACCGCTGAAGCATCCAAACTGGATGAAAAGGGATTGATACTGTAAAATAAGAACAAACGTTCTTTCTGGAGGGTGTTCATATGTCGTTAAGAATTATCTACGGACGTGCCGGTTCTGGAAAAACCAGCTTTATATTGGATGAAATCGTGGAAACGTTAAAAGGGCATGCGGATGGAGATCCGCTATTCTTCATCGTGCCCGATCAAATGTCCTTTTCAACAGAGTACCGATTATCGTCGGCAGATGGCGTAAAAGGGATGATTCGTGCGCAGGCTGTAACATTTAAACGGTTAGCCTGGCGGGTATTGCAGGAAGCCGGGGGGATCAGCCGCAAAGAAGTCGACAGTTTCGGCTACCGTATGCTGATTCGAAGTTTGCTGGAGGAACACCGGGAAGAATTCCAGCTATTTCGGCGTGCAGCCGGAAAGCGTGGATTTACCGATCAGATTGAACAATTGATCAAAGAGTTTTCGAGGTATTGCGTGGATTGTGGGGAATTGACAGAAATTCGTTCATCCCTTACTGAGGCGGGTGCCCCGCGCACTTTATTGGATAAAGCTGCAGATTTGGAATTGATACTGGCCGAAATCGAAAACCGTTTAGGAACCGTTTTCGTGGATTCTGAAGGACATCTTGCCTTATTGTCCGAGAAGATCCGTTACTCCGATCGAGTGAAAACTTCCGATATTTATATAGATGGATTTGTCACATTCACGGCTCGCGAATACGAGATCATTTTCGAGTTGATGCGGCATGCCAAATCCGTAACCATTGCGTTGCCAATGGACGGTTCGGCAAATGCAAACGATGAACAGGCGCTGTTCTTCCAATCTGCCAACACGGCACGCCGATTGGTCGACCAGGCGAAACAAGAAGGACTTCCCGTGGAAAATGCAGTGCATATGCCTTCACCGCAACGCTTTTCAAATCGGGAACTGGCACATGTTGAACGCCATTTCGATGATTATCCTTTGCAGACAATAAAATCAGAAGGTCATGTCCGACTCATTGAGGCAGCCAATCGGCGAGCGGAAGTGCATGCGATGGCTCGTTCCATCAGGGAACAGGTAAGAAATGGGATGCGCTATAAAGAAATTGCCGTCCTTTACCGGCAGCCCGAAGTATATGATGAATTGATCAATACGATTTTTCCGCAATATGAATTGCCTTATTTCATCAGCGAAAAAAAATCGATGCTGCACCATCCGTTAATTGAATTCTGCCGCTCTGTGCTCGAGGCGGTCCAGTCGAACTATTCTTATGAACCGGTTTTCCGTGCGATTAAAACGGATCTGTTCTTTCCTCGGGGGAGTGTAAGTAAATGGCGGGAGCGCAGTGATGTGCTTGAAAATTTCGTCATCGCAAATGGCATTTACGGTGACCGCTGGTTCGAGGACAAACGCTGGTTTTATAAAAAATACCGCGGATTGGAATTTCATACCGGCATCCAGACCGACGAGGAAATTGCGCTGCAGACAGAACTCCATGCCGTGCGTGATTTGGTGCGTGAACCGTTAGCGGTTTTGAAGGAAAAGCTGGAAGGCTGTTCGACGGGCAAAGAAATGGCGGAAGCCTTGTTTCTGTTTGTCGAGGACATGGACGTCTACGATAAAATTCTCGACCTCAAAGAACGGGAAGAGTCAGAGCACCGGCTACTCGCTGCAGCAGAACATGAGCAAGCCTGGAAACAATGGGTCGGCGTACTGGATCAATTTGTCCTGATGTTCGGCGAGAAAGAGCTCGACCTTTCTGTTGCTGTTAAAATTCTGGATGAAGGCTTTGAAACGCTGGAATTTTCACGAATTCCCCCGTCTCTTGATGAAATTACAGTTTCCACCATAGATTTAGCGAGGCTGATGGATATTAAATCAGTCTTTGTTATTGGCGCAAGTGACGGCGTTCTACCGAAACGAATCGACCAAGAGGGGTTGTTGACGGACACTGACCGCGAATGGTTTGCGAAAATCGGCTTCGAACTGGCCCCGAGCACGAAGACGCGTCTGCTGGATGAAACATTCATGGCTTATCGTGCCTTTACTTCGGCTTCCGACTTTCTGACGGTATCCTATCCGATTGCGGACGAAGAAGGAAAGGCTTTATTGCCGTCGATGTATATTCAAAAATTCATGGATATGCTCGGTGTCGAATTGACGCCGGCAGTCGTTGACCCCGAAGAACTTAAAGAGCCCGATCATATGAGTTATATCTCACATCCCCGGGCAGCGCTCGCTTATTTGGCATCCCAGGTCCGCAGCGGCTCGCTGATGCCTGAATGGCAGGCAGTGCTTGCCTACTACCGGGATGATCCGTTCTGGTCATCGGTTGTGGAGAGAATTCTGGAGCCGGCAAAACCCAATATTGCCGATCCTTTGCGTGAAGATATTGCCGAACCGCTGTACGGAACGCCAATTTCTTCCAGTGTCTCGAGAGTCGAAACATTTTATGGATGTCCGTATTCACATTTTGCGGCCTATGGTTTGCGGCTAGAAGAGCGCAGTCAGTACAAATTGGCGCCGCCTGCAATGGGAGACCTTTTTCACGCTGCCATCAAATGGATTTCAGATGAAGTTATCAGAATGGATGTATCGTGGTCTTCGCTCAGCGATAAGGATTGCCGAGAACTGGCAAAACAGGCAATGGAGCAATTATCGCCTTATTTCATCAACCACATCCTGATCAGTTCACACCGCTACCGATATATTCAGCATAAGCTTCAGGCGATTATCAGGCAGACGGCTTTTATGCTCAGCAAACACGCGAAATACACCGGCTTTACGCCGGTCGCCCTCGAAGTTGGATTTGACACGAAGGAATCGATTCCGCCGCTGGATATTGCTTTAAACAGAGGGCGCAAGATGAATATTCGCGGCAGGATCGACCGCATCGATTCGACCGATATCAATGGCAAACCTTATATCCGCGTGGTCGATTACAAATCGTCGAAGCAAGGACTCGATCTGGGAGAAGTCTACCACGGCATCGCCCTGCAAACTTTTACGTATCTTGATGTCGCGCTGACTCATTCTGACCGCTGGCTAGGCCAACAGGCAGAACCTGCGGGGGTGCTGTATTTCCATATGCACAATCCGATGCTGAAATCGACAAAATTGATGTCAGCGGAAGAAGTGGAAGAAGAAATGGCGCGTTCGTTTAAGATGAACGGACTGGTCGTTGAAGATGAGGAAGTCATCAAAGCGATGGACAGCGAAATTGACGGTTTTTCGAATATCATACCGGTTCGCATGAATAAAAACGGCAGCATTTCAAAATCACAATCACGGACGGTCAGCAAAGATGATATGAACATTATTCGCCGTTTTGTCCGCAATAAGCATCAGGATGCCGGGAACGGCATATTGGATGGGGTCACTTCCATCACACCGTATAAAGTGAAGGAAGATACACCGTGCCAATTCTGTTCTTATCGTTCGGTGTGCCAGTTCGATCCATCAGATCCGGAGCAAACTTACCGCAAATTACCATCATTGACTTCTGACAAGGCTGTTGATTTGATTCGAAAGGAGACTGGCGACCATGATTCCGATAAAACCGACTGATGCAACCTGGACCGATGAACAATGGCAGGCAATCTGGGCAAAAGGACAGGATATGCTCGTCTCGGCGGCTGCAGGTTCCGGCAAGACTGCCGTTTTGATCAATCGAATGATCGAAAAAGTGCTCGATGAGAAGCACCCGGTTTCTGTCGACGAACTGCTGGTTGTAACTTTCACCAATGCGTCGGCGGCCGAAATGCGCCACCGCATGTCAAAAGCGCTGGAAAAGGCGGTGGCTGAAAATCCCGAGTCAAGGCATTTAAGGCAGCAATTGCGCTTGATCAATAAAGCACAGATTTCCACTTTGCATTCTTTCTGTTTATCGGTTGTGAAGCAATACGCTTACCTGCTTGAAATAGATCCCGGTTTCCGGATTGCCGGTGAAACCGAAGCGGCGCTGCTCCGGGATGATGTGCTGGAAGCAGTGCTGGAGTCCGCATACGAAGAGGGAAACGCAGACGCCATCTATCGCCTCGCTGACAGTTTCACCTCTGACCGCAGCGACCAGGCAATGGAAGTGCTGGTCAGCAAATTATATGATTATTCCAGGGTCCACCCGAATCCTGAGCTATGGCTTCAGCAAGTACCATCTCTTTATGATGTGCCTGCAGATCTGGCGATAGACGATTTGCCTTTTATCGCTGACTTAAAGATGACGATACGTCATGCTTTTGAAGAAGCGTTGCAGTTGACAATGGATGGCAGAGATGTCGCTCAGCAGCCCGACGGACCGGAGATTCTGGCTGATACTTTTGAAATGGATGCAGAATTGATCAAGGCCGCTATTGCTGCATTGGATCATTCATGGAACAGTATTTATGAATTGTCGCAGAATTTCATTTGGCCGAAAGCCGGCAGCGTTAAGAAAGATTCTTGTGATCCGGTGCTGTCAGAGGAAGCAAAAGCATTGCGCAATGAAGCCAAGAAAATTGTCAAAGGCATCACGGAAAGCTATTTTACCCGGAAGCCCGCCCGTTTGCTTGATGAAATGCGCGAAATGGCGCCATTGATGAAGACATTGGTGGAGTTGACCAATCGCTTTGCCGAACAATATAAGGCACTTAAAGTGGATCGGGCCATTGTGGACTTTTCAGATCTTGAGCATTATGCGCTTGAAATTTTAAGCGAGAACGGCGAACCTTCCGCAATCGCCCAGGAATACCGCAGCCGTTTTAAGGAAATTCTGGTGGACGAATACCAGGACACCAATATGCTGCAGGAAACCATTTTAGGGTTTGTTAAATCAGGCGGAGAAACAGATGGCAATTTGTTTATGGTAGGCGATGTGAAACAATCAATCTACAGATTTCGCTTGGCGGAGCCGATGCTGTTTCTTGGGAAATACAGCCGTTTTACAAAAGAAGCGGAAGGAACGGGCATGAGCATCGACCTCAATGCGAATTTCCGAAGCCGTCAGGAAATTCTGGACGGTACCAATTACATCTTTTCACAAATAATGGGGGAACGTGTCGGGGAGATTGACTATGATGAAGCGGCAGCCCTGAAACATAAAGCACCTTATCCTGAAAAAGAGACTCCGATCGAACTGGTGCTGATTCATGAGCCGGAACTGGAAGAAGACCAGGAAACGGAGCCGGAAGATATGGTGAAATCCCAATGGGAAGCCAGATTCATCGCACGGAAAATCCGCGAACTGATGGAACAGGACACGTATGTGCATGACCCATGGACCAATGACAAGCGGCCGCTTGAATACCGCGATATTGTCGTGTTGATGCGCTCCATGACCTGGTCGGGTGATTTTGATGACGAATTCAAAATGGCGGGAATCCCTTTGTATACGGAACTTTCGGGCGGCTATTTCGATGCGTTGGAAGTGATGATCATGATGAATACGCTGCGGGTCATCGATAATCCGTATCAGGATATTCCGCTTGTATCCGTATTGCGCGCGCCTTTTATCGGGCTGCGGGAAAATGAATTGGCTGAAATCAGGCTGGCGGCCCCACAAGCCACGTTTTACGATGCGGTAAAAACATTTATGCGGAGCGGCACAGGCATCGACAAGAAGGCAGCAGAAAAATTACAGCGTTTCATGTTGCAGCTGGAAGACTGGCGAAATCTTGCCCGCCGCGGTTCCTTGGCAGAATTGATCTGGCAGGTCTATCTGGATACGAGCTATTACGAAATGGTCGGTTCCATGTCAAATGGCAAGCAGCGCCAGGCGAATCTCCGTGCGCTTCATGACCGGGCGCTGGAATACGAAAAAACTTCCTTCCGCGGCTTATTCCGCTTCCTGCGCTTTATCGACCGGATGCGGGAGCGGGGCGATGATCTCGGCACAGCACGGTCGCTCAGTGAAAAAGAAAATGTCGTCCGGTTGATGACCGTCCACAAATCAAAAGGACTTGAGTTTCCGGTCGTTTTTTTCGCCGGAACCGGACGATCTTTCAACGAAATGGATTTCCGCAAATCCTATATGTTCGATCAGGATTACGGGCTGGCTGTCAAAGCGGTCAACCCGGATTCACGGGTCGAATATACTTCACTGCCGTTCTTGGCCGTAAAAGAAAGAAAGCAATTGCAAATGAAAGCTGAAGAAATGCGCGTGCTGTATGTTGCGATGACCCGGGCAAAAGAGCGATTGTTTCTCACAGCATCCATCAAAGATCCGGAATCTCTGTTTGACCGCTGGAAAACGGCAGCACCTGAGGTACGTCTGCCGGATTTCGTCCGTTCCCGCGCCAAAGGCTATTTGGACTGGATCGGCCCGGCAATTGCCCGTCATCCGGATGCAGAAACGCTGTTGAACCGTTCAGGAACGCTGTTGCCGCATCAATCGCGATTCCATGTAGAAATGATTGAGAGCCAATCGCTGTTATCCGCGCCATTAATCATTGAAGAGTTAGCGGAAGAACAGGGAAATATAGAAGAAATCGAAAAAGAAGTAAACGCGCGATTCAATTTTCAGTATCCTCACCAGCAATCTGTCGAAAAGCGATCAAAGCAATCCGTCTCTGAGATGAAACGCCTGCAGATGCTGCAACGGCTGGATGAACCGGAATCGTTCATCCAAAGCATCGGACCTTCGAAAAGGACGCTGCATGACCGACCGGATTTTCTGCAGGAAAAACGGCTGCTGGCATCAGACATCGGAACAGCTGTTCACTCGCTTATGCAGCACATTCCGCTGGACAAAAGACTGACAGCTGACGAGATAAAAGAACAGATTGACACCTTGGTCGGCATGGAAATTCTGTCGCCGGAAGAAGGGCGAGCGATCAAAGTTACTGAAATCGAAGCTTTTTATTCCAGTAAAACGGCCAGTCGACTCCTGAATGCCAAGCAGATCAAGCGTGAAGTTCCGTTCACTTATGCAAAGGAAGATGCGGAAGGTGATCACCAGATTATCCAGGGAATTATTGATTGCCTGTTCGAAGAAGAACAGGGCTGGGTGCTTTTGGATTATAAGACGGACAGACTTTTCGGAATCGATGACATTCAATCTGAAATGAAGTCACGGTACGAAGTGCAATTGACGGTTTATACGGAAGCAGTAGAAGCCATTTTGCGTGTGCCAATCAAAGAAAAACTGCTGTATCTGTTTGCGGCAGAAGAAGAGATAATCATTTAGGGGGATTCAATGTGAGATTAGAACCGATAGCACTCGAGGAACGGGTGGAATCGATCGATTTGATGAGAGGCTTTGCGCTGCTCGGCATTTTGCTTATAAATATGCTGGCATTTCATTCCCCGTTCTCCTATATTGATCCGCATACCTGGTTTGATGGATCAGGAGACCAGGCGATATTTGCATTTCTCGATGTTTTCATCCAGGCGAGTTTTTATCCATTATTTGCTATGTTGTTTGGCTATGGCCTGGGGATGCAATTTCTGAGAGCGGAAGCGAAAAGAAAGCCTTTTGCCCCAATGGCGGCTAAAAGGCTGGCGGTCCTGCTTGTTTTTGGCATTCTGCATGCGTTTCTCATCTGGTTCGGAGATATTTTGATCACTTATGCGATCATGGGCTTTTTGCTTATCGGCATGATACGGCTCGAGTCAAAATGGCTGCTGGGATTGGGGCTTATGATTTATGTGATTCCTCAAACCTTATTGCTGCTGATCCTGTTTGCTGCAGTTTCGATGGATCCCAGTTTTTACACAGGAATCCAGGAAGCCCAGAACTCGATTGCTGCATATGGCGGCGGTACGTTCGCTGAAATTTTCAGGCAGCGTTTCGACGATTGGATGTACAGCAATAATCCACTGAACTACATCGTGCTTATTGTTACGATTCTTCCTTTAACAATGGTCGGGGCTGCTGCAGCCAAATGGCGTCTGATTGAACGGGCCAATGAACTGAAGAAAATGTGGAAGGGGCTTGCAGTCGGGGGCTTTGTGGTCGGTTTGCTGCTGAAATTGACGCCTTACATTTTCAGTCCCAATATTGCGCTGAATTATGTGCAGGATATTTTTGGCGGACCGCTGCTTGCGGTCGCATATGCGGCAATCATTGCATTGCTGGTCCAAAACAGAGCGGTGCCGCGCCTAATGCGTCCGCTGGCGAAAGCCGGCAGAATGTCATTAACGACTTATATCACCCAATCGGTGATCGCTACCACCATATTTTATTCTTATGGATTGGGGCTTTACGGGCAGGTAGACCTGCTGACAGGCACTTTGCTGGCAATCGGCATTTTTGCTGTGCAATTGATTTTTGCCGAAATTTGGCTGTCAAAATTCAGCCAGGGTCCATTGGAAATGATTTGGAGAAAGGTGACGTACGGATTAAATTTTGATAAAACCGACAAATCGAAATAATTAATGTGTATAATAAATGGAACTAAAGAAAAGGAGTGTTTATTAAATGAAGCTGTTATCATTTCGCTATGAAGGAAAAGAAGCATTTGGACCGAAAGTGAAAAAAGAAGAAGCCGTTTGGGACGTTGTGAAGATCCAAAGTGAATTAGAGGTTCTACCGTCTTTTCCGGCACAGCTGATTGATGGGATTTCGCAGGGAGTCGAATTTGTAGAACAAATCCGCAAGCTGGCTGATGCCGCTGCTAGTTCGGATAATCCTGGCGATTTTAAACACTCTTTTTCGGATATCGAGTGGCTTGCACCGGTACCGAGAACACCGAAAAATGTTTTATGCGTTGGCAGAAATTATGCTGAACATGCAAAAGAAATGGGTGGAGAAGCACCGGTTGAGCTGGTCGTCTTTACTAAATCACCTGCATCGATTGCAGCCGATCATGAAACAGTGCCAGTCCATAGTGAACTGACGGATGCTTACGATTATGAAGGGGAACTTGCTGTTGTGATCGGAAAAGGCGGCAGCTCCATTCCAACGCAGATGGCATATGACCACGTATTCGGTTATACGATCGCCAATGATCTAACTGCACGCGATCTTCAGTCCAAGCACCAGCAATATTTCCTTGGCAAAAGCCTTGTGAAGTCTTGTCCGATGGGGCCGTACATTGTAACAAAAGATGAAGTGCCTCAATCCCAGAACCTGTCGATTGTCACAAAAGTAAATGAAGAAATTCGCCAAAATGGCAATACGCAAGACATGATCCGCCGGGTGGATGTCCTGATTTCGGAAATCTCTAAATACACGCCCCTTGAACCGGGGGACGTTATTTTAACGGGCACACCGGCAGGCGTAGGCAAAGGCTTCAATCCACCCAAATTCCTGAAAGCCGGGGATACCGTCAAAGTCTCCATCGAATCGATCGGCACGCTCGTCACACATTTGTCATAGGGAGTAGCTGCTATAGCTGGGTGAAGTTATGGTAGACTATAGGAGAACTATTTCAAAAGAGGTGACGTATTGGATTTTTTAACTGACACAACCCATCTACACATTACGACCTGGGTCATCGCAATTGTGCTGTTTCTCGCAGCGGCATTCATGAACCCGGAAAGCAAAGGACGCAAAATCGTTCATATGGTTCTGCGCTTGTTCTACATCCTGGTTATCATTACAGGATTGACTTTATTCATCGCACATTCTTCATTCGATGCAATGGAATACGGATTGAAATTCCTATTCGGCGTATTGACAATCGGAATGATGGAAATGGTACTGGTACGAGGCAAGAAAGGGAAATCCGTGACAATGTTCTGGATCCTTTTTGCAGTATTCCTGCTTGCAACAATGTTCTACGGCTTTAAATTGCCGATCGGCTTTAATTTCTTCGCTTAATACGGGAAAACGGGTGTCCATGGGATGCCCGTTTTTTTATTGTCCAGTCAACATTCACACTTTAGACGAAACTCACAGTTCGGAATGCAGATTTCATCCATTTTGAATAGCAGCGGTGGCGGGAGTTTGTTAAAATAGACCGAGTGGAAAGCAATGAACCTCATTGAAGGAGGATACAGGATTGAAAGTTAAATGGATTTCCGGCATTTTGAGCGGCGTGCTGTTGCTGAGCCTGAGCGCTCCTGCATCAGCAGACGACTTAAGAGAACTGGAAGATGAAAGCATATACGACGTACTGGTGGACCGTTATTTCAATAAGCTAGGTGAAAACGATTTTGATGTCATCGCGACAGATCCGGCTTCGTTTAACGGCGGGGATTTTAACGGCTTGACCGATCAACTTCTGCACATTAAGGATATGGGCTTTACAGTTCTATCGATCGGACCGGTTTTTGCCAGTGCTACATATGACGGCCAGGAAGTCATGGATTATACCCAATTTGAACGGCATTTTGGAACCGAGGAAGAATTCAACGCCCTTCTGGATAGCGTGCACGACAACGATATGAAATTAATGATCGATATTCCAACCCAACAGGTCAGCAGCCAACATGTCTGGGTGGATGAAAACCCGGATTGGTTTACCGAAAATGAAGACGGTACTTTCGCGTTGGATACATCAAACACCGACGCTCAGTCAGCGTTGACGGAATTTGTCAGTGGTTTTATCCAGCAATACGATATCGATGGATTGAGACTGCAGGAAACAGAAGAAATAGATCCGGATTTCATCCGTGATTTTTCACAGGAAATCAAAGAGATAAGTGATATCTATATTATTAGTGACGCGGAAATGGAACCTGTAGAAGGGCTTGACGCAGTCGTACTGCCGGGAGTCGAAGAAACGCTGCGCAATAGCTACAAGAATTTTGATGAAGGAACTTCGGAGTTGCCGGCGCTTCTGGAAAATGCACAAGGCAAACTGATTCAGGCCGATTCGCTGCGAGGTTCTCGGGTGACGTCTGATATTGTAGAGGCAAAAGGATTCCCGCCAACTCGCATGAAGCTGCTATTCACTCAATTATTGACGATGCCCGGGATTCCGGTTGTCCAATACGGTTCGGAAATTGCGATGAATGGCAGTGAACTGCCCGAATCCCATCAATTATTGAATCTGGGAGTCGAGCAGGAATTGGTTGATCATATCAACAATTTGAATTCGCTGCGCAACTCTTCAGAAGCACTGCGCACAGGAGAATTGGAAATTTTGCACGAGGAAGATGGCTGGCTGATTTATAAGCGCTCGAGTGACGAGGAAACATGGATCATTGCCATCAATAACTCATCCGAAACAAAAAATTTCTCCGTACCGGCTGAAGTGGTTGGCAGTGGCAAGCAGCTTCAGGGTTTATTTGAAAACGATATCGTGCGCCAGGAAGACAATGGCGATTATCGCATCACGTTGGACCGGGAGATTGCCGAGACCTTCCATGTGATTGAAGAGCGTGGATTCAATAAAGCCTATATTGCTGCATTGATAGTACTTTACGTAGTCTTCATGTTTTTCCTGTGGATCGTTTGGAGAAAAGGGCGTCAGCGCAAAGCGGACGAAGCCGCCAAATCCAAAAATAATACGCAGGACCTGACTTGAAATGGAATTGTCCAAAGCTTTTGCCTTTAACTATTTAACCCATAATAGGCGATATTCCGCAAAACAGCTTCGCTTGCCTGGGGGCTCGCGCTGAGCTAACTCGGTCTCGTTTCACTTCGCCCGAGTGGATCTCAGCACTTCGCTTGGTCCCCATGGCGTCTTCGCTGTTTTGCTCCATATCTTTTGATAGTACTAAGAAAATAAAAGCTCTTTAATAAGACTTGGCTTAGAAGGAATATTATAGCGATGGCGCTTTTATCGGCTTATAGCGGAAGCCAAGGTGTGACAATCGAAGTTGGCACATGCTTTGCGACGAGCTTGCGCAGGAGCATAATCGTTCCACTGTCCAGAGCGCCGAAGTGGTATGAATAGGGACACTCTTTTATTCAATCTATATAGTAAATAAGAACCGCCCGAGAAAAGAAAACTTTTCTCGGGCGGTTCTTATTTCTTTTTATCGGCTTTATAGCCGACCATATTTACTGGGTCTTTGGGCGAAGAATAGGGCGGTGCGTAGCACAGTTCAAGTGCCTGCAAATCATCGATCGTCAGGCCGGCATAAATCGCAGTGGCAATGACATCAATGCGTTTGTCGACGCCTTTCGTGCCGAGGCATTGCGCTCCGTAGATCTTTCTGCTGTCCGGGTTGTAATGGACTTTCAGTTTCAGCTTTCCATGATCCGGATAATAACCGGCATTGGAATTGCCGTTATGAACGATCGAAACAGAAGGGATTTCAAGTTCACGCAGCTTATTTTCATTCAATCCGGTCATAGCGACAGTCAAACTGAAGATTTTTAATACGGACGTGCCAAGAAGCCCTGTTTTTTCAATCGGTTCGCCGTTAATATGTTTTGCGGCAATATATGCCTGCCGATGTGCCGGCCATGCCAAAGGCACCCGTTTTGGATTGCCAGTGACCAGATCGAAGTTTTCGGAGGCATCCCCGATCGCATAAATCGAGGGGTCGTTCGTCTGCATATAATTGTTCGTCACGATTCCGCCGGTCTTTCCAATTTCCAGACCGGCATCTTTTGCTAATCCTACATTTGGTGTCAATCCGATACTCATAATAATGAAATCGGTCTCCAGGCTTCCCCCATTGGATAGGGTTTGTGAACGCTGGTCAACTTCTGTGATATAAGTATTGGTTTGCAAATGGACCTCGTTTAACAGCAATTCCTTCTCTATTTCCCGGGAAATGTCTTCATCCAAAATGGACATGATGTAATCTGATTTATGGACGAGATGGACATCGATGCCGAGTTCTTTGATGTTTTCAGCCATTTCCAGCCCGATAAATCCGGCACCGGAGATTGTGCAGCTTTGCGGTTTACGGGATTGGATGTAGTCTTTTATGGCGAGCATATCATTATAGCTGCGAAGGCGGAAGATATCGGCAGTCTCTGCGCCTTTGATTTCCGGCATCATAGCCGTGCCACCCGGTGACAGGATCAACTTATCATAGCTTTCCAGAAACACTTCTCCGGTTAAAAGGTTTTTGACGCGAATGTTTTTCGCTGTGCGGTCGATGCCGGTTACTTCGTGTTGTAAGTGGACATCGATATTGCGTTTTTCCTTGAATTTTTCCGGGTTTGTCATGAGCAGAGATTCTTCGTCTTCAATGACTTCTCCGATTGCATAAGGCGTTCCGCAGGCAGCATAAGACATGACCGAATCACGATCAAATATTTTTATGAGGGCATTTTTGTTGTAAAAGCGTAATTGGCCGGCAGCAGTTGCACCGCCGCCCACCGCTCCGACAATAATGATTTTCTCCATTTTATTGGCACCGCCTTAAGAATTCAATTTGTTCAAAAAGAAAACAGCAAGTGTGCCAGGGCCTGTATGGGCTGCGATGACAGAACCGATCATGTAGATTTCCACACTTTTCGGGTTGAATTGCTTTTCGATGGCTTCTTTCATCAAATTAGCGAATTCCTCATCATCCCCATGACTGATTGCAATGATTTGCTGATCAAGTTGCTCACCGCGTTCTTCCATC
Source organism: Planococcus daihaiensis (assembly GCF_049262615.1). Lineage (GTDB taxonomy): Bacteria > Bacillota > Bacilli > Bacillales_A > Planococcaceae > Planococcus. Next base: position 567,352 of record NZ_CP175504.1, on the reverse strand, counting down.
AATTCCAGGATGCGTTTGACCACTTTTTTGCGTCCGCGTAATTTTTCAATCGGAACCAGTTTGCCGTCTTCCACGTGGAGTAGCGGCTTAATGTTTAACAGACCGCCAACAAAAGCGCTGCCTTTGGAAATGCGTCCGCCTTTGGCCATATAATCCAAATCTTCAACGGTGAATAAACTTTCCGTGTGGTCAGCCATGAGACGGACGCGTTCGATGATTTCTGTTAGTGGATGTCCCTGTGAACGCAATTTCACAGCTTCTTTTACCAGCATGCCATAGCCGAGAGAAGCCAATTTCGTATCAAGTATGGTCAACTTCAAACCTGGATATTCTTCGCGAATTTGTTCAGAAGCCATCATCGCTGTACCGTAAGTACCCGATAACTCGGATGAAAACGCGATATAAAATCCTTCTTCTCCGTCTTTCGCCAATTTTTCAAAGGCGTTCAGCATTTCATCAGGTGATACCTGTGATGTTTTTGGCCGGATGTCATTGCGGATCGCTTCATAGACTTTTGATGAATGGATCGTCCGGATATCTTCAAATTCCTCGTTTTCGATGTGAACCCTTAATGGAAACAGGACCACATTTTCTTTCTCAAAAAACTCTTTCGGCAAATCTGTTGCACTGTCAGCGAATATTCTCATTCCAATCCCCCTGTTCTTATTTTAAATTTAAGCGGTCAATCAATAATTCTGCGATTCCATCTTCATTATTGCTTAAAGTGATTTCGTTGGCTATATTTTTTAATGGCGAAATGGCGTTGCCCATGGCGACACCCACACCTGCAAATTCAATCATTTCAAGATCATTGTCTTCATCCCCAAAAGCAATGATGTGTTCTTTGCTGATACCGAGTGATTTCGAAACCTGATCGAGTCCAACAGCTTTGCTGAGGCCGCTTTTGACAATTTCGATAACATGCCACGGAGCACCCCATCTTCTGTGGTCGATGACTTCGGCGTGGACCTGATTAAGGTGTTCGTGGATTTGCCCCACTTTTTCAAAAGGCGCATGGATCAGCATCGAAGTCGGGTCCACTTTCAAGTAATTTCGCAAGTCCCCTGTGGTGATTGTGGGATCGCCGAACTTGAAGATGTCCAAGAATTTTTCATCATGATGGTGGACATAGACATCGTCCAATACTTCAGCGACGATATTATGGAAATTAAAATCATGCATCGATTCGACGACTTCATGCACCGTTTCCAACCCGATCGGCGTGTGGAATCTTCCCCAGCCCTTGTCGGCTGGATGATGAACAAATGCGCCATTGAAGTTCACGATGGGAGTGATCAACCCAAGTTCTTTATAATAAGTCTCACTGGAACGGTATGGCCGGCCAGTCGCTATCATCACCTGATGGCCATTTGCCATCGCTTTTGCCAGGGTTCTTTTCGTTTTAGCAGAAATAACCTTCTGATCTGTCAATAAAGTTCCGTCCAGGTCGAGTACGATCAAATGTTGTTTCATTGAAAAGCTCCTTTCTCTATATATACAGTTTAGCGATAAGGAGAAGGGTTAGTCAAAAAAACTTGACGATAGCCGGTGCGTAAACGGGGAATCTGCCAGACACATTCCAGTATCGGCATCTTTTCCCGTTATGCATCGTCTTAAGAACATGAATACTTTTCATATGAAAGAATGGAAAAATTTTGGTAGGATGAAATCAAAGGAGGTTGGCAGCCAGTGAATATTAACAAAGAAACATGGGGAGATATCCCGCTGCTTCATATATCTCCAGAGGACACAGCACATCAAAAGCTTCCAACGGTCATTTTTCTTCATGGCCATATGAGTGCGAAAGAGCATAATCTGCATTATGCTTATCAGCTGGCGGATAAAGGCATCCGGGTTTTATTGCCCGATGCGCACCTGCACGGCGAAAGAGAAGAAGGACAGGATGCCATCCAGTTAAGCCTGCGGTTTTGGGAAATCGTTTTAACTTCAATAGAAGAAGTCGGGTTTTTACATAAAACAGCGAAAGACAAACAATTGGTGGACGGGGAGCCGGCCGTTGCAGGCACTTCGATGGGCGGAATCACCACACTCGGCGCATTGACCGTTTACCCGTGGATTCCAGCGGCCGCTGTTATGATGGGGGCGGCCAATTATGTTGAGTTGGCAAATGCACAGATGTCCCAGTTTGAATCGCGCGGATTCACATTGCCGATTACACCGGAGGAGCGGGCTAACATGCTGGCGACGCTTGGCCAATTTGATGGCACCCAAAAATTGGGCAGTTTCAATGAACGCCCTATTTTGTTCTGGCACGGCGAACAGGATACGATCGTCCCGTTCGGACCCACTTACGATTTCTATAAAAAACTGAAAGCTTCTTATACGGAGGGGGACGAAAAGCTTCAGTTTCTGCAGGAAAAAGAAACAGGGCATGCTGTAAGCCGTCCTGGAATGCTTGCGGCAACTGAATGGCTCACCTTGCAAATGAAAGGATAAGCGTGTCGATTTCATTCTCTCCTGAAATTTGTTAAGATGGCATTAATAGAAAAGGAGGGATTGTCATGGATCAAGATATGAGAGACAGCATGATGGGAGCACTTGAAACGGTTATTGACCCAGAACTGGGCGTTGATATTGTTAACTTGGGCCTTGTGTATGACGTAGATTTATCAGAAGACGGATTTGCAGTGGTTACAATGACTTTAACTTCAATGGGTTGTCCAATGGGACCGCAAATTGTTCAAATGGTCAAACAATCATTATATGAATTGCCGGAAGTCGAAGAAGTCGATGTAAAAATCGTCTGGCAGCCGGTGTGGGGCAAGGAACATATGTCAAGATACGCGAAAATGGCGCTTGGCGTAAGATAAGTATTGAGAAACCTTTTTGGAAGCATTCTTCCAAAAAGGTTTTTTTTTATGGTTAGCGAAAGTTGCATCCTGCAGAGATTTTTCATATAATAAAATTAGTCAAAGAAGGTCAAAGAATACGGAGAGGGGTTGCTGTTATGCAATTCACTGCAAAAGATGAAGAACAAAAGTCACCACTGGAACAATATGGACGCAATATGGTGGAACAGGCACAGGCAGGAAAAGCGGATCCAGTCATTGGCCGTGATGAGGAAATCCGCAATGTAATCCGCATCTTGTCCCGGAAAACAAAGAATAATCCGGTATTGATCGGTGAGCCGGGAGTTGGGAAAACAGCCATTGTCGAAGGGCTGGCCCAGCGAATTGTCCGGAATGATGTGCCGGAAGGTTTAAAGAATCGTGTCATTTACGAACTCGATATGAGTGCGTTAATTGCAGGAGCGAAATACCGGGGAGAATTTGAGGAACGGCTGAAAGCGGTTCTGAAGCAAGTGAAAGACAGTGAAGGGGAGATCATCCTGTTCATTGATGAAATCCATACCATTGTCGGTGCCGGCAAAACGGAAGGTGCGATGGATGCCGGCAATATGCTGAAACCGATGCTTGCACGCGGGGAATTATATTGCATCGGTGCCACGACTTTGGATGAGTACCGGATGCATATCGAGAAAGATGCAGCGCTTGAGAGACGTTTTCAGCAGGTGCTCGTGCGTGAGCCTTCTGTCGAAGACACAATATCGATACTGCGGGGCTTGAAAGAGCGTTTTGAGCTTCACCATGCCGTCCGCATCCATGACCGCGCGATTGTGGCAGCGGCTACGATGTCGGACCGCTACATCACCGAGCGATTTCTGCCGGACAAGGCAATCGATCTGATCGATGAAGCCTGTGCGATGATCCGGACGGAAATCGATTCAATGCCACAGGAATTGGACCAGGTGACACGCCGGCTGATGCAATTGGAAATTGAAGAACAGGCATTGATGAAGGAAAAGGATGCCGCCAGCAAATCACGTCTGGAAACTTTGCGCACGGAGATCAAAGAATTGAAAGATTCTTCCTCCGGAATGCAAAATCAATGGATCGCAGAAAAAGAGTCATTGAAAAAAATTCAGGAAAAGCGGGAACAGCTTGATCTGTATCGCCGTCAGCTTGAAGAAGCTGAAACGAAAGGGGATTACAGCAAAGCAGCCGAACTGCAGCACGGGCGAATTCCGGAACTAGAGAAGGCATTGGCCACTTTGGAGAGTGAACTGCAGCACGATGGGGCAGAAAGGCTGCTTCGTGAAGATGTGACCGAAGAAGAAATCGCCGGCATCGTGGCACGCTGGACCGGCATTCCGGTAACCAAACTTGTAGAAGGCGAACGCGAAAAATTATTGCGTCTTGATGACACGCTTAAAGAAAGAGTCATCGGCCAGGATAAAGCCGTTGCACTGGTTACTGAAGCGGTTTGGCGTGCCCGCGCCGGCATCAAAGACGAACGGAAACCGATTGGATCATTTATTTTTCTTGGTCCCACGGGAGTCGGCAAAACAGAATTAGCCAAAGCTCTGGCAGCAAACCTGTTTGACTCGGAAGACCATTTTATCCGGATCGACATGTCGGAATACATGGAGAAACACAGTGTGTCACGCCTCGTCGGAGCTCCACCTGGCTACATCGGCTACGAAGAAGGTGGCCAATTGACGGAAGCTGTTCGAAGAAATCCATATTCGGTTGTGCTGCTGGACGAAATTGAAAAAGCACATCCGGACGTCGCGAATATCCTTCTGCAGATTTTGGACGATGGGCGGATTACCGACAGCCAAGGACGGCTTGTCAACTTCTCGAACACGGTTGTTATCATGACTTCCAATATCGGTTCATCACATATTGGTCTAAAGGACAGTAAACATGAAATTGAAGATATCGTCATGATGGAATTGCGCAAACATTTCAAACCGGAGCTGTTAAATCGCATAGATGATATCGTCATTTTCCATGCGCTGGACAATAGCCATTTCTACCGTATTGCCAAGAAAATGATCAATGAACTGGCAGAACGTTTGCAGCGGCAGGAAATTACATTGGAAGTTGATGATTCGGTCATCGATTATATTCTGGCTGCAGGCACGGACCCCTTATTTGGTGCACGGCCGCTGAAACGCTTTATTCAGCGTGAAATAGAAACACAGATTGCCCGTGAATTGATCAAAGGCGATATTGTACCAAATACAGCGATGTATCTGGAAATGGCCGAAGACAATCAATTGAAAATCACAAAAAAAGAAGCGTAGGCCATAATGGCCTGCGCTTCTTTTTCAGCTTTAAATTAATGTTTTTCCGGAGCCGGAGCATCTGGAATGATTGAAGAAATGATGAAGATCAGAATGGAAACCACCACTGACATGTAAATCCCATTCATAAAATTAAAATCTACGTTCTGTACAGCACTGACAACGTAGTTTAACAACGAAATCAACAAAACTGACCAGAAAAAAGTTCCGATAAATTGCATCTATTTTCACCCCTGCATAAAATGTCTAGTTTAATAATAGCATAGCTTTGAATTTGCAGAAAGAAAGTTTCATCATTCTGGAAAGATTTTGTCGGAAATATGTCGACAACTTGAAAAAAGAAAAGCAATGACGTATTATTAACACCAGGTACTAAACATTCAAAGCAAGTTGAAATGAGGGAAATTCAATGAATGCTGGCATACTCGGAATAGGCAGATGCCTTCCGGAAAAGATATTGACGAATTTTGAACTGGAACAACGGATGGATACGTCGGATGAATGGATTCGCACGATGACTGGTATAGAAGAACGCCGCATTGCCGGTGATGACCAGGATACGTCCGATATGGCTCGGGAAGCTGCGCAAAAAGCAATTGCCGATGCTGGCATCGATCCGGCAGAAATCGGTTTGATCCTGGTAGCAACTGTAACTGGGGATCAGCCGTTTCCAGCTATGTCCTGTGTAATCCAGCAGGAGGTTGGCGCTGTTAATGCGGCAGCCATGGATATTTCGGCTGCATGCGCCGGCTTTATGTACGGAATCGTAACCGGAAAACAATTCATCGATTCAGATGTTTATAAATATGTGCTGGTCGTCGGAGTCGAAAAACTTTCAAAAATCACTGATTGGGAAGACCGTAATACAGCTGTTCTTTTCGGTGATGGTGCAGGAGCATGTGTTCTCGGAAAAGTTTCTGAAGGCCGCGGCATACTGGCGTTTGAATTGGGTGCAGATGGCAGCGGTACAAAACATTTATATCAGGATGAATACCTGAGAATGAATGGCCGTGAAGTTTTCAAATTTGCTGTCCGCCAGATGGGTGAGTCTGCAATAAATGTCATTGAAAAAGCTGGACTGACTAAAGAGGACGTCGATTTTTTAATTCCTCATCAGGCCAACATCAGAATTATGGAAGCATCCAGACAGCGTTTGGAGCTGCCGATTGAAAAAATGTCCAAGACAATCCATAAATATGGCAATACTTCAGCTGCTTCCATTCCGATATCTATAGTAGAAGATGTTGAGGAAGGAAGAATCAAAGATGACGATGTGATCGTCATGGTCGGATTTGGCGGAGGATTGACATGGGGCGCGATTGCAATGCGCTGGGGCAAATAATCAGGAATGCGAAAGGATAGATTATAATGACGAATCGTCGTGTAGTTATAACGGGAATTGGAGCGGTCACGCCGCTTGGAAATGATATCGAAACAACCTGGGAAGCTGTTAAAGAGGGGAAATCCGGTGTCGGCCCGCTGACAAGGCTGAATCCGGATGACTATTCAGCAAAAATTGCTGCAGAAGTAAAAGATTTTAATATTGAAGATTATATCGAAAAGAAAGAAGCAAGAAAAATGGACCGCTTCACGCATTATGCGCTGGCAGCATCCATCATGGCGATGAAAGATTCCGGTCTTGAGCTTGATGAAAAAACGGCTCTTAGAACGGGCGTCTGGATCGGTTCTGGAATCGGCGGCATGGAAACAATCGAAAATCAGATGAATGTGCTGAATACACGAGGCGTTCGCCGCATCAGCCCGTTTTTGATCCCGATGATTATTCCGGATATGGCTTCCGGGCAAGTTTCAATTCATTTTGGTGCTAAAGGCATCAACTCCTGTTCAGTGACTGCCTGCGCTTCCGGCACAAACTCGATTGGAGATGCTTTCCGCGTTATTCAGCGGGGCGAGGCAGATGCCATGATTTCCGGCGGAGCAGAAGCGCCAATTACGCAATTGTCTGTGGCCGGATTTACGGCCAACACCGCTTTGACGACAAATGTAGATGCAAATACTGCCTCTAGACCATTCGATAAAAACCGTGATGGTTTTGTCATCGGCGAAGGAGCAGGGATTGTCATTCTTGAAGATTATGACCACGCCAAAGCACGCGGCGCAAAAATTTATGCTGAAATCGTCGGCTATGGTTCGACGGGAGATGCCCATCACATAACTGCGCCGGCTCCTGGAGGAGAAGGTGCAGCACGAGCGATGGAGCAGGCTTTAGCTGACGCGGGTGTTGAAAAAACTTCGGTAGGCTATATCAATGCGCACGGCACGAGCACACCGTATAACGATTTATTCGAGACCATGGCAGTGAAAACCGTTTTCGGTGAACATGCCTATAAGCTCGGCATGAGCTCAACAAAATCGATGACTGGCCATCTGCTCGGTGCAGCTGGAGGCATTGAAGCCATCTTTACGGCTCTCGCGCTGAAAGAAGGCATTATGCCACCAACTATAAATTACGAAACGGCTGACGAGGAATGTGATTTGGATTATGTTCCAAATAAAGCCAGAAATGCTGATTTCAGTTTTGCTATGAGCAATTCATTGGGATTTGGTGGTCATAACGCATCACTGGTCTTTAAAAAATACGAATAATAAATATTTGAGTATCGCATCCTGCCTATTTTGCAGGGTGCTTTTTTATATTTACTTGGAAAAATGATACTTTTTTAAAATAAATATAATTTTTTAAATCGGTGGGAACACAGTAATAGCAAGGAAATTTTACCAATTGACAGATCGAATTAACAATTAATTTATAAAATTACAAAAAAGAGATTGATTATGTAATGTTTTTGTAATAAACTTTATTCATATTGAATTTACAGAATAAAAGAATTTCGAGGTGTTCTTAATGACAGCAAATAATACTTTACATACACAAACACCACTTTTACAGGTACAAAATCTTCAAACAGGATTTAAGATTGACGGGGATTTCCACAATGCTGTGGAAGGCGTGTCATTCGACGTCAAACGAAAACAGATCGTAGGAGTTGTAGGGGAATCGGGCTGCGGCAAAAGTGTTATGTCACTGTCGATCATGCAATTGCTGCCGACTGGAATCGGAGAAATTCGCGGAGGCGAAGTGAAGTTTGAAGGGGAAACGATTTCCACACTTTCAGATAAAAAGATGAACGACATTCGCGGGAAAGACATTTCGATGATTTTCCAGGAACCGATGACTTCCTTGAATCCTGTTTTCACCATCGGGTATCAAATCGAAGAAGTTATCCTGAACCACGAGAAAATATCGAAAAAACAAGCCCGTCTCCGTTCAGTTGCTTTATTGAAAAGTGTGGGAATTCCACGCGCGGATAAAATTGTTGAAGAATATCCCCATCAATTATCGGGTGGAATGCGCCAGCGGGTGATGATTGCAATGGCAATCGCCTGCCAGCCGAAACTATTGATTGCAGATGAACCGACAACTGCTTTGGATGTAACGGTTCAGGCCCAAATCCTTGACCTGTTAAAAGGGATTCAGGAATCAAACGACATGGCCATCATATTGATCACGCATGATCTCGGAGTAGTGGCTGAAATCTGTGACGAAGTACTCGTCATGTACGCAGGCAAAATTGTTGAAAAGTCGAATGTCGATGAACTTTTCAATAACCCGAAACATCCTTATACGGACCTGCTGATGAAAGCGATTCCGAAAATGGATGAAGATGTCGAAGTTTTGGCAACAATCGATGGTTTGGTGCCATCTGTAATGAATATGCCGGAAGTGGGCTGCCGCTTTGCAAACCGGTGCCCGGCTGCAATGCCGGAATGTCTTACAGTAACACCAAAACTCGGGGAGGTTGGCCCGAACCACGAAGCTGCATGCCTGCTATATGATACGAGCTGGCCGACAGATTCAAAACCCCATAAAGAAGGAGCGTCCATGGTATGACAACAAGAGACTTTATTCAGGATAGAATTGACAGCCTCGAGAACCGGGACGTGCTTCTCGAAGTCCAGAACCTTAAAACCTATTATCCGGTTACCGGAGGGTTTTTCAAAAGGACGGTAGGACATGTAAAAGCGGTAGATGATGTTTCGTTCACCATTCGTAAAGGCGAGACACTTGGTCTTGTCGGTGAATCAGGTTGCGGCAAGTCAACGACAGGAAGAACTATTCTTCGATTGCTGAAACCGACAGACGGCAAGATTCTTTTTGAAGGCAAGGAAATCACAAAGGTCTCCGGATCCAAACTTCAAAAAGCGCGCCGCGATTTCCAAATGGTTTTCCAGGATCCATACGCCAGTCTGAATCCGAAGCAAATGGTCGGTGACATTATTGCGGAACCAATTCTCAATTATGAGAAGCGCAATAAGAAAGAGCTGGAGCTGGAAATAAAAGCATTATTGACCAAGGTTGGACTGCCGGAAGCGGCATATTATAAATACGCTCATGAATTTTCGGGCGGCCAGCGTCAACGTATCGGGATTGCCCGTGCACTTGCGTTGAATCCAAAATTGATTGTGGCAGATGAGCCGGTTTCGGCGTTAGATGTTTCTGTCCAGTCGCAAGTTCTCAATCTGTTAAAAGAATTGCAGATTGAATTCGATCTTACTTATTTGTTTATCGCGCATGATCTCAGCGTTGTAAAACATATGAGTGATCGAATAGGAGTAATGTATTTGGGCAGTCTCGTTGAGGTTGCTTCAAATAGAGATTTATACAAGGAGCCTCTGCATCCTTATACACAAGCCTTGATTTCTGCGATCCCAGAACCGAATACGGCGATCAAGAAAAAACGGATTGTGCTTGAAGGGGATGTGCCAAGTCCGCAAAATCCTCCTACCGGCTGCCCGTTTCACACGCGGTGTCCGATGGCAATGGAAATCTGTTCGAAAGAAAAGCCTCCATTGAAAGAAGTGCGCCCTGGCCATCATGTTGCTTGCGTCTTGTATTAATCAAAAAAATTATAGGGGGAAAATCATGAAAAAGAACAAATCTTTACTGTGGCTTTTCGCTCTGATTCTTGTCCTTTCTGCATTCCTTGCAGCATGTGGCGGAGATGATGGCGACACAACATCAGAAGATCCTGCAGACACAGACACAGACACGGAAGAAACAGACACTGATACAGAAGATGCAACAGAAGGCGAAGCTCAAGCAGGCGGAACTTTAGTCTACGGCATTGATGCTCCACCTGAAGGGTTATTCTCTTCTGCATTTTACGGCATTGCAACAGATGCTGAAGTAATTGACCTTTTTGATGAAGCTCTTATTACTTATAACGAAAACCTTGAACCAGAACCAAACGTAGCTTCATGGGAAACTGAAGACAACCAAGTTTTCAACTTCACATTTGAAGAAGGCGTTAACTGGCACAACGGCGAAGAACTTACAGTTAATGACTGGGTATTCGCTTTAGAAACTCTTGCTGACCCGGACTACGAAGGTCCCCGTTACACGAATGTACAAACAATCGAAGGTGCTGAAGCTTACCGCGCTGGCGAAGCTGATTCCATTTCAGGAATCGAAGTTGTAAGTGATTATGAAATCACAATCACTTTTGACAAGCCACGTGTTAACAACTTGACAAACCTTTGGGCTTACGCTCTTCCAGAATCAGTTCTTGGAGAAGTTCCTGTAGCTGATATGGCTTCATCTGAATGGGTTATTACAAATCCAATCGGAATTGGGCCGTTCAAAGTTGATAAAATTGTACAAGGTGAATCTGTAGAATTCTCTAAAAACGAAGATTACTGGAACGGCGATGCAAATCTTGACAAAATCGTTTTACGCGTAATTGACAACTCTTCTGTAGTTGGCGCTTTGCAAAACGGCGATGTTGACATGATCTCTCTTCAGCCGGTTTCAGGACCTGAAGTTGAACCATTGGAAAATGTTGAAGTTATCACTTACCCTGGCCTTTCTTACTATTATGTAGGATTCAAGCTTGGTAAATTCGACAACGAATCACAAACTATTGTTGAAGAAAACCCGAAATACCAGGATAAAGAACTGCGTCAGGCTATGATGTATGCTCTTAACCGCCAAGAATGGGTTGATGCATTCTTCTTCGGATATGCAAATGTAGTCAATGCTCCAGTACCAAGCTCTCACTGGAATGCAGCTGACAACAGCGAATTGAACACGTACGATTACAATCCAGAAAAAGCGATGGAAATGCTTGATGCTGCTGGATACGTTGATACGAACGACGATGGTTTCCGTGAAGATCCAAACGGTGATGAGTTAGTTGTTAAATTCTCTCATTACGCAACTGGTAACCCAACATTTGAGTCACGCGCTCAAGCGATCACTCAATACTGGGAAGCTGTTGGTCTTAAAACAGAATTGGAAATGGTAGAAGTTAACCTCTACTACGAAATGATTGAAAAAGATGACGCTTCGGTTGAAACTTTCTTCGGTGGATGGGGAACTGGAGCAGATCCGGATCCATCTGGTCTATGGAAAGCAGATCAGCTTTGGAACTACCCGCGTTACAACAACCCAGAATCAGACCAATTGCTTGATGATGCTTTAGACATCGAAATCGTTGGTACTGACCAGGCGAAACGTACTGAATTGTATATCGAATGGCAGAAGATTCTAAACGAAGACGTTCCAATGCTTTATATTGCTGAACTTGAAGAAATTGTTGCTTTGAACAACCGTGTAGGCGGAGTTGAATATGACGTATCTGGTCAAAACAGCCCGGCTGAATGGTTTGTAACAGAATAATATCAGTTAAACCTTCAACGATGGGCTGTTCATAGCCCATCGTTGAAAAATTATATAGGGCTCTTATGCACGGTAAGGGACGTTTGGCACAAATTACTCTTACCGTGCCGAAGAGTGCAGCAGAGAACTTTACAGACAAGGAGAGTATAAATGCTTAAATATACGATTAGAAGATTACTTGGAATGATTCCTATGCTCATCCTTATTTCCATCGTCGTGTTTTCGCTGGCTAAGTTAATGCCCGGTGATTCACTGAGCGGGGAAATTGATCCTTTGAATACGAATCCGGAATATATCGCTGAAATGAGAGAAAAATTGGGCTATAATGACCCGTTGCCAGTGCAATATTTTAATTGGATCAGCGGATTTGTCCAAGGGGATTTCGGAAAATCCACTAAATACAAACGCCCCGCTTTTGATGTAATTATGGAGAAAGTGCCGAATACATTATTTCTAGGGCTCATGTCATTGGTCATAACCTATATTTTGGCATTTATGATGGGCATGTACTCCGGGCGAAAACCCTATACTCTCGGAGATAATGCAATAGCAGGAATAAACTATATTATGCTTGCTATACCTTCTTTTGTTGCGGCGGTCTTTGCAATATACTTCTTCGCCTTCAATTTAAACTGGTTCCCGTTTGGCGGATCGGTGGATATACTGATTGAAACAGGCACTGTTGAATATTACCTGAGCAGACTGCATCACGTTATATTGCCGGCAATTGTGCTAGGGGCTTTGAGTACGGCTTCTTACACGCAATTCCTGCGGAACGATATCATCGAGAACTCACGCAAAGATTTCGTACGTACTGCCAGAGCTAAAGGAACACCGATGAAAAAGATTTACAATGTGCATATTTTGAGAAACTCCATTATTCCGTTAGTTACTTTCCTTGGATTCGATTTTGCAGCATTGATCGGTGGGGCAATCATCACTGAAACGATTTTTACATACCCGGGTATCGGAATGCTGTTCCTGGATTCTGTAACGAGCCGTGACTTTCCAACGTTGATGGCTTTGACGATGTTATTGTCATTCTTGACATTGGCAGGTAATTTGATCGCAGACTTACTGTACGGAGTCGTGGATCCACGAATCCGTCTGGAATAGGGAGGAAGCAAAATTGGCATCATCTAATACATTAACTCAACAACAGAAGCCGGAACGCAGCTTGTCTCCGTGGCAAATTGCACGTAAGAAGTTCCTTCATAATAAGTTGGCGATGATCAGTTCGTTCTTTATAATTCTTGTAACAGCATTATCGTTTGCAGCACCATTTCTTGCGCCGTTCTTATCACCGATTCCGGATGTATCAAGGGTCAATATCGGTTCAATGAACATTCCGCCAAACGGGGAGCATATCCTCGGAACGGACAAAAGTGGACGTGACGTTTTAACCCGCCTGTTTTACGGTGGCCGAATCTCCTTGCTTGTCGGATTCAGCGCCACATTAATGGTTATCAGTTTGGGAACGCTTGTCGGTTCAATCGCTGGCTTTTTCGGCGGCTTTGTAGACAACGTCCTGATGAGATTTACTGATTTCGTATTGAACTTTCCATTCCTTGTATTCGTTATCGTATTGAATACAATTTTGCGTGAAACGGTCGACGGGGTTTCAGTTCTTATTATTGTAATCGGGGTTTTGAGCTGGGGCGGAGTCGCGAGACTGGTCCGAAGCAAAATTCTGGCGGAAAAAGAGAACGAATATGTGCTTGCAGCGCTGTCAATCGGCTGTTCGCCGTTGAAAGTTATTCGTAAGCACCTTCTTCCGAACGTTATGTCGACGATCATCGTACAAGCAACATTGATTTTTGCCAGTATGATTGTCGTTGAATCGGCTCTTAGTTATTTAGGCTTTGGTGTTCCACAATCAGTTCCGAGTTGGGGCAATATGCTGTCTTCAGCAAACGAACCGGATGTGCTGCAAGGCAAACCGTGGATTTGGATGCCGCCTGCAATAGTGCTGACAGCGACAATCCTGTCCATCAACTTTATCGGTGAAGGCTTGAAGGATGCTTTGAATCCTAAGTCCCTAAGATAGAAAAAAGTTCCGCACATTAATTTGTGCGGAACTTTTTTTATCTTTTACGGCCAAGGCCCATTGCATTTTCCATTTTCTTGAGTGTTTTATTCGCCTGGTGGGCAGCTTTTTCTGCGCCTTCATCGAGGATGCGGTCAAGTTCATCGGAGTCGACGAGTTTGGCATAGCGTTCCTGGATAGGTGCGATGTGTTCTGTCACAGCTTTCGCGACAGAGGCTTTAAACTCACCATAACCGGCACCATCGTATTTGGCTGTCAGCTCATCAATTGATGCGCCGGTCAGCGCAGCTTCGATTGTCAGCAGATTGGATACGCCAGGTTTGTTTACAGGATCAAAACGAACAACGCCTTCTGAATCTGTGACAGCACTCTTGATCTTTTTCTCGATGGTCTTCAGATCATCAAGAAGGGTGATGATCGATTTTTTATTGGCATCTGATTTGCTCATCTTTTTGGTGGGGTCCTGCAACGACATGATGCGGGCGCCATGTTTTGGAATCCGGATCTCTGGAATTGTCAGAACATCATTGTATTTTCTGTTGAAGCGCTCTGCCAGATCCCGGGTCAATTCGATATGCTGCTTCTGGTCATCACCGACTGGTACGATATTGGTTTGATACAATAAAATATCCGCGGCCATTAATGGGGGATACGTCAATAATCCCGCAGAAACAGAGATATTTTTAAAAGACTTGTCTTTGTATTGGGTCATCCGTTCCAGTTCACCGATTGTCGCGATGCACTGGAGCATCCAACCCGCCTGAGCATGTGCTGGAACTTCCGATTGAATAAACAAGGTCACTTTGTCAGGGTCGATTCCGACAGCCAAATACAAGGCTGCCAGAGCTTTAATGTTCTTGCGGAGCTCGAGCCGGTCCTGGGGCATCGTGATCGCGTGTTGATCGACGATGCAAAAAATACAATCGTACTCATCCTGAAGATCTGTAAACTGTTTGAAGGCCCCGATGTAATTGCCTAATGTAACGGTCCCTGTTGGCTGAACGCCTGAAAATATTCGATTCATTTTGTTATTCCTCCTCCAAATAAAAAAAACACAGCAAGCATCCCTGCAAAGGGACGAAGCTGTGTTTCCGTGGTACCACCCTAGTTGCCGTTTCCGGCCACTCTTCTTCATAACGTGAAGATGACGGAGCAGGCTACTGATAAATTTCACCCGCTCAGCTCGAAAGCCCATTCAATGCAAACCTCCATCTGTTTGCACCAGCCACAGACTCTCTATATAGAAGGAAATGCATTTACTCTTCTTTCTCAACGCTTATATATTTCTTCTATTATAGACCATTTTGGAAATGCTTTGCAATAATAAATACATACATGTACAGGTTATTATTATTTCCGATAACAAGATAAAGGATTGCTATTTTTTTGTTTCAATTTGTCAAAATGATGATAAAATGGAATAAGAAAGACAACTGAGAGGATGTATAGTCGAAAATGAAGAAAATGAAGATGGCAGCCGCAACTGCTTTATTATTCACCGGCCTCGCAGCAGCTCCGGCAATGGCAGCAGCTGAAGAAGCACAGGATTTTACTACCCGTACATATAACACAATTGAAATCAGTTCAGAGGTATTGGCAAGCTCGCAATTATTCAAATATGATTCCGGGTTTACATTCGACTATCCGGATGCAGTTCGGGGCATTTTTGTTACAGGACATTCCGCTGGCGGAGCTCGCTTTGATAGCTTGATCGACCTGGTCAGCACAACAGATTTGAATGCCATGGTAATCGACGTTAAAGAGGATTTCGGTTATTTGACTTTTTTACCTGAAGAAGGATCAACGGTTGACGAATATGGCATCGGCCAACCATACATCAAAGATCCTCAGGCGATGATGGAACGGCTCGAAGAAGAAGAAATTTATCCGATAGCCCGCGTCGTGGTATTCAAGGATTCAGCTTTGGCAAAACGGAAGCCGGAATGGTCATTCCTGGATGGCGGCGCAGTGTGGGAAAACCGCCGCAAAGAATCTTTTGTCAATCCATACTTGAAAGAAGTTTGGGATTATAATGTTGAAATTGCCGTTGAAGCTGCAAAACTGGGCTTCAAGGAAATCCAATTCGATTATGTACGGTTCCCGGAAGGGTTTGAAAACCGTGCGGACAAGCTGCAGTATTCCAAAGGGGAGTATGATGGGGAAGACGACGTTCAAAGCCGTGTATCCGCTGTAACTGATTTTGTCGCGTATGCGCGCGAACAGCTGAAACCGTATGATGTCGAAGTTTCTGTTGATATTTTCGGGTATTCGGCCACTTTGCCTGAAGCACCGGGAATTGGCCAGAACTTCTCGAAAATCTCAGAAAACGTGGATGTCATTTCTTCCATGATCTATCCAAGCCATTGGACATCTTATTTCGGCATTGCGAAACCGGATCTGGAGCCATACAAATTAGTGGCTGAGTATTCGAAAGTTGAGAATGCAAAACTAGCTGAGCTGGAAAATCCACCAGTTTCACGCCCATGGCTGCAGGATTTCACAGCTTCATATCTCGGATCGGGCAACTACCTGCGATATGGTAAAGCGGAAGTCGAAGCGCAGATCAAAGCGTTGAACGATAATGGCATCGATGAGTTCCTGTTATGGAATGCCGGCAATACCTATTCGCCAGGAGTAGATTATACTCCGTAATAATAGTTGATTAAAAGACCTGATTTTCAATCAGGTTCTTTTTTATGAAACTTTTTGCTTTCTGATTCGTACTAATAAGAGTAAGGAATATTTTCAAGAAGAATTTTCTAATTGAGAATAAAATAATTGTAAATTGCGTTTAGCGTTTTTAAAAAACGGGTAAATTCATATTATAGAACTTTAGGAAGCGCTTAATTATAGCGATTTTGTGACAAGTATTATGCAAATCCTCTATTAATTTGCGAATTCTATATTCAATTTAGGTCAATTATTGTATAATGAATGTAAACCTTCTAAATTATACTCATTCTAATTTAGTGAGATAGAAATGTCACCCCCGAATCCGAAAGGAAGTGTTCAATTATGATGGTAACGCTATTTACTTCCCCAAGCTGTACATCTTGCCGAAAAGCAAAAGCATGGTTGGAAGAGCATGATATTCCATATACAGAACGCAACATATTTTCAGAACCGCTGACAATCAGCGAAATCAAAGAGATTTTACGCATGACGGAAGATGGAACGGATGAAATCATCTCAACCCGCTCTAAAATTTTCCAGAAGCTTAATGTGGATGTCGAAAGCCTTCCGCTTCAAAGATTGTATGAGTTAATCCAGGAGCACCCAGGGCTATTGCGCCGACCGATTATCATGGATGAAAAACGACTGCAAGTCGGTTATAACGAAGATGAAATCCGCCGGTTCCTCCCTCGTAAAGTGAGAGCATATCAATTGCTTGAAGCTCAGCGAATGGTGAACTGAAAATAAGCTAAAAGCTGTCCGGCCTTTATGTCAATTCATAATGGATCTTTGGACAGCTTTTCTGTATTTATTTCGGCTTAATGTCTTGCATTTCAGCAGGAATTGCAATAAACTCGATACTAATTATCCGACAGCATATTGTGGCGTACAGGCAATAACTTTCTCATAGAGTTCCAAACGCGATATAATAAAGCTAGCAAGAAACGCACGGCTTATGAGGAAGATCCTCTTGGTCCAATTCGAAAGGAGAGGTGTAAAATGGATATAGAACGCATTAATGATAATACAGTCAAATTTTACATTTCCTATCTCGACGTTGAAGAACGTGGGTTCAGCCGTGACGAAATCTGGTTTAACAGAGATAAAAGCGAAGAGCTATTCTGGGAAATGATGGATGAAGTGAATGAAGAAGCTGACTTTGTAATGGAAGGTCCCCTGTGGATTCAGGTCCAGGCAATGGACAAAGGGCTGGAAGTTACAGTCACACGTGCGCAATTGACTAAGGACGGCCAAAAATTAGATATGCCGGATGATATAGAAGAGCGCCGCAAAATGTTTGCGAATGATGAAGAGGGTGCGGCAGGAACAGAATTCGATGAATTTGAGCCTGTATTCAACGAACCCGACACAAAAAAATTGGAATACAGTTTTGTGGTTTCGGAAATCGAGGAATTGATTCCTTTATCCCGCCGACTGCAATATGTTCCAATGGAAACGGCGCTCTATCATTTCGAAGGTAAATACTACCTGCACATCAGCTTTGATGAAATCCTGCATTCAGATGATGATATAAAAGACCATCTAAGTGTATTCTCAGAATATCTGCCACAGTCTTCTGTTACGATCCATCGTCTTGAAGAATACGGCAAGGAAATTTTCAAAAGGGATGCCTTATCCAATGTGCTGCATTATTTTGGATAATGCCAGTCAATAAGTCCATACCATAAAGCCTGAACGGGTGAAAGCTAAACTTTCAACCCTTCAGGCTTTTTTGTATGGATAGCTGTTCTTATTAAGACGGAATATTGCGCATTGTCTAAATATGGTAACTCTCCTATAATGAAGAAAAGGAGAGTGACAGCCATATTAATTGCCAAGACAGAAACGGACCAATTAATTAATCTTGCGAAAAACTACAGCCGGCAAGAATTGCTCGACATGCGCGTTGACAACACTTTCACCTGTCGGGACTGTGGAAATATTTCGTATTTAAAAATCGGCAGTATCAAAATTCCCCATTTTGCCCATAAATCCCGTTCTGACTGTGATTCGTTCAGTGAGCCGGAATCCTCTTTGCATCTGCAAGGCAAAATTTTGCTGCACGATTTCTTCACAGCTAAAAACTTCTCAGTGGAACTGGAAAAATATTTGCCGGAAATTCGTCAGCGCGCCGATTTGCTGGTGGAAGGCCGAACCGTAATTGAATTCCAATGCAGTGCGATACCAGCGCACGACGTAGTAAGAAGGACTGCTGCCTACAAGGCAATCGGGTTGGAGTCAACTTGGATTTTCGGGAACAATGAAACTCCGAAAAACAGGATTCAAGTCATCCACCTGCTGGAATATCAAAAGACAATGCTGATCAGCAAGGGGCACTTAAAGTATCTGCTGCTGTTAAATCCGGAAACCGGGCAATTCAATTATTATTCAAATCTATTCTATATTAGCGGCAATCGCTGGGTGGGCAAAATCAGTTCTTTGCCTGCAGCAAAACAGACCTATCCTTTTGCTGTTCCCAAAAGCCTGAACCGAAAGGATTTTGAAACGATGTGTTCCGTTTATGCGCAGGCAAGAGCGGCGTTCATCCGCTCTCAACTGTTTGCGAAAAATCGCTATCAAAACCCTTTCTGGCTGTTGTGTTATCAGCTTGGTTTGGATAAACGGAATCTCCCGGCGGCAATCGGGGTGCCGATATCCGGGGCCGAATGCATCGCTGAACATGCCGTCATCTGGCAATTAAAAACCGTCCGTGCACTCGAACAGGGCAAAACGATTGCCGAACTCATTTCTTCCCGGAAAATAGCATTAAAGAAAAATAGCAACGCTGCACAACTGGAAACGGTATTGCGGGATTACTCGCGTTTTATTGGCGAAATGTCAGATCTGAAAAACGACTCGGACATGCAAATCGATGGATTGTATGATATCTATTGCAAAAGCGTACGAAAATTGAGAAAATAAAAACAAGTTCGACTCCCGAAAGAGAAGAACTAAGGAGGAATTGGAAAATGACAAATAAAATATTAAAGCGTGAAGAGGTTCCAACAGAATTGACATGGAAGCTCGATGATATCTTCCCAACCGATGAAGCGTGGGAAAACGAATTCAAGGAAGTAGCAGCTATGGCTGATAAAGCTGGTTCGTATGAAGGCAAATTGAAAGAAGGGGCAGAGTCCCTTTTTGAAGTACTGACATTCAAAGATGAATTGTCGGAGAGGCTTAGAAGATTATATACATATTCCCATATGAGATATGATCAGGACACCACCAATGCAAAATACCAGGCTTTCGACAGCCGGGTCAAAGCTCTATACGCCAAGATAGCAGCGGGCTTATCATTTTTGACACCGGAAATCCTGGAGCTTGATGAAGAAGTGCTGAATGGCTATGTCAACAACCATGAAGGACTGAAACTATACAAGCATGCGCTGGACGAGTTGAACGCCATGCGGCCGCATGTATTGCCGGCCGAACAGGAATCCCTGCTTGCGCAATTATCGGAAGTCGTCAGTGCTTCGTCTGAAACGTTCGGCATGCTGAATAATGCGGATCTGGAATTTCCAGAAATCAAAGATGAGAACGGTGAAAGCGTGCAGATTACGCACGGCAATTACATCCGCTTTCTGGAAAGCAAGGACCGCCGTGTGCGGGAAGATGCCTTCAAAGCGGTCTATGCAACTTACGGGAAATTCCTGAATACGTTTGCTTCCACTTTGGCCGGAACGGTCAAACGCGATAATGTCAATGCACGCGTCCGCAAATATGATTCGGCCAGGCACGCCGCATTATCGGATGATCACATTCCGGAAACTGTCTACGATAATCTAGTGGAGACGGTTAACAATAACCTGCATTTATTGCATCGCTACGCGGCGCTTCGCAAAGAAGTGCTCGGCATCGATAAAGTTCATATGTGGGATATGCATACACCCCTGGTGAAAGAAGTGAAGATGGAGATCCCTTACGAAAAAGCGACGGACATCATGCTGAAAGGCCTGGCTGCGCTTGGTGAAGAGTATACGGGTATTGTTGAAGAAGGCATTCAAAATCGCTGGGTGGACGTTTTGGAGAACAAAGGGAAGCGGAGCGGTGCGTATTCCTCCGGCGCATATGGCACAAATCCATATATCCTGATGAACTGGCAGGACAATGTCGATAACCTTTACACGCTGGCCCATGAATTCGGCCACAGTGTCCATAGCCATTACACGCGCGCTTCACAGCCTTATGTGTATGGTGATTACTCCATCTTCGTTGCTGAAGTGGCATCGACGACGAACGAAGCTCTGCTGAACGAGTATATGGTGAAAAATGCCGAAGATGACCAGGAGCGGATTTACTTGTTGAATCATTGGCTCGACGGTTTCCGTGGTACAGTATTCCGTCAGACAATGTTTGCGGAATTTGAACATAAAATCCACAAGATGGATCAGGAAGGCGAAGCGCTGACAGCGGAACGCCTGACCGAAGTGTATTACGAGCTGAACAAAAAATACTTTGGTGAAGACGTGGCAGTGGATGAGGAAATCGGTATGGAATGGGCGCGAATTCCTCACTTCTACTATAATTATTACGTTTTCCAATACGCCACCGGCTTCAGTGCGGCCACAGCGTTAAGCAAAGGTATTTTAGAAGAAGGACAGCCGGCAGTCGATCGCTTCATCAATGAATTCCTGAAAGCGGGAAGCTCTGATTATCCGATCGAGGTTCTGAAAAAAGCGGGGGTCGATATGACATCATCTTCGCCAGTGGAAGAGGCCTGCAAAGTATTTGAACAAAAATTAACCGAACTCGAGAAATTATTGCTGAACAAATAAAAATGGCAAGAACAGGCTCATTAATTCTGAGCCTGTTCTTTTTAGTTATTCTAATATAATTAAAAACATTTCCGGTTGGTTACCATTATGACAAATTTGTGAATTCGTTTGTGAATTATTGCATAAACAATTATTCCGTGATAAAGTTAGTCTTGTGAAATAAATCACATACAAACATACACCCCTTTGTTTGAGCGTGAACATTTCTCCCATCCCCTTTGTATATGAAAAACGCCTGCCGGACGTGGCAGGCGTTTTTCTTTGTCCAAAATTTGGCGCTTGGCGGGGCTGAGCTTTTCGAATATAAATAAGCACGGCGCCAATCGGCGCCGTGCTTATTTTACTTTCCATAATGTTTCATCCGGCAAACAGATGCGTTCAACTTTTTGCTGCAGCATCTGTTTCTTCATTTCTCGTTCAGCAGTTTCCTGCGAGATATTGTATATGGACGCGATCTCTCTTGTCGCGATCGTTGTGTACTTGGTAAACAGTTCTTCAAGCGGTGGTGGGGCCTGTCTGTTTAAGGTGTCCCTGCCGAGCATTTCCTGAAGGATAGTCAGATAGGTATCGTATGAATGCAGTCCGGAAATCTTAACACCTTCGTCTTCGATGCATTCATTGAAAAAGACGATGCTCGGAACTTCCGTGATTTCCATTTCCCGCGTAATCTGCAAATCGCATTGAAATGCTTTTGCCGTATGGACGGAATGGAAATCTTTTTCGAATTCTTCCTGATCGAGATTGGCATCTTGTGCAATTTCGAGTAGTACCTGGTAGGAAGAAACATCTTTTGTCTGCAGGAACAGCTGCTCCTGCAGTTTATGCAGGAATTGATTGCCTGCACGCTTGCCCTGCAGCTCGGCTGCTTTGACCGCAACTGAGGCCAATACTGGATGCGTCAGATTGTCGGTAGCGATCGACGAGGTTTTTTGCTGGCTGTTCAAATTGAACAATTTGGTACTGAGCACAACACGCATCGAAAAATAATGGCCGTATTCAATCTGGAGCTTCCTCATGACGGATTGCAGTTCCCAGCATTCCATGTTCAATGGGTCAAGAAATATATAGAGTTCCATGGGCTTTACCGGGTTCGGGCTGTCATAAATCTGTTTTGCCAGGTCCAGGCTATTCACACCATTTCCTCCTCACTGTCCGGTGCATTGACCATATGATGTGCAGTCATTACAAGCCGGTTATAGAAGGTGTCACGGAATTTCCCGGTCAATCCGATTTCATCCATTGCTTCACTCATACATTCAAGCCAGGCTTGGGCCCGCTCAGGTGTAATCGGAAAGGGGTTGTGTCTTGCTTTAAGTCTGGGATGTCCGTGCTCTTCTGAGTATATGTTAGGTCCACCAAGATATTGAGTCATAAATTGCTTTTGCTTTCTAGCGGTTTCCGATAAATCATCAGGAAAAATAGGCTTAAGCTTTGGATGCATAGCGACGCGGGCATAAAATGCGTCCACTAAGAGGGACAGGCGTTCCGCACCAATTTCTTCATACGGAATAATAGGTTTTCCAGTCATCAATATGTCTCCTTTGCTGTAGCTGTAAATTCATTCTAACAACGCTTAGAGAATATCTCAAATAAATCGAATGGTCGGATGGGAAATAATGGCTGATAAATGCTTTTATTCGATAATTTTATTCGAATGGGCCTGCTTTTTAGCGGCTTTCATGAAACGGGCAATTTTTTTATCGGTGCTGCGGACTGGAATTCCGAAATCGCGCAAGATCGCTTGAAATCGCTGCTTCCCAGCTTCAAAATCGGTAACTTCGTATTCAATTTCAAAATCCGCGGTACCCAAATACTCCGAATGGTCGAGCACCAGCAGGCCGGATTCATAGGGGAATTCGATCCGGTGAGTAGTCAGGCTGCCAAGGGGCTCCAGCGTTTCCGCTTCAAGTCCCATTTCCTTCAAGGCTTTCGTAACTTCCGGGGCGGAAAATCCGCGTTTTTCAACTATCTCTTCGACTTGTGGCAGCTGAAGTTGGTCGGTAATTTCATAAAAGCCATTGTCCGCCGGTGTTTTCAGCGTACATTCATATGTATCAGCCTTTTGCCGGATTCGGAGTGCCGAACGGCGATCGCGTAATTTAAAATCCGCTGTATCAAAATAATGATTCACTTGAGTTTGAGCGTCCTCAGCAGAATAGCCGAAGCGGCCAATCAATTTCAAATATTCTTCTTTGGTCAATAAATTCTTAAATTCAATTTCCAGTTCTTTGGTCATCATCTGCACCTCACTCTATTTTATTATGTGATAATTCGAGTCAAACTGCAACGAATCGCAGCGCTGTGTTAAAATATGACTAGATAAGTTGAATTTACTAGCTAGCTTTTAAAAACGCTTCGGCGCTTTGGACTGGCCGCGCCAGCGCTGGGTGACTAACTTTGGCAGAGAGAGTCTCTAAGATATGGAGCAAAACAGCGAAGACGCCATGGGGAGCAACGCTTTTAAATGTCTCGAAGCTAGCGAAGCGATGCAGAGACAGAAACGGCGTTGGCTTTCCAACGTCGTTTCGACGAAGTGCCGAGATCCGCATAGTGCTCCTGCATCGCTACGCTGCTTCGTCGCAAAGACTTAGCCTCGCGAGCTTCGGCTAATGTCTTCGAAGCTGTTTTGCGGAATATCAGCTGATATTAAATACATTCTATAATAGAACAATACAAGAGAGTATAGATACGAAAGCGGGGAACCGGTTATGGGACAATGGGATCGATTTTTAGCGCCTTATAAACAGGCTGTCGATGAACTGAAAATCAAATTCAAAGGTATGCGAAGACAATACGAAACCGATAATATCAACTCCCCGATTGAGTTTGTTACCGGCAGGGTCAAACCAATTGCGAGCATTTATGATAAGTCGCTTGAAAAAGGGATTCCTTTCGAGCCTTCCATCGAGCTGGCTACGGAACTGCAGGACATTGCCGGCATCCGGATGATGTGCCAATTTGTCGGGGATATTGAAACAGTGGTCGAATTGCTGCGGAAACGAAAAGACCTGCGCATTGTGGAAGAAAAAGATTATATTTCCCGTGAGAAGCAGAGCGGCTACCGGTCGTATCACGTTATTGTTGAGTACCCCGTTCAGACCATCAGCGGGGAACAGCTGATACTGGCGGAAATTCAGATCCGGACTTTGGCGATGAATTTTTGGGCATCCATCGAGCATTCATTGAATTATAAATACAAAGGCGTTTTTCCCGATGAAATCAAACTGAGATTGCAGCGGGCAGCAGAAGCAGCATTCCAACTGGATGAAGAGATGTCACAGATTCGGGATGAAATTCAGGAAGCACAGGCCTATTTTACGGAATTCAAAGAATCACCAGGCACTCATTTTCCGAGAAACGAAGATGGAAGGAGAAAAGAGAGATGAAATATTTCATAATATCCAGAAGTGATGATCTGTCGAATGATTTAATGGCTAAAGCACGCGCTTATCTGGAAGACTTTGGCATGGAATGGGAAGAGGACCAGCCGGATATCGTCCTGTCGATCGGTGGAGACGGAACGATGCTGCACGCTTTCCATAAATACAGTGACCAATTATCGTCAGTTGCTTTTGTCGGAATACATACAGGCCATCTTGGATTTTACGCAGATTGGAAGCCGATTGAGATTGAAAAACTGGTGCTGTCGATTGCTAAAAAAGAATATGAAGTGATTGAATATCCATTGCTTGAAACCAGTATTCATTATCAAAATAAAGAAGAGCCTGCTGTTTATCTGGCAATGAATGAATCGACCGTGAAATCTCCTGACGTGACGCTCGTCATGGACGTCATTTTAAATGAAGATCATTTTGAACGCTTCCGCGGCGACGGTCTCTGCATGTCTACACCGTCGGGAAGCACGGCTTATAACAAAGCGCTTGGCGGCGCAATCATCCATCCGTCGTTGGAAGCGATGCAATTGACCGAAATGGCATCGATCAATAACCGGGTTTTCCGGACAGTCGGTGCTCCGCTGGTGCTGCCGGCCCATCACCGTTGCGTGCTGCGCCCGGTGAAAGCACCGGATTTTATGGTAACAGTTGACCATCTTCAATTGCTTCATAAAGATGTGCGGTCCATTGAATATCGGGTAGCTGAAGAAAAAGTCAGATTCGCTCGTTTCCGCCCATTCCCGTTTTGGAGAAGGGTCCACGATTCCTTTATCGACAGCGAGGAGTACCGATGAAGCCATTTGAATTGAATTATACTGCCGACGCCAAAGGGTTATTGCGTGAAGCCCTGCAGTCCTGGGGGATCTCTAAGCGAACTCTTGCTTCTGTAAAATATGGCGGCGGGCAAATACTGGTGAACGGCAACGAAGTGACGGTCAGGCATCCTCTTGAAGTCGGGGATGCTGTGACCGTTGTTTTTCCGTTGGAAGAGCTTGGCAAAGGATTGCAGGCGGAAAACGGGGACTTGCAGATCGTCTATGAAGACGAGGCCTTGCTGATTGTCGATAAGCCTCCTTTGCAAAATACGATTCCGTCGCGTGAACATCCGCTGGGCAGCCTGGCGAATTTGGTTGCCGGCCATTTTGAAAGTCACCGGATACCGGCCACTTTGCATATCGTGACGAGGCTTGACCGCGATACGAGCGGACTGGTCTGCATCGCCAAAAATCGGCATATCCACCATATGCTCTCCGTTCAACAGCAGGAGAAGAAGATGTCCAGGCGTTATGATGCATTTGTCCACGGCCTCATGGAGCAGGAAGAGTTTACGATTACTGCGCCGATCGGCAGAAAAAATTCCAGTATTATCGAACGAGAAGTTCGGGAAGATGGCCAATTTGCAGAAACCGAAGTCAAGCTGCTTAAGGCATACGCCAACTTCAGCCATGTCGAGTTAAAGCTGAACACCGGCCGCACACACCAAATACGGGTTCATCTGGCGCATATCGGACAGCCGCTCATTGGAGATGATCTTTACGGTGGAACGCGGGAAATGATCCGCCGCCAGGCACTTCATTGCCGCAAGCTTGAAATGATTCATCCCGTTACCGGTCGAGCGCTCAGCTTCGAATCGCCGAACCGTGAAGATATGGCTGCACTGATCAGGTGAACCGGTGGAAACGTTCCGGCTGATAGGGCTGTTTTGCTGGCACTGAAACCAATTCTTTTTCGGGAAAACGGAATGCCGTCAATGATCCGCCGAAAACACAGCCGGTATCAATATTCACCGTTCGGTTGATGATGTAAGGTTCTTCGGTTGGGGTGTGGCCATAAACGACCCACGGTTCGCCCCGGTAGGATTTCGCCCAATCGCGTCTCACCGGCCGACCGTCGGCATGGAAATTCCCTGTGCGGTCGCCGTAAAGCGTGAATACGGCAATCTTTCTGCTCAAAGGCTCGCCGATCATTTCCTTTTTCAGTCCAGCGTGGGCGACGATCAGATCGTCCCGCAGCACCTGATACTGGGGCAGTTCTTCGTAAAATCGAATATATCTTTTGCGGAATTCCTGCTGTTCCTTTTTCGGCAGAGCCTGCCATTCTGCGACC
Source organism: Planococcus daihaiensis (assembly GCF_049262615.1). GTDB lineage: Bacteria > Bacillota > Bacilli > Bacillales_A > Planococcaceae > Planococcus. The sequence goes on along the minus strand of NZ_CP175504.1, from coordinate 540,543 downwards.
GTGACTTCCAGTCCGTGTACGAGCTCCACCGAATGCCCTTTCATAAACCGATAAAGTTTATCGCAATGGTTTCCAGGGGAATAAAATAGAATGCCCTGATCCTGCCGGGTGAATAATAATGCCAATACCGCCAATGAATCGGGGCCACGGTCCATGGCGTCGCCGACAAATGCAGGTTGCCTGCCTTCGGGATGGCGGTGAATACCGTTGTCATAACGATAGCCCAGTTTTTCGAGCAATTCCATGAGCTCGTCGAAACAGCCATGAATGTCGCCGATTATGTCATATTTCATGATAAGCACCTCATATACTAAATTGATATACTTGCTATTATAAGTGTAACGCAGTGACTGCCAAAGTGGCGTACTGCAAAATCGAAAGGAGGAAGCCGGGATGATGGAAGAAAAATTGATGCGCGATGAAGAATTAAATGAAGACATGCTTTTGCAATTGCTGGAACAAGGACAAGTGGAGGAGTTCCGGGAAGATTTCCTGTCCCATCATCCCTACGATCAGGCTGAATTCTACGAAAAAGCTGAGGCGGATATCCGTCAGCAGCTTTATGAGTATCTCTCTCCGAAAGAAATGGCGGACATTTTCGAAGCGATCGAATTGGATGATGATGAATACGAAGACCTCTTCAAAGAAATGAATGCCATGTATGCCGCAGATCTCCTGTCCTTTATGTACCGGGATGATGCCGTCGATGTATTGAATAATTTGAGCAAAGACCAGGTTGCGAGCTATCTCACGATTATGCCGAAAGAGGCAGCACAGGAAATCAAAGACCTTCTGCATTACGAAGAATATACAGCGGGTTCGATCATGACGACCGAATTCGTGGCCATCCCAAAAAATTCCACGGTCCGTTCCGCAATGAATATCCTCAGGAATGCCGCACCTGATGCCGAAACCATCTATTATGTCTTTGTCATCGATGAAGGAAAAAAGCTTGCCGGAATTGTCACTTTGCGTGATTTGATCATTGCGGAGGAAGACACTTTAATCGAATCGATCATGAATGACCGGGTTGTCAGTGTATCGGTAGGGGAAGATCAGGAAGAAGTGGCACGCATGATCAAGGATTATGATTTCCTGGCGATGCCGGTCGTTGATTTTCAGGGCCACCTGCTCGGCATCATCACCGTGGATGATATTATCGATGTTCTGGATGAAGAAGCTTCAGATGATTATTCCAAACTGGCCGCTGTGTCGGATATGGATAATTTTGATAAAGGGCCTCTCAGTGCTGCGAAAAAAAGGCTGCCGTGGTTGATTTTGCTGACATTTCTCGGTATGCTCACAGCGAACTTGATGGGCATGTTCGAATCCACATTGGACCAGGTGGCGCTGCTTGCGGTATTCATTCCGCTGATTGCCGGCATGGCAGGGAACAGCGGCACACAGGCGCTGGCGGTAGCGGTTCGCGGGATTGCCACGGGCGATATTGAAGAGCAGAGCAAGATGAAGCTCCTTTATCGTGAAGCCGGCACCGGTCTGATAACAGGCCTTGTTTGCGGCATTGTCGTGGTCGGCTTGGTTTATTTTTGGAAAGGTGAATTGCTCATCGGGTTGCTGGTCGGAACTGCGGTTGCGGGCTCCATTTTTGTGTCCACTCTCGCCGGATCGTTTATTCCGTTATTGATCCACCGTTTGAAAATTGACCCTGCCGTAGCCTCCGGTCCGTTCATCACGACGTTGAATGATATCATTTCCATATTAATCTATTTGGGTCTGGCAACTACATTCCTGAGTAACCTCTAGAAGAGTGCAAATTGCACTTTTCTTTTTTATGATGTAATATTAGTACCAGGTAATAATTAGAATTTCAGGAGGAATGACAATGTCGATTTCATTAAAAGGCAAGACATTCGTAATTATGGGCGTGGCCAATAAACGCAGCATCGCGTGGGGAATTGCGCGGGCACTGGACCAATCGGGAGCGAACCTTATTTTTACATATGCCGGAGAGCGTTTTGAGAAATCTGTGCGCGATCTGGTGGCAACCCTTGACGGCAAGCACGAAACGATTCTTCCGTGCGACGTGACGAGTGACGAAGATGTGGAAAAATGTTTCGCCGCAATCAAGGATCAAGCCGGCAAAATCGACGGTTTGGCGCATTGCATCGCTTTCGCTAAGACGGAAGAGCTGGCAGGCGATTTTTCCGAAACTTCACGTGAAGGCTATTTGTTGGCACAAAATATCAGTTCTTATTCACTGACGATTATTTCGAAGCATGCCAAACCGTTGATGTCAGAAGGCGGAAGCATCGTCGCTTTGACTTATATCGGGGGAGAGCGCGTCATGCCGAATTATAACGTCATGGGCGTTGCAAAAGCGGCACTGGAAATGTCTGTGCGCTATCTGGCTGCGGATCTTGGCAAACTGGGCATCCGTGTCAATTCAATCTCTTCAGGACCGATCAGAACTCTGTCTTCTAAAGGAGTCAGCGATTTCAATTCGATTCTTCGTGAAATCGAAGAAAAAGCGCCGCTTCACCGCAATACGACACCGGAAGAAGTCGGAGACACGGCCGTCTTCCTGTTCAGCGATATGTCACGCGGAATTACTGGCGAAACCATCCACGTCGACAGCGGGTATCATGTACTTTAAAAAGCTGCTGCAAAATGAAGATCGTATTTCCCAATTGAAACCAAAAAAATCCAGCCCTCAAATTTTGAAGGCTGGATTTTCTATGCGTGCAAATTCTTTTCCATTGTTCTATGCGGTATTCCTGCATCGAGGAATTCCGGAGAAGTCACGGTGTAGTTTAATTTTTCATAAAAAGGGATCGCGTATGACTGCGAGTTCAGTTTTAACGTCGACATGCCTGCTGTGCGTGCATATGACTCCATCGCTTCCATCATCAGGACACCGACGTGCTGTCCGCGGAATTCGGGCAAAACTGAAACGCGTTCGACTTTGCCGATGCCACTTTCAATTTCGCGGATGCGTCCGGCAGCGATAGGCTGCTGAAGATTGTAGCCGACAAAATGTGTGGCGGTACTGTCGTACTCGTCCATTTCGATATGAAGAGGCACTTGCTGTTCATCGACAAAAACTTTTCTGCGAATATCAAAGGCCTGTTCTTTTTCGAGTTCGTTTTCAGCTATTTTTACTTTCTGCAATTATTGCTCATCTCCAGTCAAACGGAATGTGTCGTAGACTGTCCAGGAACCATCGTCCAGTTTATAAAGAAGGTGGATGCGGTCGATTGTTTCTTCATGATCGATGCCCGCCATTTTTAATTGGCCGAAAATATCGGAATGCTCGGAATCAGATAATTTTTGGGCAATCGTGATATGTGGAACAAAGGAATAATCCGGCATGCCACCGAAGAAATCAGAATGCAGATCCTCGTGCAGGTCCAGAATTTCTTGTACAGGTTCAACTTTAAAATAAAGTGTATTGGTCACGGGTGAAAATGAACTTACGCGTGTCGCGTGAAGTTTGAAAGGCTTTTGGCGTTTAGCGATTTTCGCCATTTCTTCCACGATATCTTTGATTTCTGCGCCATTCGCTTCGAACTCATCCTTTAACGTGATATGAGGTGTAATCAACTCATAATGAGGATCATAACGTTTGCGGTAAGAATTGGCGATGTCCTGTAATTGTTTTGACGGAAATGCTGCAACACCGTATTTCATAAATATGCCTCCTCGTAAAATATAAATCTTAACTTATTACAGTATAACAAAAGAATGAGATAAATTGCGAATTCAGCTTAAACGCCAAAATTTTGGATCAAGGCGCGCTTCAAATCCGGCTGCCAATATTTCCAGGTGTGATCGCCATCGAATTCTTCATAAAATAGCGGGAAAGATTTATCCTTGAGCTGTTGATGCAGTTCCCGGTTGGGTTCCAGGAAATCCGCTGTCTCGCCGGAAGTCAATTTGACTTCCGTTTCGCCTTTGCCAATTACATGATAGACGGTAAAAGCATGGGCGGAATTGAAATTGGAAACGGTTTCCAACATTTTGGAGTCAACTTTCGGTGACTGCAGGATAACGCGTCCGAAAATATTCGGGTATTTCAAAGCGGCCATCAAACTGACGGTTGCGGCGAGCGAATCACCGATCAACGTCCGGCCCATGCCCACCTGATAGGTAGGATATTTCTCATCTATAAATGGCACAAGCTCATGTGCCAGGAATCTCAGATAAGCTGCGTGCTGAGAGCCGGATGGTTCATATTTATTGTTTCTGTCCTCAACGCTTTTATATGGTACGCCCACAAAAATGATGTTCTCAATTTCACGGTTTTCGAGCAATTCGTCAACTACACGGGGCACTCTGCCCAACTGGAAATAATCTTTGCCGTCGGATGCGATGACAATACTGTATTTGTATAAGGGTGAATAATTAAAAGGAAGGTGAACAAGCAATTGCATGTCTTCCTGCAATGCTTCACTAAAAATCGTTAAGTCTTCTACTTTCCCTTGATTCATGATGATACCTCCTCGGCAAGTTTTGTATAAAAATTGTATCATATTCAGCCTGCAAGGTATAATGAAGGAGTAGTTATCACAAATAGAGAGAGGGGTTTTTGACATGAAAGGAATCGATGGCAAGGAAGTCAGAGTACATTCGGACTCGGTAACGAAAGCTGCGCATGAGGCGCTGGAAAGACGCGGAGTCTCCATTGAAGAAATTGCTGAAATCGTTTTTGAAATGCAGGAACCATTCAATGAAGGGCTGCAAATAGCGCATTGCATAGAATCAGTGGAAAGTGTTTTGCAGAAAAGAGAAATGCAGCACGCCCTGCTGGTCGGGGTGGAACTGGATGTTCTGGCGGAGCAGGGAAAACTTTCGGCACCATTGCAGCAAATTGTCGATACGGATGAAGGGTTGTTCGGCGTTGATGAAATGATCGGGCTGGGAGCTGTTTTAACCTATGGCAGTATCGCCGTTACCACATTCGGACATCTGGACCGCAATAAAATCGGTGTTATCCATGATCTGGATACAAAAGCAGGCAGCCAGGTTCATACTTTTTTGGATGATCTGGTAGCCAGTATTGCAGCCTGTGCCAGCGCAAGGATTGCACATCGGCAACGAGATTTGGAAGAGAAAGGGAAGGGCTTTAAGGACATTTCGCCGGAAGAAACTGCTCCTGAAATGCATGTGGAGGGCACAGACACCTGAAACCGTTACAGGTTCCCTATGAAAACGGTTACGAAATCTTATTTTGATTGACAATTGGATACAAAGTCATGGTATTATAATGTAAGGAACATGTAAAAAATTTTAATAAGAGGAGGTCAAATTATGTTGAATAAGAAATTCGGTTTGTTTGCGAGTGTTGCACTTGCTGGTTCGGTATTTCTAGCTGGATGTGGTGACGACACTGCAGACACAGGGGAAAACGGCGAAAACGGCGAAAACGGCGGAGCAGAAGATCCGGAATTTATCAGTATTTTGACTGGTGGAACGACGGGAACTTATTATCCACTTGGCGGCGCAATGGCCACCATCATTGAAAATGAAACTGGACTTGATACTACAGCTGAAGTTTCTCAGGCATCTGCAGCAAATATGACGGCACTGGCTGACGGCTCAGCGGAAATTGCATTCGTTCAGACGGATACTGCTTTCTATGCTTCAGAAGGTTCAAACATGTTTGAAGGTGAAGTGATCGATACTGTTTCGGCAATCGGCGCACTGTATCCGGAAACAATCCAATTGGTAACAGTTGAAGGTTCAGGCATCACTTCTTATGATGACCTTGCCGGGAAATCGATTTCTGTTGGGGCACCTGGGTCAGGTACTTTTATCAATGCTGAACAATTGTTGGAAATCCACGGGATGACGATGGACGATATCAATGCTCAGAACCTTGACTTCGGAGAATCACAGGAAAGCCTTCAATCAGGCCAAATCGACGCTGCTTTCATCACAGCAGGTACGCCGACGGGGGCTGTTGAAAGTTTAGGTGCTACTTCTGATGTAGTAATCGTTCCTGTTGAACAGGATAAAGCTGAGGAACTGATTGAAAAATATCCTTATTACGCACACGATACAGTGCCATCAGGCATCTATGGTTTGACGGAAGAAGTTCCGACTGTTTCCGTACTCGCTATGCTTGTTGCACAAAACGATCTGTCAGAAGATCTTGTTTACGACATTACAAAAGCCATCTATGAAAATACGGATCAGATTCAACACGCAAAAGCTGAATTCATCAAGGCTGAAACGGCTCTTGACGGAATCGGAATCGATATCCACCCAGGCGCACAAAGATATTTTGATGAAGTAAACTAATCAAATACTTTTGGATAACTGACGATAAAGCGTAAGCTTTATCGTCGTTATTTGTTTTGTACAATGGAGGAGACTAGTTTATGCGAACGAAATTCAAGCAGCGTTTTCTTCTGATTCTGATAACCCTCATCTTAATCAGCTCCGCACTAGCACTAATCCCACTTCAAAGAAGTTTCGTGTTTATTGACAGCGACACAAATGCCCTTACTGCTTATTCACTATTGACTCAAAACTATTTTAAGATAAAATATACTCATTCCATCCATTTGTCTGATGTAATCGAAAGTTATGAAGTTCTGCCTGACGATAGATTGAAAATGGTCGAATTGGAATATGAAGATTTTAATGTTGGAATGCCTTCCAATGCAGGAGAAGGAGAGGTATTTGTCGAAAAAGACGGTAAGTATTTCATCAAGAATATGGACAGGCGTTTGCCGGAATTCCGTATATTGATCGGCGATGTTGATGCCAGCCTTTACCTGATGAAGAATGGTGAAGAATATAATCTGAAAAAGGCACTCGTCAGAGGCAAAACGTATACGTTTCGTATTCAGCGGCTGTCACTTTTCCAGCAACTAAAAGGAGTGAATATTGATGAGCAATAAACTACCGCCGGAAGACCGGAAAGAGAAGAAAATGCCGCCGGAAGATGATGATACATACGTTTCTGAAGAGAAACAGAAGGAAATTCTGCAAAAATATGATCCGGAATCCAATACCCGTGATTTATCCGGTATGATGAAGCACGTTGTATTTTACGGATTATTGGCGTTTGCGCTGTTTCAGTTGTATACTGCGATTTTTGGCCAATACACTGCGTATATCCAAAGATCGATCCACTTAGGGTTCGCCCTTTCGCTAATCTATATCCTGTTCCCGTTGCGAAAACGCAAAGGGCAGCGGCATAAAGTCGCTTGGTATGACTATATTTTGGCATTATTATCCATTGGTGTCGGGGCTTACTGGCCTATTATGTATGATGACTTGGTATTCCGTATCGGTCGCGTTACTGAAATGGACTTGTTCGTCGGCATTCTGGCAGTTCTATTGACATTGGAAGCTACACGAAGAGCTGTGGGTATGCCAATTACAGTAATTGCCACATTATTCCTGACTTATGCATTTTTCGGACCTATTTTCCCTGGGTTTTTGCGGCATAGAGGACAGGATCTGGATTCCCTGATTCAATTGATGTTCTTCACAACAGACGGAATTCTCGGAACGCCGATCGGAGTTTCCTCGACGTTCATCTTTACATTCCTGCTCTTCGGCTCCTTCCTTGTGAAGACCGGGGTCGGGCAATACTTCAATGATCTGGCAGTTTCACTTGCCGGTAATTTGACCGGTGGACCTGCAAAAGTGGCGATCTTCTCCAGTGCCCTGCAGGGAACTATTTCCGGGAGCTCGGTGGCAAACGTTGTAACTTCCGGTTCCTATACGATCCCAATGATGAAAAAACTGGGCTATAAAAAGGAATTTGCCGGGGGCGTTGAAGCTGCCGCATCGACAGGCGGACAATTAATGCCGCCGATCATGGGGGCTGCAGCTTTCCTGATGGTTGAATTTATCGGTGGCGTCACTTACTGGGAAATTGCCAAAGCGGCAGCGATTCCTGCACTTCTCTATTTCACGGGTGTCTGGATCATGACGCATTTTGAAGCGAAGCGGATCGGTCTGAAAGGACTGTCCCCGGAAGAAATGCCGAATCGCAAAGAAGTTTTGAAAAAAATCTATTTGCTGACACCAATTTTGGCAATTATCGTGTTCCTGTTAATCGGGATTCCCACCATGCAAGCTGCTTTATGGGGAATTGTCCTGACGATCGTCGTCAGTTCTTTCAATAAAGAAACGCGTCTCAACTTTAAAGACATGATTCATGCATTGGTTAATGGTGCCCGCACTGCCCTTGCAGTAGCTGCTGCTACTGCTGCCGCAGGTATTATCGTTGGTGTAGTGGTGAAAACCGGATTAGGTTTAAGCCTCGCTAACGGTCTGGTGTCTGCGTCAGGCGGAAACGTTCTATTGACCCTGTTCTTTACAATGTTGGCAGCAATTGTTCTTGGTATGGGTTCGCCGACAACGGCAAACTATGTTATCACATCTACAATTGCGGCTCCAGCCATCATCACCTTGCTGATGCTTGAATATCCGGAAGGGGCAGCGACTCCGCTGGTAGTAGCCTTGTCTGCCCATCTATTCGTATTCTATTTCGGGATCATCGCCGATATAACCCCGCCGGTAGCGCTGGCCGCATTCGCTGCCTCCGGTATTTCGGGTGGGGAGCCTATACGGACCGGTTTCAATGCTGCCAAACTGGCCATCGCCGCGTTCATCATTCCGTATATGTTCGTGCTGTCACCTTCGCTGTTGATGATTGATACGACCTGGCCCGAACTCATATGGGTGCTGATTACCGCCATTACGGGAATGATTGCCATCGGTGCCGGTTTGATCGGGTATTGGTACCGCAAACTTCACTGGTATGAACGCATCATCACATTTGTAACGGGTATCGCATTGATTTATCCTGAAGGATTGTCAGATACAATCGGTGCCGGAGTCTTTATCGTGTTGTTCATTATCCAATGGATCTCGCGTGATAAAAAAGAACCAAAAGAACCGAAAGCTTCCGAAGCATAAACAGACCCCCGAAAGTGCAAATTCTGCACTTTCGGGGGTTTTTGTACAGCTTATAAATTCACATAAAAAAGCCGACACCCGAAGGTGACGGCTTTTTTCTTAGCAGACTTCGTTCCTAAAATCTGCTGCGGACTCTAAGGTCCAATGATTCCTACTGGGCTCGAACCAGCGACCTCTACCCTGTCAAGGTAGCGCTCTCCCAGCTGAGCTAAGGAATCGAGGTAAACGTTGATATAACAACACTTACGGTACTTCTACCTTTGTTATTATATACGTTTGACCTGTACACTTCAATAGTTTTACGAAAAATATTTAAAATAGTAACCAGCTGGATGCTTTTTACCTGTATTTATATAATGATGAATGGTAGAGCGGGGGATATTTAATTCTTTACTAGCGAATCGAATGGAATCAAAAATTTGTTGTTTGTCATTTTTAACACTTAAGATTTTCCTGCATACAGAGCTATTTCTTAAAAGCCAAATGGTTTCATCGCTTCGATTTTCCCCGTTACACCAACACCAATTTTTGTTTTCTTGATAATACTTCATCATTTTTAATTCATATTTCAAAGCATCTTGTCGATTATCGAAAACTGCAAGAATTTCAACATCATATAAATTATTGTGTCTTTTCACTTCTTGTTTCCATTTTTCAGGACGACTATTTAATCCATATGCTCGTCTGAAATTTCCTGCACGATAATTCGACCCAATGTAGAAAATATCACCCTGTAAAGGTATTTTATGGGCATACACATAATAATTATTCATTGTTATCATTCCTCCTGATACTACTATATTGAAAGTAGAAGAAATGTAAGGTGATAGCTGTAATTTTATATTTTTTTATTAAATACACACCATTAATCATTTAAACGACCATGCTGCATGTCCAGTGGGGTCGTTTTGTGTATTGTGAGTATGATATTTAAAATGATGTAGAACAACGTTTACTGAACGATAGCAATAAGATAATATGGAAAAAGAAGGAGATGAAAATTATGGCATGGTCAGATGTAATGAATATGGCATTACCACTTGTGGGTGTGTTGATTGGTGGATGGATAACATATTTGGTGCAGACAAAAGCTATAAAAGAAAATCAAACTTTTGAATTAAACAAAATTAAACAAGAAAATATTCAAAAGGACAATGAAATAAAGTTCCAAACATACAATAAAATATTGTTGCGTGATGGAACATACAGAATACTTGTTTGGGATAATCACAATGGCTACAAATTAATTCGTGATAACTATGTGGAATATGTAAGACCGCTTCTTTTTGAAATTTATCATTTGTTAGAAAAAGAAATTGCTGATGAATTTAATAATATTGAAGACATTTATGATAGGCAGTTAGGCGAAGAAGAGCCTCAAGTCGGAGATAAAGAAGCTTTAAGCGACAGTTATAAAAATATAATTGAAAGAATAAAACGCAGATATCGAGAACAACATGTATCAAATCAAATCAGTTCAAATCAAATTGCAAACGGTAATCAACCGTAGTCGTCATTGGCTACGGTTTTATTTTTAAACATATAGTTTTATGTGAAATGTAAACAAACGCCTGGTGCTATGACCAGACGTGTTTATAGTTTTGATTAAAAACTGAGCTCTTCAATTAAAACAGGTTCTTTTAATTCTGATTCCAGCATTTTCAGCATTTCTTTTAGTTTTTCATCATGCTCAATGGTGAACTTATCATCAGGAATGTTTTCATCAAAATAAGCGCCATAAATTTCATCGTATTTATCACATATACAATTTTGGGCATATTGAATACGCAATGTTTTGAGCTGCTTTATGAGTGGGGCATGCTCTATTTTTGGTTCTTCAATAATTGCTGGCGTTGGAAGTTCAACAACTTCGGCTTTTTTCGTAGTTTTAGCAGCTGACTTGCGTTTTTTATACTTCCGTTTGGCTTTAGGTATTTCAACAACCTTAGTTTCTTTTACAGGTTCAGCCGTAAATTCCGTTTTCAAAACTTTCATTTCGCCATACACGTTGATTTTGGAAATATCTGCTTCCAGCACAAAAACACAACGACCAAAACCAGGAAGACGAGTAGTCTTAATGTTTTGTTCCTTGATTGCTTTTCTCATTTTGTATGCTGACACATCAAATAATTCCGCCAAATCAGCAATTCTGTAAAACACCTGTCCACCAAAAATTGTTCTGTTAATCATAATAAACTCCACCTTTTTAAGTTTGTTTATTATGTAATTGTTGAAGCTTCAATGACTTCTTAGTAATTAATATAAACCATAGCACATGATTACACTCTTGTCGAATTTTGTCGAATAATAAATATATCCCATTATTTGTAGTACATAAGCCTGCTCAATGATAAAATATAATTATTGTTAATTGTACGGGAGGGAAGAGCTATGTCGAATTACGATTTGTACCTAGACCATTCGCTGGAGTATTTAAAAAAATATATTGGTGATATGAAAAGTAGACCGATATTATTTATTGGCTCAGGTTTTTCTCAAAGATATATTAATGCACCAACTTGGGGGAAATTGCTGGAACAGCTAATAGAAGAGAATCCAGAAATAGAAATGCCTTTGCAATTTTATATTCAAGAACATAATGGAAACTATGCAAAGATTGCTTCTGAATTGGTCGATTATTACCGTACATACGCTTGGAAAAATAAAGATGATGATGATTTATTTCCACCATTTCTTTTTGAATCGCCTTCAAAAAATATTCATTTAAAATTCAAAATTTCAAGCATATTAATCGAACTCATGGAGCAATTTGACGCTGAAGTACATGAACTGAAAGAAGAAATTGATTTAATTAAAAAGTTGAGCCCTCAAGCAATTATTACTACCAACTACGATAATTTGTTAGAAACGCTCTTTCCTAAATACGAACCGATAGTTGGTCAACAGGTTATCAATTTGAAGAAATCAACAGATATTGGGCATATTTTAAAAATTCATGGCTCAGTTGAAGACTTTGACAGTATCGTTATTGAGCAAAAAGATTATGATAACTTCTTCAAAAAACAAATTTACTTAATCGCTAAGCTTTTCACGTATTTTATGGAACACCCAATAGTTTTCATTGGGTACAGTTTAAACGATGAAAATATTAAATCCATTTTGTACAATGTTAAGCAAATCATTGACTCTGATATGGAACCAATGATTGAGAACATGTGGTTTATAGAATGGAAAAGGGAGCAAATCAATTCTGCCGAAACTCCACCAAGAGAAAAGCCAATTTCAGTTGGAAATGGTGAATCAGTTAGGTTGAATTACATTAAATTGAACACATATGAAAAGCTGTATGAAGCTTTGTATCAAGATTCTGTTGATATTGAGTTCCTCAAACAAATTGAAGAAACAGTTTATAACGTAGTCAAAAGCGATACCATTACAAATCTTGAAGTAGACATTGCAAGTTTGCGCTATTTAACAGACAGAGATAATTTCTTAAGCTCTTTTACTACTGGTGAAGAAGCGGGAACTGAAAGTACAAGGCCAATGTTAACTTTTGCTCATATCAATGACCCAAATCAATTAGCGTCTCAATTTTCATTAACTGCAACTCAAATGAGCAGAAGGGTATTTGACAGTGAAAGGGCGCATTGGACTCGTGCTTATGCTTTGATTTATAATGTCCGTGCTCAAACTGGAATAGATTTAAGAGCCAGCAATAACAATTATCACGTCTATATGAATAATGTCAGTAGATACTCGGTAGAAATGGTCAATTTACTTCAGAAAGTTCATAGCGGAGAGCCATATGAAATTAATTTAGACGGACAACAAATAGCATATCCAGTTGGACAAATATAAAAGACCCGCCAACAGGCAGGTCTTTTTTTCATTTTCTGAAGTTTTCCTCGACAAATCTTCTTTTTTCATCTTCGCTCATCAATCCTGTGGCTCGACCAACAGTTCCGCCTTTCCATTTCCAAATGGTGTTATGTACTGATACGGCATTGCTAAAATTTCCTTCCGACCAGAGCTCTAAAACTTCAATGTAATACTGATTGTATTCGTATGCGTCTTGATTCGCCTTAACGATGGTCAGCAAGTTTTTAATGTTCTGCGGTGAACTTTCAACAGCGCCCCATTTCTTGTCAGCTTTCACATGCTGGTGGGTCATAAGGTGAAGGTATGTTTGCACCTCGGATTCTGTCATATCCAATTCAACCTCGGTTTCATTATTTTCAGGTTTGTCCTGAACACCATGCTCGTTTATTTCTTCAGCAACTCTCGTTAACTCTTCAGGATTGCCAATTTCTTTTTGAAAAAAGAGATAAGCCCCGATTCCAATAGCTGCAATGATTCCTAATATGACCACAGAATATTTAAGTGTCGTCATTTCGCTAATTCCTCCAATACTAATGCAATGTTCGGCTCGTATGGTCGTATTTCATCAGCTGCATTTCTGAGTATAGTTTTCTTCTTTAAATCATTTTGTCGCTCCAATTCATAAGTAACGTCTTTTAGCACTTTTGATAATTTCTCAATTTTTTCATCTGATAAATTCATTTTTATTCCTCCTAATATTTGGTAATACTTTACTATTATGAAGCACCAAAATTGGGCTCTCAATCTTTATTTTTGAGCCAACCTGACATTAGATTTATTTTCAATACAATGTATAGAAAGATTTTTTTAAGGAATGTATGACAGGAACCTTACTTCTTTGATTGGTACGTATATATCATTTATAAGCGTATGACAGGAAGGGGAAAATAAGATGAAAAAACTATTGAAGCCACATCGGTTAAATTTTCGAGTGGGAGAAACATTGTATGGAAAAATTACAGCTTATGCCACTTTGCATGAAATGAGCATAACTGAAGCAATTATCAAACTAATAGAATTAGGATTGGAGAATTTAATCAAATGACAGAACAATTTATCAGCGGAATTGCTAAAAAAAAGGGAATCACAAAAAAAGATTTGTTCAACAAAAATCATTATTCACTTGTAGTTGGCGGAACTAACACAGGAAAAACTACGTTCATCACAGGTCCTTTAGCTAATATATTGGAATGTGAGCCTAAGGAGATATTGATAGCAGCACCATTTTTGGCCATACAAAATCAATTGATTGCTAAAGGCACAGCAGAGAAACACAACTTGAGCGAAGATTTTTTTCAAATCGAAAATGTGACAGTATGTACGTATGCAGCTTTGAAAAATGCGGTCAAAAATAAAAACTTATCAGCACAATTCAAATATTTTGTATTTGATGAAGCACATAATTTAATCACAGCTGAAAAGTATGCAGAATATGGCTCATTCTTTTTAAAGTGGATTGGCGATAACAATATTCAAGCGTTGTTTCTTACAGCTACTCCAGTGGCACTGCTTAGTTATAAACATGGAACAAAGCACTTTAAAGAAGTGCTTGGCGTGAAATCAAATGTAAAAGTCGGCAACATCATTTTCACGACTGAAAAAGACCTGTTAACTCATGTTAAATATTTTGGTCGAAAGAAAATGTTTATCGCTGTGCAAACCGTTGCAGACGCTCAAAAACTTGAAGCTCAAATAAATCAACGGATACCAGGAAAAGCAAAAGCAATTTTTAGCAAAACACATGACAAAGCAACCGATGAAATGAAGCTGATTTCTGATGAAATTGTTCGTACTGAGCAATTTCCTGAAAATGTTGATTTTTTAATCGTAACTGGAGCGTATATTGAAGGCATGGAGCTTCAAACAAAATGTGAATCGGCATTAATTAAATTGCCATCTGTTACTCAAATTGTTCAAGCTGTTGGGCGTTTGCGTAAAGGCGTGGAAGATGTTGTGGTCGTGTTATCAAAAGATAAATTTTATGCGGAAACAAAGCGTCTGTTTGAAGAATTTGATAAGTTTTTACAAGAATATCGTAAAGCAAATGAAACAACAAAATATGCCATGTTATTGGGTATGTATTCGGTTCAAAAAAAACGCTTTCAACATGAATTTGTAAATATTCATAGCATGGATGGGTATGTAGCTGATTATCAAATTAATATGCCTTTGTATCATTCGTTTGAAATCAATTTATATGACGCTCAGCGTTTGTATTGCCATAACGATGAAATTTCTAATGAGCAGTTTGAAAAGCTAGAAAATATGTTCAAACCGTACTTCCCAGACAGCAAATTTGTTCGTTTGACCCAAGAAGGAATTGTCAGCAAAGAAAATGATTATGATAATGACATGAAAGCATTTCTTCAAGATTTAAATGGTGAGCGAATTTATACTAAAGAAAATAAAAATGGCATTACCATTAATTCAATGTGTCGGAAAGTTATGCAGCTACGTGAAAAGCATAATATCATCGCCAAACGACCAGTTGAAAGCACAAGAGCTTTAAGCAATGCCATTAGCAAATATAATTATGAGTTAGGCAAACGCAATTCGGAGCGTACAGCTGAAGGTAAAGTAGAATTTTATAAAATTAATTGTACTCAAAAGCATTCGTAATTGAGTACAAATTAATGAAAAAATATCGTAACTGAGTGCAAATTGTGCTCAGTTATTTTTTGTACTCAGTTAAGCAACCGATATTTGTACTCAGAAGCGAAAAAACCGGTGTTTCTCTATAGTAAATATCGCTAGTGAGTACAAATTGTTTTTACATATTCTTGTATTTTGTACTCAGTAGCGATTTTGAAAGATGATTACTATAGTAAATAACTTAACTGAGTACAAAACAAAAAAGTGTAGCAACGGAGCGTCAGCGGAGTAGTGAGCAACTTGTTGCGAGCATATACCTGAGCGAGTGCCGAGCGAAGTGTCCAGCGGAGCTTGTATTTATATTAAGACCGTTTCAGTAATAATATGGACAATTCGCAAGCTCATTGTCCTGGCTTGAAAAATGCTCCGCATTGTTTCAGACCGTCGTGCTTTCGCTATCGCTACAGCTTTTAAAAAATTAAAAAAAGATGCTAAAAAGCCCTGATTTAAGGCGTAGCAACGTATATATATTTTGTATCAATAAATATCAAACAATATCAAAGGAGAATGTAATTATGAAAGCACAAATCGAGGCACAAAAGAAATTTGCAGAAATGGTCGTTGCCATTGCTGACAGTCATTTTGAACATAATGATTATGAAATTTATCAAGTACATTCATTGAAAAAATTATCCGAAAGCAAAATCGTTTTTAATTATATGAGTGAAATTGACCACACTTTAGAATTGATAATCGGATTGGACGAAAATTTGGAAACGTATAAAGTTTTTGGAGCTGATGATTTGTTATTTGCCAGCAAAGACGTTGAAGTTGTAATTGAATTTCTTAATCAGCAGGTTGATGAATTTGAAGCTGAAATTATAAGAAATCGGGTTTGTTAATGAGCTGTCGTAACTGACAGCTTTTTTATTTTGAAAATGGAGGAAAATAAAATGAGCGAATCAACAAGAAAGTTAATTCATATTCGATTAGATGCTGAAGACATTTTCGAGTATCAAATTGAAGCTAAAGGAATGTTTGGAGACGAAAAAAGAGCTAACGCAATGATTATTGCTGAAATTAAACGTGCAGCTGAAATCAAACGTAAACAGCGATTAGGCGTGAAAACTGTATCGGAACAATCAACAGGAAAGCCAATGTATAATGCTTACGGTGAAATAACAGGCTACGAATAGATGAATATTAATATTTAATTTTATCTGCAATTTAAATAAAAGGAGAGCGATAATATGCCATACAATTCCAACAAACCATCAAATGAAAGTTATATCAGACGTGTCCTTCTTGGCGATAAAAATCAAAAAGATACCGTAAACACAGTTTCAAAAGGAGAACATAAGCATGACTCACGGATTCGGAATAAGCATTGATGAAATGATGGCTCAAGAGCTAAGTCAATCCGCTATCAATGCAGGATATGATACCGAGACTTCTGAATGTAAGGTGATGATAACTGATGCAACAGGATTGACCACTGGTGTACGTGTAGCGGACAGTAAATATATTGTAAGTATCAACAACAAAGACATTAGTTACGTGAAGCTTAACGGTGCTATGAACGGTGTGCGTAAAGCATTTAGTGCCTTAATGAACGAGATGAACAGACAATATAATTGAAAAAATTAAATAAGAAGGAGTTTGTATTATGCCAAGGATGAAGTTTTGTAGATGCGGTAAAATTATACCTGAGAAGGAAACATGCTCTTGTAAAGCGCTTGCAAGTAAGGCTAGAAATAAATACAGAGCTGAACAAAAGCCAGAAGAAAAGAAGTTCTTTAACTCGACTAAGTGGAAGAAGTTAAGACTGAAAGTAATTAAAGAAGATGGCGGTACATGTCAGCGATGTTTAATAAAGTTTAACTTTGTTGAGACCCGTAATCTTCAGGTACATCATATTAAACCACGTGTTAAATACGATGAATTGAAGCTTGAGAGAAGTAATTTAATAACTTTGTGTCAATCATGCAATACACATTTGGGCATTAAAGAAGAGTTAGATTTTGAGTGGGAATATAAAGAGGATGTATGGGAGCCAGTATTGTAATTTGATACTGGCTTTTAATATTGATTGAAGCCCCCTATGTTTACTAAAAAATTGTTATAGGGAGAAGAGACTAGGGTGAAGGCGGTAAGAAAAAAAACCATTCCCAGCAGAAAGGATTTGACATATGGCACAAGAAAAATTATTAGCAAATACTCGTAGAAACTTAAGTAAAGCTCAAATAGCAGCTCGGAAACAAGCTGAAGAGTTGGTTGTAACTAATGCGACTGCTCCCAAACCAAGCGAAATAATTAGAAACAATCCTCCGATGAAAAAATTATTCAATCGAGTTAAAAAATATAACGACCATTTCACGGAAGCTGACAGCATAGCTTTATCAACGTTGTCCTTTAACCTGCATCTCAAGCATATAAATGAAACTCAACTAGCGGCACTTGATGTTACTGATGATGAATGTGAGCGTTACTTAATTAGGCTCGACAAAATAGACAGGAAAATAAATGACTCCATGAAGCAGCTTTGTATTCCGCTAAATGCTCGACTATCATTAGCAAACGACTTAGCAAAAATTATGCTTGAAGAGAAAAAACTTCATCAAATGAATAATGAAAGTCAAACTATTAATCCATTGCTCGCTTTATTAGAAGAAGATGATGAGTAGCTTCATTTGTAATAAGCCACTGAACTTAGCGATTTAATTTGAAGTTCTACAGTAAATTACTTCTACTAATGTATTTCCATTATTTTGAATACATTAGGTATATAATATGCTAAAATTAAATGAAATAACTAGAATTTTATAGTACTTTCGGGAGGTGGCTTTTCTTATGAATAAACTCCAAATGTCAGAACGGGATATATGTACAAAATATATTACTCCAGCTATGGTTAATGCGGGCTGGGATATACATAAGCAAATTCGTGAAGAATATCAAATAACTGATGGTCGAATTATTGTACGAGCAAGTCTTGTTACAAGAGGAAGCAAAAAGAGAGCGGATTATGTTTTGTTCCATAAACCAAACATGCCTATAGCTATTGTTGAAGCAAAGGATAACAAATTTTCTGTAGGCCATGGCATTCAGCAAGCTATTGGGTATGGAGAAATGTTAAAAGTTCCTTTTGTTTATTCGTCAAATGGCGATGGATTTCTTGAGCATGATAGCTATACAGGAATTGAACGTGAGATTTCAATGAGTGAATTTCCTAGTCCTGAACAGTTATGGGACCGATACAAAGCATATAATGAAATTGATAATGAAGAAGAAGAGCTAATTACAGAACCATATTACTTTCAGTTGGGAGAAAAAACTCCCCGTTATTATCAAATGAACGCAATCAACGAAACTATAGCTGCAATTGCTAAAGGTCAAGATAGAGCGCTGTTAGTAATGGCAACCGGAACTGGCAAGACTTATACAGCTTTTCAAATCATTTACCGATTGTGGAAAGCCAGAAAAGCTAAACGCATATTATTTTTAGCGGATAGAAACATTTTAATTGAACAAACACAGAATCAGGATTTTAAGCCGTTCAAATCTGTAATGACAAAAATTAAAAATCGTAAAATTGATACAAGTTATGAAGTTTACCTTGGCTTGTATCAAGCAATTACAGGACCTGAAGAGAAGGACAAGATATTCAAATCTTTACCGCCATCTTTTTTCGATTTAATTGTAATTGACGAGTGTCACAGAGGCTCTGCAAAAGAAGATTCACAGTGGAGAGAAATTCTAAGCTATTTCACAGACGCTGTTCAAATTGGTATGACAGCTACACCTAAGGAAACCAATAAAGTATCAAATATTGGTTATTTCGGAGAGCCAGTTTATACGTATTCCTTAAAAGAAGGCATTGAAGATGGCTTTCTAGCACCGTATAAAGTCTTCCGATATGGATTGGATAAAGATTTGATGGGATTCAGACCGAAAAAAGGTCAGTTGGACAAAGCAGGAAACCTCATTGAAGACCGCATATATAATACGCTTGATTATGATACTAATTTAGTTTTAGAAAAAAGAACCGAACTAGTTGCCAAAGTCATATCTGATTTCCTTAAGAAAAATGACAGGTTTATGAAAACGATTGTATTCTGCATTGATATTGAACACGCTGAACGAATGAGACAAGCGTTAGTAAATGAAAACAGTGACCTCGTTAAAGAAGATTCCAGATATGTTATGAAAATTACAGGAGACGATAATGAAGGAAAAGCGCAGCTTGATAACTTCATAGACCCCAAAAGTAAATATCCAACTATCGTTACGACTTCAAAGTTGCTGACCACAGGAGTAGATGCAAAAACGTGTAAAATTGTTGCCATTGATACTCGTATTGAATCCATGATTGAATTTAAGCAAATATTAGGTCGAGGAACAAGAATAAATGAAAATCACGATAAGTATTATTTTAATTTATTGGATTTTCGAGATGTTTCTCAAAAGTTTGCTGACCCTGAGTTTGATGGCGACCCTATTCCAGTTGAACCTGAACCCGATGATGGCGGGACTGGTGGTGGAGATAAAGGTAACGGTGGTGATAGCGATGGAAATGGCGGTTCTGATGGAGGAGAAAAAGACCCAAGAAGAAAGATTTACGTCAATGACGTTGAAGTGATTTTAATACATGAGCGTGTGCAATATTATGATAAAGATGGCAAACTCGTCACTGAATCATTGAAGGATTTTTCAAAGCGTAATATTAAAGAAGAATTTGCTGATTTAAAGGAGTTTCTTACCCGATGGAACGAAGAAGAACATAAAGAAGCTATTATTCAAGAGCTTTCTGAACAAGGTGTAATACTAGAGGCTTTAAGAGAAGAAACAGGATTAAATGATGTTGATGATTTTGATTTGATTTGTCATATAGCATATGACATGAAACCATTAACGAGAGCTGAACGAGCCAATAATGTTAAAAAGAAAAATTATTTTGAAAAGTACTCTGAAATAGCTAAAAAAGTGCTTGAAAATCTATTGGAAAAATATACGAGTGAAGGAATTTATAATCTAGAAGATGCTAAAGTTCTCCGACTTGAACCATATCAGCAAATTGGAAAACCCAAAGAAATTATCAAAGCTTTTGGTGGAAGAACTGGTTGGAAAAAAGCCATTAAAGAATTAGAAAAAGAGCTTTATGACATAAGCTGAAAGTAGGTGGGAGTACATTAGAAGTCATAATGTGCTCCTTTTTTATTGGCTAATTTATTTTGTTATTGTGCTATACTTTGAGTACTACTTAGGAGGTAATACATAGATGACAATTTCAAATTTTGTTAAATCAATTCAAGATATTATGAGGCAAGACCCAGGTGTTGATGGAGATGCTCAACGTATTTCTCAATTAGTATGGATGCTTTTTTTGAAAGTGTACGACTCAAAAGAAGAAGAAGAATGGGAAGTATTTGAGGAGGGTTTCGTTTCAATAGTTCCTGAAGAATTAAAATGGCGTAATTGGGCTAAAGCAGATGAAACTGGTCAAGCTATGACAGGAAACGAATTGGTAGAATTTATAAATGAAAAATTATTCCCTACATTAAAAGAACTCGAAATAGATGAGCAAACAGATGCACGAGCAGCTCTTGTTAAATATGTTTTTGAAGATGCTTATAATTATATGAAAAATGGCACTTTAATTCGACAAGTTATTAATGTTTTGGACAAAATAGACTTTGGCTCTTATGAAGAACGTCATACGTTCAATGATATTTATGAAAATATCTTGAAAGATTTGCAAAGCGCAGGGACTAGCGGTGAATATTATACACCACGAGCTGTAACCGAATTTATTGTAGAAATGCTAGACCCAAAAGTTGGAGAGAAATTTGCTGATTTTGCATGTGGTACAGGGGGATTCTTGACTTGTGCATTGGAACACATGAAAAAGCAACCAGAATACAAACGAACTGGTGGAGAAGAAGCAGTTTTCAATGGAATCATTGGAATTGAAAAGAAACCTATGCCACATTTACTTGCTATTACTAATTTAGTACTTCATGGCGTAGATGCTCCTAATATTAAACGAGACAACTCATTGGAAATTGATACTCGTGATATTTCTGAAGAGCAGAAAGTGGATAAGATTGGTATGAATCCCCCATTTGGCGGAATTGAAGAAAAATCAATCCAAATGAATTTCAAAAAAGAATTTCAAACTTCTGAGACAGCAGATTTGTTTCTGATAATGATGATGGAGCGTTTAAAAGAGAATGGTAAAGCTGGGGTAGTCCTTCCAGATGGATTTTTGTTTGGTACTGAAGGAGTTAAAAGAAACATTAAAGAAAAACTTTTGAAAGAATTTAATCTTCATACAATTATTCGATTGCCAAAAGGGGTCTTTGCACCTTATACAGATATAAAAACAAATTTATTATTTTTCGACAAAGAAAGTTCAACGAAAGATGTCTGGTATTTTGAACACCCATTGCCTAATGGATATAAAAATTATACTAAAACTAAGCCAATTCGCTTAGAAGAATTTCATATAGAACGTGAGTGGTGGAATAATAGAAGAGAAAATGATTATGCTTGGAAAATATCAGCAGAACATATAAAAGAATTAAATTATAATTTAGACTTAAATAATCCAAGCACAATCCTAGAGAGTGAAAACTTATCAGCAAAGGAAATAATAAATGAAGTATATACATCCTACTCAAAAGTCTTAGAATTGCTTGATTCTCTAAAGCAGGAGATTAACAATGAAAAAAATTAAAATTGGTGAAATATTAATACGTGTAAAAGAGCCTGTTGTTTTAAAAGAAGAAGAAGAATATAAAAGAATTACAATCCGCAGTAAAAATCAAGGGATATTAAAAAGAGATGTAGAATATGGAAATAGGATTGGTACGAAAAAACAATTTTTTGTAAGAAAAGGTCAATTTTTATTATCGAAAATTGATGCGAGAAACGGAGCATTTGGAATAGTTTCGGAAGACTTAGATGGTGCAATTATTACTGGTAATTTTTGGACATTCGAAGTGAATAGTGCTCTTTTAGATATTGATTGGTTTAACACTTTTGTATCTTCTAAATATTTCATTGACATATGTTCGAAAGCAAGCTCAGGTACTACTAATAGACAATATTTAGACGAAAAGAAGTTTTTATCTTTTGAAATTAATTTACCTGATATGACTGACCAAAAGAAATTTGTTACATGGTATGGTGAAACCAATAGAAAGTTTAACGAAATTAAAGAAGAATTAAAATTGCAAAAAAAGAAAATCGAAAACATAAAAGAAATAATTGTTACTGACGCCATAAAGGGAAGAATGAATAATAGAAATGATAGTCAATACTCAATGGACTATATATCAAACGAAAATTCAAATAGAGGTGAAAAAGATTTTCCGCCACATTGGAATGTAGTAAATATTAGTCAATTAATAAATTCTAAGAAAGATATAAGAACTGGCCCTTTTGGTTCTTCACTATCCAAATCTGAACATCAGTTTGCAGGTATACCTGTATGGGGGATAGAAAGCATAGGTAAGAATGGTGTATTTTCTTACTCAAATAAGATATTTATAAGCGAAAACAAAGCAAAAGAGCTTGAATCTTTTTCTGTTGAATCAGGAGATATTATCATCTCTCGCTCTGGAACTGTCGGTGAATTATGTGTTTTACCACCTGATGTTAAAAAGGGTATAATTTCTACAAATTTAATGAAAATATCTTTAAACAAAGAGATAATAAACCCTTACTACTTCTGTTATTTGTTTAAAAGTACGCACCTATTAGAGAAATTAAACGAGTTATGTAAAGGTAGTACGAGGATTTTTCTTACACAAAAAATATTAAATTCTTTGCCATTTCTTTTGCCACCATTAAATGAACAGAATCAAATCGTTGATAAAATAAATCAACTTATGAATGTGAGAGCTGAATTAGAAGCAACAATTGAAAAAACAAAACAAGAAGTTGAAAAATTAAAAGATGTTATGGTGCTTGAAGCTTTTTCTGTAAAAGAAGAAATGCTGAATTAATCTAATAAAATAGAAGTTTTACTATATAAGAGTTATCAAGTCTCACTTAAAGTAGTGAGGCTTTTTATTATGTTTAGCAATAGTTTTTGAAAAATCTTTAGAAGTTTCCTTACAAATTTAAGGAAATCAATATAATACTGATACTATAAAAAAACGGAGGAATTATAATGGCAATTAATCAATTTCAAGATTTAAACAGTGAGGATATTCTGTCAGCTCATATTTCAGGACTTCAGCATGCAGTTAATAAAGTCGAACAAGTATTGGATATGAAAACGGTTGAAAAAACAAATCATAAATTGGTCGCAGTTACAGACCAGGATGACCCTACTTTACACCATGTTATTTACGAAGGAACTTCACGTAACTGGCTCATAAATCCAGCACCTGTGATTAAAAGAAATGGTTTGGTTGTTCCTGAAACAGAATATGACATTCAACCTGCTTATGGAGTAGTCGTATTTAAAAATCAGCAAGGTGCGGAATATAACATCACAGCAGATTTCACACAAGTTATTGGGGAATCACAGACAATTGATGATATTAACAATCGGTTTAATAAATTCACTACATTTGCTACATTTCAATCGCCTGGCACATATGCTACAAACAGTCCGATGGGCAATCCTCAATTGTTAATGACATCTGTAAATGCAGGAATAAAAAATATGGATTTGTTCCCATTCATCGTTACTCAGCCAACAACGTATGACCGAATTGGTATCCCATATGCCAGCAATATCGGAGGAACTGCTACAAGAATGGGATTGTATAATTCTAATGCCAATGACATGCCATATCAATTGCTTGCCCAAACAGCACTTGTCGCAAATCCAACAACCGAACCTGCACCTGGCCAATTTGCATTTATTTCAGGAGCGATTCCTGAAATCACATTACAACCTGGCGTTTATTGGTTGGCTCGGTATGCAGATGCAACCATCAATTATTATGGCATTGATGTTTTACAAGCATATGGATTAGGAAACGCTTTTGGTGATTTTCCTAATGCTTCACAGTTTGGTGGAGCACGTGCCTATGGATTTTATGGCTATCGTGTAACAGCAACTTATACAGAAGGGTTGCCAAATGAAGTTCCAGTACTGGGAAGTGCAGCTGATAATTTACGATATTTAGAACGTAACGGCATTGCTAATCCTTGGATACGCAAAAAAGCATAAATAAAAACGCTCACAGAAATGTGGGCGTCCTTTTTTTATGGCAATTTTTCATTCCATAATAATGTTGAATATTAATAATCAAAGAGACTCCGCAAATGGGAGCCTCGATTTCATTTCCTTTTGTTATCTCGTTTGCGACCTGTGGCATTTATATTGCCAAAGAAACCGAAATCATTATGCGCTTTAGCTACAGTCACATCAGCAAGATGTAAATATACTAAAGTGGTACGATTATCAGCATGACCAAGAATCAATCGCAATGTTTCTAAATCTCCACCCGAACTCAAATACAAGGTTGCGGAACTATGTCTGATTTGATGGAGGAAAAATCTTCGTTCGATTCCCGCTACAACTGCCAATTTCCGAAAATCCCGTAAGACATTGTTATTGTCTAATTTCCTCCCAGATAAAGATAAAAATATTAAATCATCAATTTCACCGTCAAAAGCTTCATTTTCTAACAGCAGCTGCACAACTAACCGATACGTTTTATTGGATAGCGGAATTACACGACTCCTGCGTGATTTAGCGTTAGTTGAACGGATTATGATACTTCTATTAGTATGGTCAATATCGTTCGGGCTTAACGTCAAAGCTTCATTTATACGACACATGGTATCAATCAGTATATGTAACAGTACCAAGTCTCGGAAATTCTTAAAACTTTTTTCGGATTGATTTTTGCATATTTTCAAAAGGTCGTCTAATTCTTCACGAGTTAAAATTTCAATTTCGGTGGCGTCTTGTTTGAACGTTTCAACTTTATCAAATGGATTTCTTTGAAACTTATCATGCTTCATACAAAAGTTAATGAAAGTTTTTAAGCGTTTGATTCTTGTGGCAATTGTACTGTCGGACAATCCTATAGTTTTCGCACTTTCTGGTATAAACCGATTCTCGCCATAACGAATACATACATACTTTTGCCAATAAATCCAGTCGGATAAAAAAGCTGTAGTGATGTTGGATAGTTGTAATGGTTTGTCGTGAGATTCAGCATGATAGTTTTCAACGCTCTTATACACAACGACAAATTGATTGAGACTGCTGGCTCGCAATCCTTGTTTCTTTTTCACATCAATAAATTGCTCAAAAGCCTGACGAAAAGTTTCCTTTTTAGTAATTTGTTCCTCGGTACGTTTTCTAGGTAGCCGCTTTTTGACAACTTCTTTCTCCTCGAAATAATTTAAGGACATAAAAAAGCACTCCGTTTCTTCTGAAATTTAGCAGAAGGACCGAAGTGCACAGGTCAAACTTTGAGGTGAACACTACTTAAATGTTGCTCAAAGTGATTGTATGTATATCAACGTTATATGATGAAACTCTGTCAGAATTACTTTCTACCCTGTCAAGGTAGCGCTCTCCCAGCTGAGCTAAGGAATCGCATTTTTTTCAAGGACAGTTTTAATTATACCGCGCCCTTGAAAAAAGTCAATACTCGGGAAAAGAATTCTCTATTGAGATATACTTTACCAGCTGGCTATTGGCCAGCGCTTCTAAAGCCATTGTCACGGGCTTCCTGTTCAGAACAAAACCACTCTTCCGGATTTGTTTGTTCATAGGAATGGCTGCCGGGCATATGGTAGATTTTGTCGCCGCTGCGGTTAATATTTCCTTTGATGTCGCAATCCTTAGTTTCGGGCGCACGATTGCCGCTTTCCGTTTCATCGACTGCATCGCTGTCAAAGCCGCGGTCTGTGGCGTAATTGTCAAATTCCCAAACGCCGATTTGCTGTTCTTTGGCCTGTTGCTCTGCGGCTTCAAAGTCATCCAGATAGCGGGTATTGGGCGGGAACACATAGGCGACTCGCGCATGGCCCGTTTCCAGAAGCTGTTGCTGAACACTTTCGCCGTCCACATAAATATATGCCAACAGGCGGCTGTAATCATCGAAACGATCACCGACGTCAAATTCAATCGATACATCGCCCGACTCGAGGAGTCGCCGGTTTTCTTCAGTGGCTTCTTTGCCGAGAGGCTGTTCGCCGTAACGGGGATGATTGGTTTCAGGAGTGTCGATCAATAAATACCGCACAGTCGTTTCCTCGCCGTCGTATAAGATCCTGATCGTATCGCCATCGATGACAGAAAGGACCTCGACTGGCACGTGGCTGTCGCTGCCACCGGTATCAACAGAATCCGTCAAGTTGCAACCCGATAAAAGCAAGGTGACAAGAATAGCTAGTAATGGTTTCATCAAGATCGCCTCTTTCTTGATCTCATTATATTTGGCGGGAACAGGAAATGCAAAACGCCTTTTTCAATAACTCAATTGAAAAAGGCGTTTTATGTAGGATTCCGACGGGACATTGGAATTATATCCACTTAAAGCTGGGACTCCTGTTCCTGAGTAGGGTGGTCGAAATAAAGAAAGGCTTCCTCTTCTATATTTTCAAGCTTTTCTTTGTTCAAGCCGATTTCCAATTGGCCGCTGAATATCGGTTCCCACCAATTCGTAGATTCATTCATAAATAACTTCCTCCTTTAAAATTTTCTGGGTTAATTGTTTGACTATTCCATACCCTTAAAGGTTACACTTATAAACAGCAGATATGAAAATAAGCCATTAGGCCTTATAGGGAGAGATTGTTGATGATTTCGATTGGTATTATAGGTGCTGGCATTGTTGGAGAACGAATCATTAAGCAAATCCAGCAGGAGGACGGCGTTGAAATAGTAGCAGTATTTGATGGCAATGAAAGCAGGCTGCAGGAGCTGCAAAAGAATTACGGAGTGCCGATTGCCGCTAGCCTTGATGAAATCCTTTACTCAAAAGCTGACTGGATTTATATCGGAACACCGCCCGCTTCCCACGCGGAAATGGCCAAACTCGCTGCGGATGCCGGCATTAATGTGTTAAGTGAAAAGCCGCTTGCCCATGATACAGAAGCGGGAGAAGAGATGGTCAAGGCGGTAACGGAAAATCGTGTCCGTTCAGCGATGCATTTTCCGCTGATGTATAGCGCTGCGGTGCACGAAATGGCCAAACGCGCCAAAAACGGCAGCATCGGCACGATCAAAAGAGTTGAATTGCAAACAGTATTTCCCGTTTGGCCGCGTCCGTGGCAACAAACGCCGTGGATCGGATCACGGCTCGAAGGGGGCTTTATCCGCGAAATATTCCCCCATTATCTTCAATTGATCGAGCGGATTTTCGGAAAGATTTCATTTACATCCCATCAGGTCACGTATCCGGACCAGCCGGATTTATGTGAAACCGGTGTGATTGCCCACGGCACAGCAAGCGACACCATCCCATTATTGGTATCGGGAATCAGTGGGGTTGGACAAAAAGAGCTGCTGCAATTTAAAATCTATGGAAGCGACGGTGTTTTGACTTTGGAGAATTGGTCCCAGCTTTACGTCTCTGAAGGGCAAGGGGACAGGGTGGCGATTACGGATTTTGCCGAAGTGCCGAGCTTGTTTGAAGAAATGAAAGCCAAATCGACTGCGTTGGTGCCGTTCGAAGAAGGATTGAGCGTGCAGCGCCATATCGATCATTTAGTCCAGGAATAACCCAAATTTACAGGAGGCTATTACATGAATTTTAATGCCAATGATGTTGAAAGAATGATTCAGGAACAAAAGAACTTCTATTATACAGGGGCAACCCGCTCTGCTGATTTTCGCAAAGCGCAACTCGAAAATCTGAAGCAGGCCATTATTGCCAATGAAGAAGTTGTCACTGAGGCACTGGAACGGGATTTGGGGAAAAGCGAATTTGAAGCTTATGCAACGGAAATAGGCTTGGTACTCGACAGCATCGGCAATATGCAAAAGAATCTTGATGACTGGATGGAACCGGAAAAAATTAAGACGCCTTTGCATCTGCAGCCATCGAAAAGCTTTATTATCCGTGAGCCGTACGGTTCCGTTTTGATCATTGGGCCCTTCAATTATCCTTTCCAATTGGTGATGGAGCCATTGATCGGGGCCATCGTGGGGGGTAATTGTGCCATCGTCAAGCCTTCTGAAACGACACCGCATGTGGCACGCGCTGTGAGAATCGTCCTTGAAGAAGCATTCCCTACATATTTTGTAAGGGTTGTCGAAGGAGAACGCGACGAAGTGACGGCATTGATCCACGCGTCATTCGATTATATTTTCTTTACCGGCAGCGTGAAAGTCGGAAAAATCGTCATGAAAGCGGCTTCGGAAAGGTTGACACCAATCACTTTGGAGTTGGGCGGCAAAAGCCCGGCAATCGTTGACCAAACTGCGGATCTTGATCTGGCGGCGAAACGGATTGCCTGGGGCAAACTGATGAATACAGGCCAAACCTGTGTAGCACCTGATTATGTCTGTGTCCATGAGTCCGTTAAAGATGAATTTATGAAGAAATTAACGAAAACCATCAGCAGCTTCTATGGCAAAAATGCGCAAGCAAGCCCGGATTATGGGCGAATCGTATCGACATCCCATTTCGACCGATTGGCTGAAATTATCGAAAAAGAATCAGCCCATATCATTTACGGCGGAAAGACGGATCGTTCAAATCTTTATATCGAACCGACTGTTCTGGATAATATTTCCTGGAACAATCCTTCCATGGAAGATGAAATTTTCGGTCCGATTTTGCCGATTATCACGTATCAGGACTTGCCGCTTCTTCTGCGCCAGATTCGCCAGCTGCCTAAACCGTTGTCTGCCTACATGTTCTCGGAAAACGAGCGGGCAACTGACTTTTTCCTTGAAGAATTGCCATTTGGCGGAGGCTGCATCAACGATACGATATCCCATATCGTCAATGCTAACTTGCCCTTCGGCGGAGTGGGGCCATCAGGCATGAACTCGTATCACGGCAAGTGGAGTTTTGAAGCTTTCACACATGCCAAATCAATCCTGAAAAAATCGACGAAAATCTCCACAAACGTCGCTTTTCCACCCTATAAAAACAAAGTGAAATACGTTAAAGGATTATTGAAATAAGCGGCCTGCGGGTCGCTTTTTTTCTTTTATCTACTGCTAATATTAAGATAAGAGGTGATAGGGATGGCTGATCGGATATTAATAATTGAAGATGAAAAGAACATCGCCCGGGTTTTGGAGTTGGAACTGAAATTTGAAGGTTATGAAACGGGTGTAGCCTATACCGGTTCGGAAGGGCTGATCCAATTCAGGGAGGAAGAGTGGGATCTTGTGCTGCTTGATTTGATGCTGCCGGAAATCCACGGACTGGATGTATTGAAGCGCATTCGTTCATCGGATGAAACATTGCCGGTGATCCTGCTGACCGCAAAAAATGATGTGAAGGATAAAGTGGCCGGGCTTGATCTCGGCGCGAATGATTACATTACAAAACCATTTGAAATCGAAGAACTGCTGGCAAGGATACGTGCAAATCTGCGTCTGCGCAGCAGCGGGAATTCTGACAGCCATCATTTCAAAGAGCTTGAACTGGATGAAGTGACGCGCTCCGTCAGTAGAGGGGGCCGGCAAATAGAATTGACTCCGAGGGAATTCGATCTGCTGCTGTTTCTGATGAAGCACCCGAAGCAAGTGCTGACCCGAGAGCAGGTGTTAAATGCCGTGTGGGGCTATGATTATTACGGCGACACCAATGTCATCGATGTTTACATCCGCTATTTGCGGAAAAAAGTGGATGCGGGTGAAGAGACAACTTATATTCAAACGGTTCGTGGTGTGGGCTATGTATTAAAGGAGCAGCACAATGAAACTGCGAAATAGGATTCATATTTATTCGACTTTGCTGACATTGGTGATTCTGGTGATTCTAACCGTGGTTATTTATTATTCTTTCAGCTCATTGGCTTATTCCACAGAAGTCGATGAATTGGATGCTGCTGCAGAAGCGCTGCTTGTTGCTTACAACGCCAATCCTGTTGCGAATCCATCTGATTTGTTGCGAGGGTATGTGCCTGTTCTGGGTTTGATAAAAGTGACCGGCCCAGAAGGAAACCAGCTGAACCTGATTCAGTCACCGGAAGTCACAGCTCAATTTCCGGATCAGATCGACGATAGTTCGGGAACGGTGCAGGTGGACGGTGAACGCTTTGCTTATACGACAACCCCAATCATCTGGCCAGATGGAACAGTTGCAGAACTGCTCATTGCAAAATCGCTTCGTGAAGTAACCGGCAACTTGAATACGTTAAGGCTGGTCCTGGCAGTTGCGGTTGTGTTGGCCATGATTCCTGTCATTATTTCAGGAGCAGTGCTTGCCGGAATCGTAACGAAACCGATAACCGCTTTGACCGCCACGATGAGAAACATTCAGCGGAATGGTCGCTTTCAAAAACTGCCCATCTCCGATCAATCCCATGACGAACTAAACCAGATGGGGATGACGTTCAACGAAATGATGGCGCTGCTCGAAGATAATTATTTGAAACAGGAGGAGTTTGTTTCCAATGCATCCCATGAGCTGAAAACGCCATTGACCATTATTGGCAGCTATGCAAAGCTGCTGGAACGCCAGGGAATGGACAATCGAGAAGTTGCCGAGGAAAGCATCACAGCGATCCAATCCGAAACGAACCGGATGACGGCAATGATCGAGCAGCTCTTGTTGATTGCGCGGCGCAATGAAACCAAACCCCATATTGAAGAGATAGAGTTAACAGCACTTTTAGCGGAAACAACGGCAGCGTTGAACCGTTCCTATGAGCGTGAATTTATCTTCGATGCGGAAGATCGGCCGCTTTATGTTTGGACTGATTCAGCGAAATTAAAGCAATTGCTCTACATTCTTCTCGATAACGCACGGAAATACAGCTCAGACCGTATCGAAATTTCTGTGAAAATGGATGATACGGCAATTGTTCAAATCAGGGATTACGGAGAGGGCATACCAAAAGAATCCCTGCCATTGGTATTCGATCGATTTTATCGTGTGGACAAAGCGCGGAACCGGGGCACAGGAGGCTTCGGCCTTGGGCTGGCATTGGCAAGCCAATTGGCCGAGTCATTAAAACTGAAGCTGGAAATCGACAGCATTGAAGCACTGGGGACGACGGTTACCATCAAATTCTCATCAGATTTTAATGTTGTTGATCTAAAATCAGATGAGGAGGGATCTTCATGAAAAAATGGATTGCAATCAGCATTGCATCTGTCGTTTTGGTAATTGCGGCTGTATTTTTTTTAATCCAATCTTTGGATACAAATCACATGTTTGATGAAGCGGAGGCGACAGAAAAAGTCATCAGTTTATATGGCGGGGAAGCGGATTCAGCCACCCTGTCCGGAGATCTTATCATGGTAGAATTCACTAATTCTCAGGGACGGTATCGTGCAGCGGTCGACCAAAATTCGGGCGAAGTGGAGTCGCTGGAACTGATTGAACAAACTGGACCCGCGAACAATCTCACTGAGCAGCAAGCCGAAGACATTGCGCTAGCCGAAGCAGAAGGGGAGATTACAGCAACGGTCTACTCTAAAGAGCGGAATGAATATGAAGTGGAAATCACCGGTGAAACACAACTTGCCATCGTTGCCATTTCAGCGGAAACGGGAGAAGTAAGAAAAATATCAACAGAAGAAATTGCGGATGCCGAGCCACCGGAAGAAGAACCTGCTGCAGAACCTGAGCGCATCATTACAAGAGATGAAGCGGTGGCGATCGCCAGACAAACGCTCGACGGGGAGTTGCAGGAAGTCGAATTTATCGAAACAGCGGACGGAGGGTATTATCTGGTCGAAATCGAAAATGATGACACCGACCAGGAAGCGACCATACAAATCCACGCAATCCGCGGGGAAACTTTGACTGTGGATTGGGATGACTGACACAAGAAAAGCGAAAGCGCCCGTTAAGTTCTGAAAGGCATAAGACGGAATAGCGGAGCGGCGTCCTTTGCCGCATAGCTAGACCAGCTTATGATCCGAAGAGCTGGGCGGCTGGAGTCTGGACACAAAACCAAAATGAGAAAATCTTCATGAACTTCTCATCAAATTCTCATCTTGCCTTAAGTATCTGCTCAGAACCGGCGGCTATGATAAAGGTAGAAGAATAAGAGGAGGAGAATAACATGAAGAAAAAGATTGTTATTGCAACAGCTGCAGGCGTCCTCGCGGTTAGTGGACTTGTCCTGGCGAATACGGATTCAATCGGTGGGCCAAGCCCCTCAGCGCCCAATGCTACGGAGGCGAACACAGCTCCAGCGACCAATGACAACCCGGCCCCAGACGAATTGATCGGCTTTGAAAGAGCTTCTGCAATTGCACTGGCCATTGCGGATGGGACAGTGACCGACATCGAGTTGAGTGAAGACGATGGCAGACAGGAGTATGAAGTGGAGATTCATGATGCGGAATACGAATATGATTTTGACATCGATGCGTTTACGGGAGAAGTGTTGGAGCAGGACCGCGAACGCCACGATGATGACGATGACCGAGAAGCTGCTGCAATAAAAAAGGGGAACGATGACAAACAAGAGCCGAAGCAGCAAACAGCAACAGATGATTTAATTTCTGTTGAAGAAGCGACCAGGATTGCTTTGGATAAAACCAATGGAGGCGTAGTCGAAGAGATGGAGTTGGAATCGGATGACGGGTTCCGTTATTATGACTTTGAAATTGAAAACGGCAAAACCGAATTCGAACTTGAAATCAATGCCGTTGATGGAACAGTCCTGAAATTTGAGCAGGATGACGATGACGACGATGATGATTGAAAAATCCAAGGGAATTAAAATAAACAGGAGCCCACGGAGGCTCCTGTTTATTTTATAGGCAGCAAAACTTCGGCAATCGTTCCTTTTCCCTCTCTGCTTGTCAGTTTCAATGATCCGCCATGATCCTGAATGATCTTCTGTGAAATGAGAAGGCCGAGGCCCGTTCCATTTTCTTTGGTGGTATAAAACGGTTCGAAAATCCGGTTCAAACTTTCAGGAGACATGCCACCGCCATTGTCGGAAATTTTAATGGATACCCTTTTATTGTTTTCCGAAGAGATGGTCAGCTCGATCGTCCCACAAGGGTCTATGGCCTCCACTGAATTCTTTAACAGGTTAATAAAGACTTGTTTTAAGGAATTTTCTTCTCCCGAAAGCATATAATCCATTTCACCGTCCCAATCATCTTTAAAGACAATGCCTTTCAAATTGAATTCGGAACTGAAAAGCAGGGTCAGATTATCAATCAGTTTTCTAAGGCTGAAACTTGTGATGACTGGTGCCTGAGGTTTGGCGAGCACCAGAAACTCACTGATGATCAAATTGATTCTTTCCAATTCTGAATGGATCAGCTGGGTATATTGTGGATAAGGATGTTGGGGATCCTGTTGCATGATCTGCACAAAACCTGAAATGACCGTCATCGGGTTTCGGATTTCATGAGCAACTCCGGCTGCAATTTCACCTGCCAATTTCAATTTTTCGCTCTGCAGCAGCAATTGCTCTGACTCTTTCAGGTAACTGATATCCCTTGAAATGATGGAAGTGGCAATGACTTTTCCGTTGTTGTCGAAGATTGGGGACAAGGTTATCTGTGCGTGAAAGCTGGTGCCGTCTTTCTTCATATCAACTGTATCGAGCAGCGTGAAGCTTTTTCCTTTCAACAACTCCAAAGCCTGCAATTCGGCAACTTCTTCTTTTTCCAAAGGAAATGGTTTTATCTTTGTGCCAAAGGAATCTTTGGCGGACCATCCGTATAATTCCTCGAATGCCGGGTTGATGGCAATCACCCGGTTATCTGTATCAAAAACTGCCATGGCATCTTTTGCCGTCTCAAAAAATAATTGCAGATAGCCTTCGCGGGATATCAATGCTTCTTCCATTGATTTATTTTTTTCATGCATTTGCTGCCACAGGCGGCTGAAATAAAACGTGTGAAAAAATGTGAGCAGCAGCACGACGGTCAGGAAAGTGAAGATGGAAAGGAAGTCATATTGTGGGGTGGAAGTCCGATCCAATTGTCCAAAAAAGAGGATCAGTACGGCCATTTCTATTATCGTCGCAGCAGCCAGGACCGCCATTGGACGAAAAGCGTTGGCGAGCGCTGCCGTAATTAACGGTATTGCAAAATAGACAAGGGTAATTGCTGAAAGAGACTCAAAATTAAGGATAAACAGATAAATATTCATCGCATACAATAAGGTTGCCCGTAAAGTGTCTGCGGTAATCCACTTCTTGGTTAAATACAGGATGATGTAGACTAAAACGCCGAAAGCCGGGGCCCAGTCGGCTGTATTAAACGTAAAAATGCTGTTTAAAAGAATATGCAAAACGCTGGAAAAACCGAAAATATGAAGGAATAGTCTGTTTTTTTGTTGATTGGCATTTGAATGTTTCATTACGCACCTCTGGGATTTGCTGGATTCATTAATAATACTACAGGAAAGACTGTGCGAAAACGCCGGATTTTGATATGATTAGACTATTAAGGGGGCATCACGCATGACATATCAATGGAATTCAAAAGAAACGATTGGACTTTTGGGCGAATTGACAGGGATTCCGAGTCCTTCAGGCTATACGATGGACATCATGGATACCATTAAAAAAATGATGGCCAGCTGGAATGTCGATCATATTACAACCAATAAAGGCGGCATCATTGCTACAATCAAAGGTGAGAACAACGAGCGGCACCGATTATTGACTGCCCATGTGGATACACTCGGTGCCATGGTTAAAGAAGTTAAGCCTTCTGGACGATTGAAACTATCACTTGTCGGGGGCTTTAAATTCAACGCGATTGAAGGAGAAAATTGCCTCATACATACGGCCTCCGGAAAAACTTTGACCGGCACCATCCTGCTGCACCAGACGACGGTTCATGTTTATAAAGATGCAGGCACAGCCGAGCGCAGTGCAGAAAATATGGAAGTCAGAATTGATGAAAAAGCGTTTTCAGAGGATGCAGTTAGGGAACTTGGTATTGAGGTCGGTGATTTTGTTTCATTTGATCCGCGCTTCACAGCCACGGAATCGGGATTTGTGAAATCGCGTCATTTGGATGATAAGGCCAGTACAGCCCTGTTGCTCCAATTAGTGAAGCATTTCAGCGATTCTTCTGAAAAACTGCCATTTACAACGCATTTCTACATATCCAATAACGAAGAAATCGGATATGGCGGGAACTCCAATATACCTCCTCAGACGGAAGAATATATTGCAGTCGATATGGGGGCAATAGGAGACGGCCAAACTTCTGATGAATATACGGTGTCCATTTGTGCCAAAGATTCAAGTGGACCGTATCATTATGGTTTGACACGTCATCTAATCGGATTGGCGAAGGATAAAAAGATTGATTATAAAGTGGATATTTATCCATATTACGGATCAGACGCATCAGCAGCGATCAGTGCGGGCTACGACGTAAAACACGCATTATTCGGTCCGGGGATAGAAGCTTCACATTCCTATGAACGAACTCATACAGATTCATTGAAAGCCTCGGCAGCATTGCTTTATGCATACGTAATGTCACCGTTGGTTTCCTGATTAGGAGGATTTTCATGAATAGCAGGGAGTTACTCGAAAATATTCCTTATAAACTGATGTCAGGTGAAATACCAGACAATATAGAATACATCACGATGGACTCCAGGGACGCGGTGCCGGGTTCCTTATTCGTCTGCATTGAAGGCTATACGGTCGATGGCCATGATTTTGCCGAGCAGGCAACGGAATGCGGAGCTACACTGATTCTTTCTGAAAAACCGGTTGATGTCGAAGGGCCGGCGGTGCTGATTGTGGATGATACTGTGCGCGCATTAGGCCTGCTGGCATCCAGATTTTACAGCTACCCCTCTAAAGATCTTCAGATGATCGGTGTTACCGGGACGAATGGGAAAACCAGCGTCGCCGGAATGCTGCATGCGATGCTGATGCAATTGGGAGAAACCTCGGCCTTAACGGGCACGATCGGGTTCAATCTGAATGGGGAATTATTCCCTTCCGCAAACACCACGAGTGATGCGCTGACGACTCAGAAAATGATTGCGCGGGCAAAAGATGCCGGATGTTCACATATGACGATGGAAGTTTCATCACATGGGCTCGTGCTCGGCCGATTGGCGGGTGTTGAGTTCAACACGGCCATTTTTACGAATCTTACCCATGACCATCTTGATTTTCATGGAACGATGGTTGAATATGGGCATGCCAAAGGGCTGTTGTTTTCGCAACTTGGACAGGATCTTCAGGAAAAGAAACAAGCAGTCCTCAATGCGGATGATCCGTGGTCTGAACAATTTGCAAAAATGACTTGTCATCCGGTTTATACGTACGGAATTGTAAAAAATGCCCAATTCAAGGCAGATAATATAATTATGGACCATTCCGGAACTTCCTTCCGGCTGTTTTGCCCTGCAGGCGAATTCCAGGTTTCGATGAAATTACTGGGCCATTTCAATGTTTCCAATGCGTTGGCGGCTATTACAGCCCTCTATGCAGAAGGTTACGCTTTGGAAAATATTCTGAAAGCACTGGCGGCGATTGGACCGGTCGAAGGGCGTATGGAGAAAGTCGATATGGAGGCACCGGTTACGGTGTATATCGATTATGCCCATACACCGGACGCAATTGAAAAAGCATTGGCGGCAGTAGCCGGTTTCAAAAAAAATAAAATCATTTTCCTTGTCGGTACCGGGGGCAACCGAGATAAATCGAAACGGCCGACTATGGCAAAAAATGCCTCGGTAGCCGATTACGTCGTTCTGACTACTGATGATCCGAGAGACGAATCTTATGACAGCATTCTGAAAGACTTGGAAGTCGGTATGACTCATTCGAACTATGCGTGCATCGGCGACCGGGAGGAAGCTGTAAAGCATGCCATTCAGCAATCGGAGCCCGGGGATATAATTATCCTTGCCGGAAAAGGCCATGAGGATTATCAGATTATCGGAACGACGAAATACCCCCACAGTGACCAGAACATTGCCAAACAGGAAGCAGTGAAAAAATATAGTTGAAAAGAGGCCGTGAGCGGCTTCTTTTTTTATGGTACAGGGTTAAATGCCTTGTTTTTTCAGAAACCCTTCTCTAATATGAAGAGAGTAGATTAAAGGAGCGTATAACATGTCAGTCCAAATTAAAAATGAAATTGAAAATAGAAGAACTTTTGCAATCATCTCCCACCCGGATGCCGGGAAAACCACGTTAACCGAAAAATTATTGCTGTTTGGCGGAGCCATTCGGGACGCAGGAACTGTTAAAGGGAAAAAAAGCGGGAAATTTGCGACATCCGACTGGATGGAAATTGAAAAACAACGGGGCATCTCGGTCACTTCTTCAGTGATGCAATTTGATTATGACGGCCACCGCGTCAATATCCTGGATACCCCTGGCCACCAGGATTTCAGTGAAGATACTTATCGTACGTTGATGGCAGTGGATAGTGCTGTCATGATTATTGACGTTGCGAAAGGGATAGAAGCACAGACCGTTAAATTGTTTAAAGTCTGTAAAATGCGCGGCATTCCAATTTTCACATTCATCAACAAAATGGATCGTCAGGGTAAAGAACCTCTGGAATTGATGGAAGAGTTAGAAGAAGTGTTGGGAATCCAATCGTATGCCATGAACTGGCCAATCGGCATGGGGAAAGAATTCCTTGGGATTTATGACCGCTTCAACAAACGCGTGGAGCCTTACCGCAGTACAGGTGACAGATTCCTGCCAATTGATGAGGACGGGGAACTGGCAGTAGACCACGAGATGAAAAAAAATTCTTATTACACCCAGGCAATGGAAGACATTCAATTGCTCAATGAAGCCGGCAATGAGTTTTCGCTTGACCGCGTCAAGCGAGGGGAATTGACGCCTGTCTTCTTCGGCAGTGCACTGGCCAATTTCGGGGTTCAGACTTTCCTGGAAACATATTTGCAATTTGCGCCACCGCCGCAGCCGCGTATGACGAAAGAAGAAGACATCGTGGATCCTGTGGAAACACCGTTTTCTGGATTTGTCTTTAAAATCCAGGCCAATATGAATCCTGCCCACCGCGACCGGATTGCATTTGTCCGCATCGTCTCCGGAAAATTCGAGAAGGGGATGAACGTCACCTTGTCGCGTACTGGAAAGTCGTTCAAGCTTTCTCAGACGACCCAATTTCTGGCAGATGACCGTGAAATGGTAGCTGAGGCAGTTGCAGGGGATATTATCGGCTTGCACGATGTCGGCAATTATCAGATTGGCGACACGATTACGAGTGGGAAAAAATTCCGATTCGAGGACCTGCCCCAGTTTACACCGGAATTATTTGTTAAAGTGACAGCGAAAAACGTCATGAAGCAAAAACATTTCCATAAAGGGATTATGCAGCTCGTGCAGGAAGGTGCTATTCAGTATTACAAGACACTTCATATGGAAGAAGTTATCCTAGGCGCTGTGGGGCAATTGCAGTTTGAAGTTTTTGAGCACCGGATGAAAAATGAATACAATGTCGATGTACGTATAGAGTCGCTTGGTTCCAAAATTGCTCGATGGATTGAAAATGAGGAAGATGTGAAGGAATCGATGTCCAGCAGCCGGTCGATGCTGGTGAAAGACCGTTTCGATAATCTAGTGTTCCTTTTTGAAAATGAATTCGCCACACGCTGGTTCCAGGATAAAAATCCAGGAATCCGTCTTTACAGTCTGCTGTAATCCCAACTAGTTACATTCGAGATCAATTTAAAACCTGCCAAAAGGCGGGTTTTTATTTTGATTTATATAAGTTGAACTAATAATCTAGAGTAGCCGATATTCCGCAAAACAGCTTCGAAGACATTAGCCGAAGCTTGTGAGGCTAAGTCTTTGCGACGAAGCAGCGAAGCGATGCAGGAGCACGGTTTTTATACCTAGCTAAGTTAGTGTACCAACCGAATGGATCTCGCACTTCGTCGAAACGGAGTTGGAAAGCCAACTCCGTTTCTGTCTCTGCATCGCTGCGCTAGCTTCGAGACATGAAAGTGCGTTGCTTCCCCATGGCGTCTTCGCTGTTTTGCTCCATATCTCTAGAGAGTTCCCTAGGAACAGGCGAATGCCGACGAAGCAAAAGATGAGTGGTTTTCTTGGCTTATTATGGGAGCCAAGGTGGCATCTCCTTTGCGACGAGCTTGCGCAGGAGCATAATCTTGGCATTGTCCAAAGCTGCGAAGTGTTGGTAAATCAAATTCTTTTCTTCAACTTATATATCAAGAAAAACTTTGTTCACATTTTAATCAATTTCAATATACTGTCAGAGGTTTAAGTTTGCGGTGGCAGACAGTTTTTCTTATGATAAAAGAACGAGGTATCAGAGAGGGTTTGACAAGATGAAACTAAGCGATTTTTCAATAAAAAGACCAGTTTTGACCATGGTGACAATGTTTTTGGTCATTATTCTGGGAG
The DNA here is from genome assembly GCF_049262615.1 of Planococcus daihaiensis. Lineage (GTDB taxonomy): Bacteria > Bacillota > Bacilli > Bacillales_A > Planococcaceae > Planococcus. The sequence goes on along the minus strand of NZ_CP175504.1, from coordinate 500,730 downwards.
CGGTGTCTTTCCTTAGGATTCCGGTTACTTTAATTCCGGAGTTAAATCCGCCAATCGGGGTCGTTGTGACCACTTATAGCGGAGCGAGCCCTACAGAAGTAAGTGAAAAAGTGACGAAACCGTTGGAAGCCAACCTTTCGACACTGCCTGGCATTGAATCCATCCAGTCTACTTCCCAGGAAGGTTCGAATTTTATACTCCTGGAATTTGACTGGGCCACCGATATTAATGATGTGCAAAGTGACATTCTTCAGCGTATCGATCAGACTCCGATGCCTGATGATGCGGGAACTCCCCAATTTTTGAAGTTTGACCCTTCTCAATTTCCGATTCTGCAATTGTCACTTCGGGCAACAGAGGCCGATGTTGACATCCGTGTATTGGCAGAAGAATTGGAAACCGAATTGCTGCAGACAGAAGGTGTAGCAAATGTAAATATTTCAGGAACTTTGATAGAAGAAATTTTAATTTCTCTGGACCAGGAGCTGTTGGAAGAAAATGGCCTTCAGCAGTCGGATATCGTCCAGGTGATTCAGGGCAGCAATATTTCCTTACCGGGTGAGCCGATTGAAAGTGAAGATGGGCGGAACCTTACGACCCGGATCATCAGTACATTGTCCAGCGCGGAAGATATTGCAGATTTGGTGGTCACAGTGGATCCCTTGAACGGGGAAAACCTGACAATCGGCGATGTAGCGGATGTTGCTTTAGGTGAACGTGAGCGAAGCAGCGAAACAAGAGCCAACCAGGAACCCGCAGTGCTGCTTTCCGCTTTGCAGGAATCCGGAGCCAATACGGCAGACGTTTCCACTGCCTTCCAGGAACGATTGGATGAGCTGCTCGAAGAAGAGAAATTCAGTGCCGTGGAAGCGGACATCCTTTTTGACCAGGGTGATTATGTGAAGCTGGCCGTGGGAAATATTGGCCAGACTTTAATTTTTGGTGGTATTTTTGCGATGCTCGTACTGTTCTTCTTCCTTCGCGGAGTGAAGAGTCCAGTCATTATCGGAATTGCAATTCCTTATTCAGTCATCGTGACATTTGTTCTGATGTATTTTGCAGATTTTGCACTCAATATCATGACGCTTGGTGCGCTGGCATTGGGCATCGGGATGCTTGTCGATAACGCCATCGTCGTCATCGAAAATATAGAACGCCATCTTGCAATGGGCAAGACCTCGAAGAAAGCGGCATCTGATGGCGCAAAAGAAGTGGCGGCGGCGATCACCGCATCAACCCTTACCACAGTAGCGGTATTTGTGCCTGTCATCTTCATTTCCGGTTTGATAGGTGAGATATTCTTCGAGTTTGCGCTGACCATTTCTTTCAGTCTTTTTGCATCATTGGCAGTGGCGTTGACCGTTATACCGATGCTGGCTTCCAGAATGCTGAGTAAACCGAAAGGCAATATTGAAGCGCGTAAGAGAAGATCGAAGGGGCTTAAGAATTTTGAGCGATCCATCAGATGGGCTTTACGCCACCGGGCCCTTGTCTTAATCATCACTTTGGTATTTCTTGTGATTGGTGCTTTGGGCGTATCCCAGGTAGGGACGGAATTCTTGCCGGCTACGGATGAAGGCTTCGTCAGTGTATCCGTCGAGCTCGAAAACGGGGCATCCACCACAGCTACAAACGAAGTTGTTACGATGATCGAAGAAGAACTCGAAGCTGAGGAAGAAGTGGATGTTTATGTCAGCTTGGTGGGAACTTCCCAGCAGGGACAAGCCCAGGGTGCTGCTGAATCGAACGTGGCAGAGATTTATATCAAACTTATCCCTTTGGATGACCGGGAACGCTCTGTCTTCGAATTTGTTGACGACGTGCAGCCGGAAATAATTGAATTAGTCGGTGACCGGGCAGATGTCGGTTTCAATCTGCAAACGGCAGCGGGTTCCACCCCGAACACGCTATCCTTTACTGTGACGGATACGGATCCGGTTCGATTGGATGAAGCCGTTCAAAGAATCAATGATTCATTGAGCAACCTGCCGACTGTTACCGAGTTGACGAATGACCGGGATGAAACCATTGATGAAATCCAGATGACAATCGACCGGGAGGCAGCCACTGAATATGGCCTGGCACCTGCGCAGATTGCGCAAACGGTAAATAATATTACAAGGGGCGTCCAAGCTTCGCAATTGATTACGGAGCGGGATGAAGTCCTTGGCATTTTTGTGGAAATTGATGAAGACTATCGGGACAGTTACGTTAAGCTTCAAGAGCTGAGACTGCGCACGCCTTCTGGCACGTTTGTCGAGCTGCAGGAACTGGCAGATATCGAAATTGACCAGGGACCGGTAAGCATTCAACGGGTCGACCAGGCTGGCAGCGTAGCATTTACGCTGCAGCATCAATCGGATGTTACGATGGGTGATATGTCGAGTGAAGTGGATGATGCTTTGGAAGAACTGAACCTTGATGAAGGAACGATGATCACTTTTGGCGGAGACCGGGAACTGTTCGATAACGCCATCAATGATATGATCATGGCTGTTTTATTGGCGGTCGTACTTGTCTATCTGGTGATGGCAGCCCAATTTGAATCGTTCAAATATCCATTTGTCATCATGTTCACTGTTCCGTTGATGGTAATTGGTGTAGCAATTGCGTTGTTCATCACTCAAACGCCGGTCAGCATAACGGCCGTCATCGGCATCTTGGTGCTCGTCGGGATTGTCGTAAACAACGGCATTGTGCTGGTGGATTACATCAACAAACGGAAAGAAAGTGGGATGGAATCATTTGATGCAATCATCACTTCGGTGCGTGACAGAATGCGGCCGATTCTGATGACTGCGCTGACGACCATTCTTGGCCTGGCACCTTTGGCGATAGGAATTGGTGAAGGAACGGAAATAAATCAGCCGATGGGGATAGCGGTCATTGGCGGTTTGATCAGTTCCACCTTCCTGACGCTTTATGTTGTGCCGGTTGTTTACAGCCTTTTCGATAAAGAAACAAGATTGATGAATAGAAAGTAAGCCAAGAGTCAGCCGAATGGAATTCGGCTGACTTTTTTCGATGAAGCAAGCGCAGCGATGCAGAGACAGGAACAAGGGTTCCTGCAAGCCGCTTGCTTTTTATTTTTGCATACTTTTTTGGAATATTTAGTATAATTAAAGAGTGGGATATAGAACGTCTTTAAAGTATCAATTTACATAGAGGAGGAGTCAGGTTTGAGAGAAGCAGTATTTACAGGATTTCCGGGTTTTATTGCCAGCCAGTTAATCAGAAAATCGATCGATCAGGACAAGGAAACTGGAATAAGCGCGATAATTTTAGCGTCGGAGCGCAGTAAAGCGGAAAGGGAAGCCGACCGAATTCAGCAGGAAACCGGATGCCGGCCAATTCGTCTGATGGACGGAGATATCACGAAACCGGGGCTCGGCCTTCAGCCGGAAGATAAAAGTCATCTGCAAAACAAAACGATCATTTTTTGGCATCTTGCGGCAATCTATGATTTGGCGGTGCCGCGTGACTTGGCCTGGAAGGTCAATGTGGAAGGCACAGGCAACGTAAACAGCTTCGTTTCCGAATTGTCCGGTCTGGAGCGTTATATGTATTTCAGTACAGCGTATGTTGCAGGAAACCGGCAGGGAGTTTTAAAAGAAGATGAATTGATCCGACCGGACGGCTTTAAAAACTTTTATGAAGAAACCAAGTTCGAAGCGGAAGTGCTGGTAGATGCCATGAAGGATGACTTTCCGGTCACAATTATCCGGCCAGGCATCGTCCGGGGACATTCCAAGACTGGTGAAACCATTAAATTTGACGGTCCATATTTTTTCCTGAATATGATTGACAGGATGCGGCGGATGCCGGTCATCCCTTATATCGGAAATTCTTCTTCCTATATTAATGTGGTGCCGATCGATTATATATTGGAAGCATCGATCTATCTGAGCCGTCTGGATGCAGCAAAAGGGCAGACGGTCCATTTAACCGATCCCGAACCCCATCCTGTCGAAGAGGTTTACCGTTCAATGGTTTATCACCACGCCGGCAAGGTCCCTAAAGGGCGGCTTCCTAAAAAGATGGCGGCGCTTGGACTGGAGTTAAAAGCTGTCAGGAAACTTCTTGGAGTTGAAATGGAAACGCTGGATTATATGGATTGGCCGGCGTCATTCGATACTGCCAATGCCCAAAAGTTGTTGGCGGGCAGTGGAATTGAATGTGCCGATTTCCTGGATTCAATGCCGGAGATGGTGGCTTTTTATCAATTGCATAAACACGATAAAAGCTACCATATACCGATTAAGTAAAGAGAAACCTTTCGCAAGACCTTTGCCTGTTAATAGGCAAGGGTCTTTTTGCTTCCACTCGTCAGGAATTATTTTACTGGGCTCGAAGGCATGCACATAATTAAGATTTGCAGGATTTTTCTTAAGAAATTATAAATAAACGCATATTTATAAAGTTTATACCCCCATAAAAAGGGGTAGAACGATCGAATGACTCCATAGAGAAAGAAATGCTCATCCTTTTCTATTTTCTCGATACTCGTTACAATCAATAGTATTGAGAAAGAATGAAAAGAGGTCAACCTATGTTGCTGTCAATATTTACCGGCTATTTAAGCCGTGATGATAAGAAGGATGCAGAAACTTTGGCGCTATTAGCCCAGAGTGGAGATACACAGGCAATGGACCATTTGCTGCTTTCTTATGCCCCTTTCATGAAAAAAACAGCAGGGCAGGTGTGCAAGAGGTTCATCCATGATCAGGATGAAGAATTCAGCATTGCCATGTCAGCATTTCACGAAGCAATTGAAGAGTTTAATGAGGGAAAAAATGCTTCTTTTCTTACTTTTGCACATATGGTCATTCGCAGGCGAATCATCGATTTTATTCGAAAAGAAAGCAGACGCAACGATTTTGCCCATGACTTTCATGGCTTGGCAGAAGATGAAAATGCCAGAAGTGGAATCGATGCCACCGTTTCAGTAAGGGATTATACCGAACAGCAGCAGGCCAGTGCCCGGCGGGAAGAAATTGGAGACTATGAAAAGATGCTTGCCAATTTCGATCTGACTTTCCAGGATCTTGTAAAAGCTTCACCGTCCCATGAAGACGCCAGAATAACCGCTGTACAGATTGCGCAATTGGTGACTGAAACAGAAGAATATTGGGACTACCTGCAAGAAAAGAAGAAACTGCCGGTTAAAGAGATAGAAAAGCTGGTTGAAGTTTCCAGAAAAACGATTGAACGCAATCGCAAATACATAATTGCGGTAGCATTATTATTAAAGAGTGATTTGCATTATTTAAAGGATTATTTAAAGGAGCGATTACGCTGATGAGAATGCAAAAAGGGTTGTGTGTCGAACTGAACGATAAGTCTTCTATATTCATCGGACCAAATGGGGAATTTGTCCATGGAACACCTGCACGTGAAACCGCTGTTGGTGAAGAATGCTATTTTTATCCGAAGCAGGAGTTAGCAGCGCGCAAACGGCAGCCGATTAAACCGTCATGGGTATCGTTTGCAGCAGCATTTGCTGTAGCGATACTCTTTTTATCCGCATTATTGCCGAAGCAGGAAGCTTATGCCTATGTTCAGGTGCAAGTGAATCCGGGAATTGAATTGGGCATAGATGAAAATTATGAAGTGGTATCAATTCGGGAGCTCAACGAAGATGGACATGAACTGATAGCAGAGCTGGAGGAATGGGAAAATCATTCGCTTGACCAGGTGCTTGATAAAATCATCAATCTTTCCATGACCGACACTACGGATGAAATCATCATCACGACGATTGCTGATGAGAAAGATACTGTTGCCGATAAAACAATTGAAAATGCCGTGATGGCAATTTCAGAAAAAGTGCTGGCAGGGGATGTGGCGGTCCGCCTGAAAGATGCTTCGAGAGCCCAATGGAGAAATTCGATTAAAGAAAAAGTCCCGGCTGGCCAATTAGTTACTGATTCGAAAAGTTTATCGAATGAGCAAGAGGAAGAGCTGGATAAAGAACCAGTGAAAATAAAAGAAGAACAAAAAGATAAAGAACCGAAATCCAATGACAAAGCGCGGGATAAAGATCAAAAAGCACCTGCTGCCAAAGAGAAAGCTACGCCGCCTGGCCAAGAAAAGCGCCAGGAAACACCGGCAGCTGAAAAAGGGGAAGTTAAACCGCCTGGCCAGGAAAAACGCGATGAAGTGCCAGGGCAGAACGAAAAGAATGGTGACGCCGTATTTCAAAAATCTCAAACTAAGCCTGGAACAGAAACTGCTCCAGGCCAACAAAAAAAGAACAAAGATAATGATGAAGTAAAAGGCAGTGAAGTTGTTCCACCAGCGAAGCAAAAAGGCCTTAAAGACAAGCCCCAACCTGCCGATTCGACTCCTGCCGGAGAAAATAAGCCTGAAGGTAACCCTTCTCAGGGCAATGCCAACGACAGCGGAGAAGCCACCAACAATAATGGCATACACGAAAAATCCGATAAGGAAAAAGATGAGTAATCGTTTCGACAGCAGAAGCACGTTTCTGCTGTTTTTTAAATGAAAAGATGAGAATTTCCGATTTCTCTTTCTTTTTTCAAAAACTTTACTTAGAATAGGGAGATAACCGAAGTCGAAAGGATTTCCAACATATGAATAAATCGTTTCAGAAAATCCGTAATTTAACACCTGCTCAGGCAATTGCTGGCTATTATTTCGCAGCGATCAGCATTTCATTTATCTTATTAAGGTTGCCAGGTGTTCACCAGCCGGGCGTCGACATTCCACTGATTGATACCTTATTCACTGCGATCAGCGCTGTTAGTGTAACGGGGCTGACAGTCATCAACATTTCTGAAACCTACTCTGTGTTCGGCATTGTGCTGATCATGTTCATCCTCCAACTTGGAGGCATCGGAATCATGTCAATCGGCACATTTTTCTGGTTATTGCTAGGTAAACGGATTGGTCTTCGCGAGCGCCAATTGATTATGGTTGACCATAACCAATTGAGCATGGCAGGCGTAGTCAAGCTGATTCGCAGCATCATTGCGATTCTGCTATTGATTGAATTAGTCGGAGCTATTATCCTGACCCTCTATTTCATTCAATACTACGACACGTTCAGTGAAGCTTTATTGCAGGGAATTTTTGCATCCGTGACAGCAACGACGAATGGTGGTTTTGATATCACCGGGGCTTCTCTCGTTCCGTATTTCAACGATTATTTTGTCCAGGTAGTAAACATGATCCTCATTATCCTTGGAGCCATCGGATTCCCGGTGCTGATTGAGTTAAAAGAGTTCATTACCAATAAGGATAAAACTTTCCGGTTTTCACTATTTACCAAAATAACCACCAGTATGTTCGGAATCCTGCTGGTAGTCGGGACCCTGGGGATTCTTGCTCTTGAATCGTTCAAAGCATTCAAAGGGCTGTCCTGGCATGAAACCTTGTTTGCTGCCCTCTTCCATTCGGTTTCTTCCCGTTCAGGAGGGCTCGTAACCTTTGATATTACCCAATTTGATGAAGCGACCAATTTATTTATGAGTGTGCTGATGTTTATCGGAGCTTCCCCAAGTTCCGCAGGCGGTGGTATTCGAACGACCACTTTGGCGATAGCCATCCTTTTTCTCATCAATTTTGCGCGCAGCAAGAATACCATCCAGATTTTCAATCGGGAAATTCAGCTGATTGACGTTTTCCGCTCTTACGCTGTGATCATCCTGGCAATTTTCATGGTCATTGTCTCCGCGATGATTCTGTTTATCACTGAGCCGGAAGCTTCTGCAATCGAAATCATTTTCGAGATTACCAGTGCGTTCGGGACAGTTGGGATGTCCCTGGGCATCACGGATGATCTGTCTTCAGTCGGCAAGTTTACGATTATGGTGCTGATGTTTATCGGACGGGTCGGATTGATTTCCTTCCTGTTTACCATTGGCGGCAAGCCGGATCCGACAAAATTCCATTATCCGAAAGAACGCGTGATTATCGGATAATCGTTACGGAAATCCCAAAGGATGCCATTTTCTTGGAAAAAGGCTATAATTTATTTTACAGTGTTTATTAAGTGGAAAAGAGTGGATAGGATGAATGAAGAAATCAGGAGATCCCTAAAATTATTTATCGTCATGTCACGAGCCCATAAAGCGATTTCTGAACAGGCAAACCAATTCTTTCAGGCAAACGGGGTAAACCCCACTGAATTTGCTGTGTTGGAATTGCTGTATCACAAAGGTAAGCAGCCGCTTCAGAAAATCGGGGGCAAAATCCTTCTTGCAAGCGGATCGATCACTTATGTCATCGATAAATTGGAAAAGCGCGGATATATTTCGCGAGTCAATTGTCCGACAGACCGCCGGGTGACGTATGCCGAGATTACGGAAGAAGGCAAAGAATTCATGGCACGCATTTTTCCTGAACATGAAAAAAACCTTCATGAACTGACCAGTTCACTGTCAGCAGAAGAAAAAGATGAAGCTATTGAATTGATGAAAAAACTGGGGCTATCCATTAAAGACTTATCATATTAAAAAAACGGCTTTCCTGAAATTTTCAGGAAAGCCGTTTTTCTTATTTTGCAGTAATTGTTTTACCCATATTCAGAAAATCTTCTGTGACGGCTGCTTCAGTAAGATCAAAAATGGTAAGTTTAACGATCAAACCGTCTTTTTCATATGCAACGCCCGTAACTTTGCCGTTGTCGGTTGGAATTTCATATACTGAAGAGTTGATGAATTCAGCCTCTTCGAATGCCGGCAATTCGGTCAGCTCGGCGCTGTCATTGGAAGCCTGGATAGTTTGTTGAATCGATTCCTGGGCATAAGCAAAGTCCGCTTCGTCCGGGCTGAAAGTTTCAACGCGCATGAACAATGCATCATTTTCTGTTGAAAAGACGACATCTTTATTTGGTTCTTCCGCTGTCAGTTCAAAAGATGGCAAAAGATAAATTTCGTAAGAGTTTGAGTCGCTGACAGTTGGTGTTCCTTCAGTCAAAGCGGGATTTGTTTCGGCAGGTTCTTCAGCAGGTTCTTCGCTTTCTTCAGTGGATTCTCCTGAATCTGAATCATCTTCTGCACTGTCTTCTTCGGTGCTGTCATCTGAAGTTGCTGGATCATTTTGTTCCTCGACTGTTTCAGGGGATGACTCTTCTGTTGTTCCTTCAGACGTTTCGTCCGATCCGCAGGCAGCCATTAAACCGCCGACAGCCAATACGGATGCTGCCAAAAATAATTTTTTATTCATATAAATTCACTCCCTTTCCAAAGTAGACGCATGACAATGAAAATCGTTTCACTGTTATGTTCAAAAAGGAAAAATAATAAAGATTAAAACCATCAGCATCAAATGCGCGATGATGAGCAAAGGCATGCTCTTTGTCTTCTCGTACAGGTAACCCAGTACCAGGCCGACTGCTGTACCCGCAAATATGCCCGGCCAAAAATCTGCCAGCCATAAAGTGAAGCCGAACAATACAGAGGCGATGGGAATAGCAATTGACACCGGCACATACTGTTTCAACTGCTGCTGAACAAACCCTCTCCAGAAAAATTCCTCACCGGGCACAACGATAAACATCAAAAGCAGCAGATGCCATACGGAACCGGGTGCAAAAATCGCGAGGAAATCAGCCGTGGAGCTGGCTGATCCGACCTCCAGCAATTGCAGTGCATAGTAACCTGCAAATATTACGGCATATAATGCAAATGCTGCGGGAATGCCATAGGCGAAAGATTGCCAGGTGCGCAATTCATCATGAATTTCTCCAAATACGATAGCCGCCGACATGAGAATCAGCAATGCGAAGGTATACATATACCAAAAAATAGAAATATCCTGGAATGCCAGATGGTAGAGGCCATAAGCAATGGGCAGCATGAAGAGAAGTTTGTGTTTCATTATAAAGCGTAGCATAATATCCTCCTATAATTTAAAAAGACAGTTTTTGCCGTTTTATGGTAAAACAATGAATGCCTGCAAGGGAAGCTTGCTGTATAATTGATGACAAAGCAAAGTTTAAGTACCCGGCAAACTCTTAGTCCGTTAAGTATTATAACAGACTTGAGCAGCTGGAAATAACTCAAAGGGAGATTCGGGAAATGACAGATTACAATGAATTATTAGACCAGTTAAAAACAGGGAAAATCGACTCCCTCACGATTGAAAAGGAAGACTTTCTTACTTTCCGCACAGTGCTGATCGGCAGGGAAGATTTCAAACATTTCCGCGGAGAAGCATTCCATCACGGCAAAACGATCTACAAATACACGGAAGAACCGAGTAAATAATCCAAATCAAAGGGGTGCGTTAAATGGGGAATTTGAGAGAAGTGAAAGAACACTTAAACGAATTGGTTGTGGGGCGCGAAAAAGAAATTGATTTCATGCTGATTGCATTGATCCAGCAGGGCCATGTTTTGCTTGAAAGTGTGCCGGGATCGGGGAAGACGTGGATGGCCAAAGCGTTTGCCGGATCGTTCAACGGAATGTTCCGCAGGCTGCAATTCACGCCTGATGTTCTGCCGTCCGATGTAACGGGGATCCGGTTCTTCAACCCGAAAAACCAGGAATTTGAATTGCGGCCGGGTGCGGTGATGGCGAATATCCTTTTGGCTGATGAAATTAACCGGGCAACGCCGAGAACACAATCGAGCCTGCTCGAATCAATGGAAGAAAAGCAGGCAACCATCGACGGCGAAACGCTTCAATTGCCGCGGCCGTTCATGGTCATTGCTACGCAAAACCCGGTTGAATCCCAGCAGGGAACATTCCCGTTGCCCGCGGCCCAATTGGACCGTTTCTTGTTCCGTTTGGAAATCGGTTACCCGAGTTTCGATGAAGAACTGTCGATCATCCGGAATTTCAGGGACAATGTCTCGCATAAAAAAGAAATTAGAAGCATCGCCTCCATCGAAGATGTGGCAGTGTGGTCGGAAGGTGCAAGCTGCGTAGCTGTTCATGAAGATATTGAAATGTATATTCTGAATCTGGTGCGGGCTACTCGTGAGCATCCATCGATTGAACTGGGGTTAAGTTCCAGAGCAGCTCTTGCATTGGTTCATGCCGCTCAGGGGAGAGCTTATTTGGATGGCCGTGATTTTGTCACGCCGGATGACGTGAAATACATATTGGAACCCGTCGCGGTGCATCGTCTGCTGTTGACCGTGGAGGGGATGCTGGTCCATGATCCGGAAACGTTGCTGCGGAATATTTCAGAATCTGTGGCATCTCCGGTAGAGGCATACTGAAATGGAATGGATTCGCCATGATTTTGGAATGAAAAACACGAAATGGGCGTTTGCTTTTCTGGTGGTGCTGTTTTTTTCATTCATAGCGCTGTTACAATATGCCGCAGCTGCGTTGATTGCTTTTGTTGGGGTAATCATCTTTCTGCAATTGATCTATTTTGAAAAACTCGGAGACAAACTGCTATTCAAGAACGTCAGAGGCAGAAAGCGGATTCTAAACGCGGGAGACTCGGAATGGGAATTGGCCTTTGAAAATAACGGATTGCCAATTTGGGGCGCCAACCTAAAAATCTGGTTTATTGATGCGGTCCTTCCGGTCGGCGGTGAAGGCGGCAACTTTACGGAACTTGTGGAAATCGACATCCCGTTTACAGTAGGCCACAAAGAGACGATAGCGTTAAAGATACCGTTAACCGGCAATAGAAGAGGATTGTCGCGCATCAAAAAAATGGAGCTGACGGTTCCGCACCCATTTGGCCAGGGCAAACTCCTGCTCGAATACGGTGCTATGGTCCTGCAGGAACAGCTTGTTTATCCGAGACTTCGCAAGGATCAATTCCGGTATGCGCCGTCCAAACAAAAGCCTGGGCAATTCAATCTGAAGCATTCCCTGTTCGAAGATCCGTTCCAGCCTGTTGGGACACGGGATTATGTCTCAACTGACCAATTCAATCAGATTCATTGGAAAGCGAGCGCGAGGCTGGGGACTTATCAGACGAAAGTTTTCACTCATGTTGCCAATGAAGCGATGCTCTTTGTATTTAATGTCGCGGACCGCTTTGCGGCAATTTACAATTTGGAGGAAAGAATCGAAGAGCTGGCATCATACATTGAGAATTGCTATAGCGAAGGAGTTCCATATGCGCTCGCAATCAATGTCCGCTCTGCCGGGAAAACGCCCTATCTTTATCTGCCTGCAGGTGAAGGCAGCAGGCAGAGGCAGAATGCGCTTGAGCTTCTTTCGATCATTTCAAAAAACAATTCGACGATGCCTTTCAATTCGATGTTGGCCCACCTGGACCTTCATCTGGAATTGCCGTATACAACTTATCTGTTAACAGATGACATTGAAAGTATCCGCACATTTATACCAAAATGGAGCAGAAAAACAGAATTGAAAATTTTGCGCAATGAAGAAGGGCAGGTGACAGCATGACAGCCAGGTTTTCATCCGCCTCAGCGTATATGCTCGATGCTTTTCTGATCGCTTTTGTGCTGTTGTTTTTAGAAGGGGGAGGAGAAATTCCCCTTGCCCTTATTTGGTTGGCTTTGACGTTTGTTACAGCATTTGCTGCTGTAATGATCAGTTGGAGAAAGCCATACAGAACGTTGCCGGTGATGTTTGCAGCGGTTATCATTATGGCTGCTGCCCTTGCTGCCGGCGTAACTTTCAGCATTTTTATCGTGCTGACAATTCTTTCTTTGTACAGGCTGCATGCGAGATTTTCAGAAAATGAGGACGGTAGCGAAGGTGAAGGCCGTTTTCTGGTCCTTTTCCTTTTAACCATGACGTTTGCTTTAATCATCACCCTCGTCAATCCAGCCACGGATCCACAAAATCTGATTTGGGCTCTGTCGATGTCTGCCATTATTTTTTACACGCTGTCGCGCCTGCTGTTTCGTTATTTGGATGCAAAAAATGACGGCGGGAAATTATGGCATGCCCTTGCTGCCGGATTGGGTATCATATTGCTTTCCGGTGGAGCTGCCGCAGTGGTTTATTTGCTCGCAGATAAAGTACGGCATGTTGCGGGGGAAGTGCTGGGAGTGATCGTCTTTTTCGTTCTTTGGCCATTTTCAGGTCTGTATGACCGGTTTGGAGATTTTATTGCCAGTGAAGCACTGGAAATGGAGAGCACGGAAGGCAAAATCGAACCGGAATCAAGTGATACAGAATTGTTTTCTGGCGCCGAAACGATGGAATTCGATTACACAGTCGGCACCGCTATAGTGGTTCTGCTTCTGCTGATCGGAGGCATTCTGCTGATCCGAAAAATCAGGAAGAATACAGAGCAGAAAGTAGAGGAACGGACTGCCGAAATCAGCCGTTTTACAACCCAACCAGAGGCTCCGGTTGAACCGCCGGCTGTTCACAATCATGATATGGTCGACATTCACGAGATTCGCAGAGCGTTCCGTGAGTTTGAAAGGGAGGCACTAACTGCACAAAAAGGGCGCCTGGAGCATGAGACCATCCGAGAATGGGCGCAGCGGGAAGATGTGCAGGTATCCCAATCCTTTTTTAACACCTACGACAAGGTGAGGTATGGAAATGGCGGAATAGCAGCAATTGATGCTATTCCATTCCTGGAAGAACTGGAAAAAATAAAAATGATTTTATTGAAAGAAAATGTTTAAACCCTTATTCCAGTGGGCATACTAGTAAAGAACACAGCAACATTCTCATTTCCCCCTTTTGTGGTCGGTCCAAGAAATTGGATCGGCTTCTTTTTTGTATTTTTTTATTAAATGATTAATCAGAAGATTTTTGCTAAACTGAAGATAGCCAGAAAAAGGAGGATACATAATGAAGGTGGGTTTTATCGGTACTGGAGTAATGGGCAACAGCCTGGTCAAACATTTGCTTGAAGGCGGTCACGAAGTTTCGATTTTTACGCGGACAGCAGCAAAGGCCGAGAATTTATTGGAAGCGGGAGCAGAGTGGAAGGAATCACCGAAATTGTTGGCAATGGATGTGGACGTCATTTTTACGATGGTCGGTTATCCGTCTGATGTGGAACAAATTTACTTTGGCGAAGAGGGCATCATCCATAACGCGAAAGAAGGAACCGTTCTGATTGACCTAACTACTTCTAAACCGGAATTGGCGCGGGAAATTTTCAAAGCTGCCCTGGAAAGAGGGTTATCCTCATTGGATGCGCCGGTTTCCGGAGGAGACGTGGGAGCCCAAAGCGGTCTATTGTCCATCATGGTAGGAGGAGAAGAAGCGACATACAAAAAAATGCAGCCTCTATTGGATCTGTTCGGCGGCAATATTGTCCACCAAGGACCGGCAGGAGCGGGCCAACACACTAAAATGTGCAATCAGATTATCATCGCTTCCAATATGATGGGGGTCAGTGAATCCTTGATTTATGCGCTGAAAGCGGGACTCGACCCGGAAAGCGTCCTATTATCCATTTCGTCCGGTGCCGCAGGATCGTGGTCATTGTCGAATCTTGCACCGAAAATGATTACCCGTAATTTTGAACCTGGTTTTTATATTAAACATTTCATCAAAGATATGAGGATTGCAGCTGAAGAAGCTGAACAGATGGGGTTAGAGCTGCCGGCGCTGCAATTATCCCTGAGCCTGTTTGAAAGTCTGGCAGAAAAAGGGTATGAGAACAAAGGCACTCAAGCACTGATAGTCCAATACGAAGACAATAATTTTAAAGAGCCGAAGACTTTTTAGTCCCCGGCTCTCGGCATTAATCGAAATATGATTTTTTTGGTGAATAAAACCGGCTGATTTCACGCGGCTGGTAGGATTTCGCTGGATTGGCAGCAGCTTCATCCTTTTTAACGGGTTGCAGACCGGTCAATTCACTCAGAATTTCTTTTGCGGAACGCAAATTCATCCTGCTGGCCGGATTCCTGAACGACTCGTCCAGATGCCCCAGGTGATCAAGGCTTTCAAAGTCTTCTTTTCTTGGCAGCATATGAAAATAATAATTTCCGCATTTTACGAGGACAGAAGATTGCTGTTGACTTTTTTGGGGGTTTTTACTGAAGTGCAGCCCTATTTTTTGAGCGCGGTTCTGAAGAATCATTTTGTTTAATGCCTCTTTTTTCAACGCATATAAATAATGATTGTCTGAAGCGGTTTTCGCGTGCCTGTTGACAGTGAATATTGCCTGCGCAATTTCAAAATCCGTTCTGGAATTCGACATGGACTCATCCCTTTCAATTGATATTTATTCATAAAACATCTTCATTATATCAAAATTTTCTTGCAATGTGTATCAGAAGGAACAGGAATAATATTTATGTTGATTAAAATGTAATTAATTTACAAAAATAAATTAAAAAAGCAGTCAGGAAAAGGGAGGAAATTCAAATGTTCAAGGATCAAACGATTATCATTACCGGCGGTTCAAGCGGGATGGGGTACCATATGGCGGAGAAATTTGCCTCAGAAGGAGCCAATGTCATCATTACCGGACGGGATATGGAAAAATTGAATGAAGCGGTAAAGAAAATGGCAAGTACGAGCGGACAAGTCGAAGTTTTTCAGATGGATGTCCGTGAACCCGAACATGCCAAAGCAATGGTTAAATTTGCCCATGAAAAATTTGGGCGTATCGATGGCCTCATCAATAATGCTGCCGGAAACTTTATCGTGCATGCTGAAAAACTGTCGCCGAATGGCTGGAAATCGGTTGTGGATATCGTGTTGAACGGGACCTTCTTCTGTTCGCATGCAGTCGGAAATTACTGGATCGAAAACGGCACCAAAGGAAATATTTTGAATATGCTTGCCACATATGCATGGAATGCCGGCGCGGGCGTTGCGCACTCGGCTGCGGCAAAAGCGGGTGTGATGTCGTTGACCCGGACACTGGCTGTGGAATGGGGCACACAATTTGGCATCCGCGTAAACGGCATTGCACCGGGGCCGATCGAGCGGACTGGCGGCGCGGACAAGCTATGGGAATCTGACAAAGCGGCTAAACGCACGATTGAGTCGATTCCGCTCGGCCGCCTAGGTAAACCCGAAGAAATTGCTGAATTGGCTGCTTTCATCATGTCCGATAAAGCTTCTTACATGAATGGCGAAATTGTCACTTTGGACGGCGGACAATGGCTGAATAAATTTCCTTTTTAAGTAAATGATCCACTCTTTTAAATAGTTTCATGTTTTGTGATGTGTTATGATGAAATCGGAGTGACTAGCATCAATTTGTGATGCAAAAGGAGTAGAGCGCATGATTTCATTGCCAAGCAAAGACTTTCTTGAAACTCAAATAGAAGATTATATTATTTCCTCTGAAAAGGTTGCACACGTTCAAATGGGCAATAGTGCAGAACACGCATTGCTTGTTTTGACCAAGACGGGTTATTCGGCAATTCCGGTTTTGGATATGAAATACCGCTTCCAGGGACTGATCAATACGCAGCGCATCACGGAGTCCATTTTGGGCCTGGATCACATTGAATATGAAAAATTACCGGCAATTAAAGTACAGGATATTATGCAGACGGATCTCCCTTTGATCAGCATTAACGAACGTTTTCAAAAGGCACTGGATTTATTGATCGATCAAAATTTCCTTTGTGTTGTGGATGAAGACGGGTTATTTATGGGGATTTTGACAAGACGCGTCGTGTTGAAGCAATTGAAAAAGCAGATTTATCAAATCAGAAATAGCCAGTGACTGGAAGGCCTCGAAACAAGAGGCCTTTTTTGTGTCAATTGAAAAGAGGGTATCCATTTATGAACACAACAAACCGGCCGCTGGTTCTGGCATCTGTCATGCTGGCGATGTTCGTGGGTGCGGTAGAAGCGACAATCGTTGCGACAGCGATGCCGAGCATAGCGGCGGACCTCGGAGGATTCTCGAAATATAGTTGGGTGTTTTCAGCGTATTTATTGATGACGACAGTGACCGTGCTGATTTATGGCAAACTGTCGGATATTTTTGGCCGAAAGCCGATTTTCACTTTTGGCATTCTGCTGTTTCTTTTTGGTTCGCTTATGTGCGGCCTGGCATCATCGATGGACCAATTGATCATTTATCGCCTGATCCAGGGGATGGGTGCGGGGGCCGTCTTGCCAATTGCCACAACCATTGTAGGAGATATCTACTCGGCAGAAGAGCGCGCAAAAGTTCAGGGCTATTTAGCCAGCGTTTGGGGAATTTCTGCGGTTTCAGGCCCTGCAATCGGTGGAATCCTCGTTGCAACGGTCGGTTGGGAATATGTGTTTTGGGTAAATATTCCGCTCGGTATTTTGGCATTGGCAGGTGTTATCCTGTTTTTAAGAGAACCGAAGAGAAATGGCAAGGCAACAATTGACTACGCGGGTGCTTTATTATTGACGACCGGGCTGGTCAGCCTCCTGTATCTGATGGTTGAAGGCGGCGTAAGTTTTGACTGGCTTTCTGCAACTGCTGGAATCCTGCTGGTTATTGCCTTGCTGTCATTTACGTTATTCGTAATTGTCGAGCGCAAGGCGAAAGATCCCATCATGCCGTTCGATATCTGGAGGAACCGCACAATTCTTTACGCCAATCTTGTTTCGCTCGCTACCGGTATTATTCTGATTTCCGTATCAAGTTATTTGCCGACTTATGTTACCGGCGTGATGGAGCAACCGGCAGCAATCGCAGGTTTTACACTGACTGCGATGTCCATCGGCTGGCCGATCGCCGCTACGCTGTCCGGCCGCCTGCTGATCCGGTTCGGTTATTTCCGTACCTCGCTTGCAGGTGGGATGTTCCTGGTTATCGGCGCCTTGCTGTTTGTTGTGATGCGTCCGGAATACGGTCCCTGGTGGGCTGCTTTATCGAGTTTTATCATCGGAATCGGAATGGGTTTGACGAGCACGGCATTTATCGTTTCCATCCAAAGCTCCGTCAACTACGAGAAACGGGGAGTTGCCACGGCTTCCAATATGTTTATGCGGAATCTGGGCAGCACAATTGGTGTAGCACTTCTTGGCACAGTGCTGAATAGCTCGCTGCTGAATTATTTCGCGAAAAGCGATGGAACTTATAACCTTGACTCGATCAACACGCTTTTGACGGTTGACAGCCGGGCGGACATGTCAGCTGATACACTGCAATATTTGCAGCAGGGATTGTCATTGGCGCTCCAGAATGTTTATGCTTTGATGGCTGTTTTTGCTGTCATCAGCCTGCTGCTGATTTTCGGACTCCCACGCGATAAAGGAGTGAGGAAAAATGTCGAATGAAGAAATGATCATCAAAATTTTGGCTGAAGAAGGCAATATGAGAAAAGCTGCGGAGCGGCTTTTCCTGTCTCAGCCGGCGCTGTCCCAACGGTTGCAATCGATTGAAAAAGAATGGGGACAGCAATTATTCATCCGTTCACAAAAAGGGCTGACTCCCACTCCGGCAGGGGAACTGGTCATCGGCTACGCGAACGAAATGGTTCAGCGCAAAGAAGAAATTTTCGAGGTGCTGCATACGCTGACTTCCGAAGTCCATGGCACGCTGAAAATTGCCTGTGCGTCGATTATCGGCCAAAACTGGCTGCCGAAAGTGCTGAAAGATTTTGTCACATTATATCCTCAGGCCAAAATCCAGCTGATTACGGGATGGAGCTCAGAGATTACCAGAGCGCTTTATGAAGGCGAAGCGCATATTGGGATCGTCCGAGGCCATACCGATTGGAAAGGCAAAAAAATTCATCTGTTCCGGGATACGCTCTATTTGGTGGATAAAGAAATCGAGTCGCTGGATGAAGTGATGAAGACTGAGCGCCCGTTTATCCAATTTAAAAGTGATTCCAATTATTACGAAGAAATCCAGCAATGGTGGCAAAAGCATTTTGCTTCCAATCCGAAACGCCAGATTACAGTGGATCAGATTGAGACGTGCAAACAGATGGCCGTCAACGGCATCGGCTATGCAATTCTTCCATCTATCACGTTGGACGGCACTGAAGGGGTTCACACCGTTGCAATGGTGAGCAATGCGGAAGAGCTGGAACTGACTCGAGATACCTGGCTGATTGGCTACGATTCCGCATTCGAATTGCGGCAAGTGACCGCTTTTGTAGAAATTGTTCAAAAACATGCCGCTTTATTGAGGTAGAGTGATGAATTTTCATGCTATATCCGTTATAATTACACCATCAACTATAGAAAGAGGTTTTAATCAATGAAACAAATGGATGCAAATGAAATCATTTCGTACATACAGAATGCAAAAAAATCAACACCTGTAAAAGTTTATGTGAAAGGCGAGGGTGTTGCGTCATTGAATTATGGGGAGTCTGCCAAAGTTTTCGGCGAAGGCAACCATGCCACAGTATTCGGTGAATGGTCGGATCTTGAGAAAGCACTTGAGCAGCACAGTTCTGCCATTGAAGATTTTGTTGTTGAAAACGACCGCCGCAATTCGGCGATTCCTTTGCTGGATATGAAAAATATCAACAGCCGCATCGAACCGGGAGCCTTTATTCGTGAAAATGTGGAAATCGGCAATAATTGCATCATCATGATGGGTGCAGTCATCAATATCGGTTCAGTAATCGGTGATGGCACAATGATCGACATGGGCGTTGTTATGGGCGGTCGTGCAACGGTTGGTAAAAATTGCCACATCGGTGCAGGAGCAGTGCTGGCTGGTGTTATCGAGCCGGCATCCGCAACTCCGGTCATCGTTGAAGATAATGTAATGATCGGTGCTAACGCAGTTATACTGGAAGGCGTGCGCATTGGCCAGGGAGCAGTCGTAGCAGCAGGAGCAATCGTCATCGAAGACGTTCCGGAAAATTCGGTAGTAGGCGGAACACCGGCACGTGTGTTGAAATTGATGGATGAAAAAACACGGTCGAAAACGGAAATCAAGCAAGAACTTCGTCAATTATAAGAAGGCCTGATATGGACCTTATTACGATAAGAAGAGAATTGCATTCGATGCCGGAAATCGGTTTCCAGGAATTCAAAACCCAACAATACCTTTTGGAAAAGATCCGTTCGCTGCCGCAGGACCGATTGGAAATTGCGGAGTGGAAAACAGGGGTCGCTGTGAAAGTGCTCGGGCAAAACGCCACTAAGCTGATTGCCTGGCGCACGGATATTGACGGTCTACCGATTAGGGAAAACACCGACTTGCCGTTCAGCTCGGCCCATGAAGGATTTATGCACGCTTGCGGGCACGATATCCATATGGCGAATGCACTCGGTTTATTGGCTCAATTGATCGAAAATCCGATCCAACAAGACGTTCTGATCATTTTCCAGCCGGCGGAAGAAGGGCCGGGCGGCGCTTTGCCGTTCCGGGAATGGCTGAGAACCGAACGACCGGATTTGTGGCCGGATGAAATTTATGCCTTGCATATTGCGCCGGAGTTGCCGGTCGGAACGGTAGCAACCAAACCAGGTCTGCTGTTTGCCAATACTTCTGAGCTGTTCATCGATCTGCACGGAAAAGGTGGCCATGCAGCATTTCCGCATTTGACGGAAGACATGGCGGTGTCTGGTGCATCGCTATTGATGCAGCTGCAGACGATTGTCAGCCGCAACATCAACCCGATGGACTCGGCTGTGCTGACAATCGGTAAATTCACTGCGGGAACTGTTCAGAACATTATTGCTGAAAATGCACGGCTCGAAGGCACGATCCGCACGTTGAATAACGCATCGATGCTGAAAATGAAACAGCGCATCGAAGCTCTTTGCAAAGCTGTCGAAACCGGCTCGAATTGCCGCGTGTCGATTGACTATGGCGCTTCGTATCGGGAAGTGGACAATGACGAAAAATTGGCTGAGAAGTTTTTGGATTTTGCAGAGGAAGTTGACGGCATTACCGCTGTCCGTGCAGATGCCGCCATGACGGGAGAAGATTTCGGCTATTTTACCGAACAGATACCCGGAGTGATGTTCTGGGCTGGAGTGGATTCTGAATTTGGGCTTCACCATGCGAAATTGGATCCCGATGAAAGGATTCTGGAATTCATGCCTGGCTTCGTCCATCGATTTTTCAGTGAAATATAAAGTGGACAGCATCCAGCTGTCCGCTTTTTTTCTAGTTTAAAGGAACTAAATTCCAGCGGAAGCGTACTAATATATAGGAGATAAGGGGGGATCTTATGCAGAAACGGCTTTCAATCGGTCTTATTATTTTTTCGCTATTCATTATTTGCAATTTTCCAATGATGGTCTCGGCAGAAGCGGACATTACAATCGACGCTGAAGCCGGTTTCGAGAACAAGGTGAAATACAATAGGGGCGTACCGGTGCAGATTACTGCGTCCAACAGCGGAACAGCATTTTCCGGAGATCTCATTCTCGATTATTCCGAAAGCTATAACATAGGGGCAGGCCTTACCGTGCCGCTCAATCTGGCGGCGGGCGAGACCAAGACCTTTCAGCTGTCTTTGCCGGGAATGATGGACAATAGTTATTCGGGCAGCGGTGCAGGGAATCAAACAATTTTCCTCTATGAGGGCGGCTGGGAAACGGGACGTTCCATTAATTTTCGCGGCAGTAAATCGCTTCGGCCGAATTATTATAATCCGGAAATATTGTTTATTGCTGCACTGACCGAAAATGCCGATCGCTTGCGGGGGCTGGGTGAATTGCAGCCAATAGCTGGGGCAAATGCTCAGGTGTTCTATTTTAACCAACAGAGCGACATGCCATTGCCTTCTGATGCTTTGGCCTGGGACACACTCGATTATTTGATTATTGATGATTTCGCGTATAGTGATTTGCCTCCCGAAACCCAGCAGGCCGTATTGATGTGGCTCGAACAGGGAGGCACTATCCTGGTGGGTGCAGGGAGTAATTTGGAAGCGGCAACAGGCAATCTTGCTGAGTTGCTGCCGCTTGAACTTTCTTCTCCTGCGGAAACTGCGGTTCCATTATTAGAGAATCCGGTGGCGGCTTACGAGGCGGAATTGGGTGACGGCGCGCGGATGATTCTTGAACTGGATGGCCGCATTTTAGCTGCGGAAAAAACGTTCGGAAGAGGTATGGTGATGCAGACCGCGTTTTCGCTCGGCGATGAACCGGTAACTTCGCAACAGGGCTACCAGCAGCTCCTTTTGGATTTGCTGAGTTCAGATCAGTCAGGCCAGTACTTTCAACAGAGTCAATCCATAAAGGAACAAATGTCCTTTGAAATGGGCATGGCCAATGAGTTGTTTGAAAGCTTTGCTGTTTCCAAAACTGCGATGTTCATTATTATTCTTCTGTATATTATCATCGTGGTGCCAATTCTTTATATTGTCCTGAATAAAAAAGGCAAAAGGGAATATGCCTGGATGGCAATTCCGGCAATCGCCATCCTTGCTTCGATTGGGATTTTTGCTGCAGGTGCTAAAGACCGAATCGCAAATCCGCAAATTCAGCAGACAGGATTTTTTGAAGTGGACATCGATGGCGGCTTGAATGGGTTTTATATGAATACACTGTTGTCGAACCGGAGTGGTGATTATAAATTTTCCTCCCCATCAACAACAACCATGACGGCGACTGCCGGGAATCAGTTTTCCGGCGGCAGCAGACACGATCATGCAATTCTCGAGAATGGTTCGAATGCCAGCAATTTAACAATCAGAAATATGCGCTATTGGTCAGTTGCCTCCATTATTGGCGAATCCCATATTACTGGGAGCGGCGAGTTTGAAATTGCACTGTCCCTGGAAAACGGTAATTTGTCCGGCACAATCCGCAACGCATTTCCATTTGCGGTACATGATGCAGCAATCTGGACTGGAACCCGTCTGATGTCGTTGGGCGATTTCAATCCCGGGGAAGAAAAGCAGGTGTCGGAAATGGTACAGACCGATTTGCTGCAGCCCGTTTCCCCAATCGGTCAAACAGTTGGACCACAGACCATGGCAAGTGAAGAAGAGTTGATCGAAGCAAGAAAACGGAGTGCACTGAGCATGTCTTATGAACATCTCACCCAAAGTGCAAGTTCTCCTTATCTGATCGCCTATACAAATGATGCCATTATTCCGGTGATCTTGGATTCACAGGAAGCCAGAGTATCTGCCGTCCACCTGCTGGCTCAGAGCTTCGAACCGAGGGTCAGTTTTGATGGGAAATTCAGCATCAGCTCAGATGACTTTTCTATTGCTGTAAAGCCTGTAGATCCGCAGCTCGCGGTTCAGGAATATCCGGATAATCGTTATTTCTTCGGCTTGGAGCCGGGCGAATACCGTGTGGAATATCAATTGCCGAGTGCTTTGATGAGTGGCGAAACTGCGTGGTCCAAACTTGAAATTCGATCTGCTCCGACAGATCTGGAATTTTCCATTTTGCGGAGGGACAATGGAGAGTTTGAGGTATTGCCGCCCGGCTCTGCAGATCTTTCCAACAACAGCGGAATGTATATTTCAAATGACGGCATTATCGAAATAAAGATTGATAAAAACGAACAGACCGGTTATTCGGAAGTGACAATTCCCGATATTGAGTTGGAAGGGGAGGTGCAGCCATGATTGAGATCAAAGGATTAACGAAGAAGTATGGTTCCTTTTATGCTTTGAAGAATTTGAACTTGAACATTGAAGAAGGAACAGTTTTCGGTTTTGTCGGAGCCAATGGTGCTGGAAAATCCACAACATTTTCAATTCTGGCAACGCTTCTGCAGCCAACTGCCGGTGAAGCATGGATTAACGGGGTCTCAATTCTGCAGAATCCACAGGAAGTACGTCGTGAAATCGGCTATATGCCAGACTTTTTCGGAGTCTATGACCAATTAAAGGCCGATGAATACCTCGATTTTTACGGTGCCAGTTACGGCTTGGCTCCAAAGGAAAGAGCGGTGCTGATTCCAAAACTTCTCGAATTGGTAAACCTCTCAAATAAGCGTGAAGAATATGTGGATCTGCTGTCCAGAGGGATGAAACAAAGGCTTTGTCTGGCGCGGGCGTTGATCCATGACCCAAGTGTCCTGATTCTCGACGAACCGGCTTCAGGGCTGGATCCGCGGGCACGTGTGGAAATGCGTGAAATCTTGCGCGAATTAAAAACGATGGGCAAGACGATTTTGATATCTTCCCATATCCTGCCGGAGCTGGCGGAAATGTGCGACAGCCTCGGAGTCATTGATTCAGGTGAATTGGTGGCCCATGGCTCTGTCAAAAGCATTCAGCAAAAACTGCAAAACGAAAAAGTGATTCGCGTAAAAATATTCGGTCCGCTCGAGGATGCTGTGTCATTTTTCGAAAACGATCCGCTGGTGTCGCAAGTGGCTATTCATGCAGAACAGCATATTGTCCAATTTCTCTATAAAGGGGACAATTCAGACCAGTTGGCTTTACTTCAAAAAGCTGTGTCAGCGGACATCCCAATATTAGCTTTCACCGAAGAAGAAACCGATCTCGAAGACGTCTTCATGGAAATAACGAAAGGAGCTGAATCGATATGAGGGAGCTCCTGGCAAATCCTGTTTTGGTTAAAGAAATAAAACTGCGGTTCCGGAATTTAAAAAGTTTTACCGGGCTGTTTTTCTACTTGATGGTGATGGGGATTTTTGTTTTTGGCTTTGTTTACCTGACCAGTTCGATTTCAGGAAATGGCTTTTTTCGTCCAGACGAAAGCTTTATCCTATTTACGATGCTGAGTTTCATCCAATTGGGGCTGATCCTTTTTATCACCCCTGGCCTCACTGCGGGAACGGTCAGCAGTGAGCGCGAAAAACAGACTTTGAATATCCTGTTGACCACCGCACAAAGCAGCTTCCAGATTATTTTCGGGAAATTGCTGTCGTCGATCGCTTTCCTGTTGCTGCTGCTGGTGTCAGGGCTGCCAATCTATAGTATGGTATTTTTATATGGAGGCGTATCGCCCAGCCAGATTGCCGTAATATTCCTGTTTTATTTTTTGACTTTATTGGCCATCGGCAGTTTGGGCGTCATGTATTCAACCGTGACGAGACGTACGGTCGTGTCCATGATTGCAAGCTTCAGCACCATGATTTTTCTGACAGTGGTCACCGGATTTTTTCTTATTTTAACATTCTCACTTTCTTCAGCGGCGATGGGCACGGGCGTGTCACCGCTCAGCTACCTCTGGGCAAGCATCAATCCGGCCGTGGTGCTGATGACTTTGCTCGAGCCAAGCTGGAATACTGAAATCATTGGAATGACAGGGATTTCGCTGCCGCTCTGGGTGAGTTATTCCATTTTTTATACGTTGATTTTCCTGGGTTCGATGTGGCTTTCAGTGAGCAAATTACGGGTCAATATGAATAAATACAGATAAGGAGAATGTCTTATGGACAGTCGGAAAATCGCCCTTTATATCCGAAAAGCGAACCGCCGTCTGAAGTTGCAATTTATGTCAAAAACGCTTCAAATTGCAATCGGCCTTGGCCTGGTGTCAGTGCTTGTGTTGACGCTGTTTTCTCGATTGTCCATATTTCCTTATTATGGATTTTATGCATATTCAGCCGCTGGGCTCATCACCGCAATCGTATTGGGAATCGGTAGCTATAAGATGCCTCGCCGTGAGCAGGCGATCAGCGAATTGGACCAATATACACCGCATAATCAATTGCTGACCTTATCGCAGACACCGAGAGGCAACCCATTGGCTGACGATTTGGCAAACAAGACCGAAAAGGGCATTCATAACAGCTATCAATTGTTCAGACAGGAACAGAACGACTGGTTTTCTGCGAAATGGCTGCTGGCGTCATCGGGGATTACCCTATTATTGCTGATTTCAGCGTTATTTCCGGCTGCCACCCAACTCGCAGCGAAAGACCATGAGCAGGAACAGGAATTAATAGAAGAAATGATTGAAGAAGTGGAAAGATTACAGGAACAAGCCGATTCATCCCTTGTCAGAAATGAGCTCGACAGCCTCGAAGAAAAATTGGCCGAAAGTGAAACAGCAGAACAGGCTTTGCGTGAATTGGTGAAAAAACAAAAAGAGCTGGATTTGAAACAGCAGCAGAAAGAAAAAGAAGGCAATGAAAATGCCAGTGAGGAAGCGGAAGCTTTGGAACAAGCGTCTGCCCAATTGGCCGAGCAAGCCGGCGAGACCCAAACAGCGCTCAGCGAAATGGGGAAAGCTGTAGCGTTTGACTTGCAAGAATCGATTGCGGCAAATGAGCTTTCTGAAGATGATCCAGAAAGCAGTGCATCAGAAACGGAGAACAGCAGTGAACAAGCGGGTTCAGACGGTGAAAGCCAAGAGCAAGGCGATGGCAGCAACACAATAGATGGGGATTCGGAAGAAGGCAGTTCCACTGAAGCGGATTCCGGACAAGCTTCCGGTGAGGGAGCGGATGAAGGATCGGGAGAAGGATCGAGTGGCGAATCGAATGACGGTCAAGAAGGTCAAGGGGATTCAGGATCTTCATCCGGCGGCGAGAGTTCAGCGAACGGTGAAGGCATTGGGCAAGGCACCGGACAAGGGAGCCGCGAACTGCTCAGTATTCCTTCGAGAATCGGGGGTTCCGGAGAAACTATTGTGGATGACGGTGAGTTGTCGGAAGGCGACACGGAATTTTTCGAACAAGGGCCTGTGGATGCAGAGCGCGGCACCGTGCGGCCATACCGGGAAGTGGTGGGTTCTTACAGTGACTCCTATTTTTCCAGTGCAGAAAGCATGAGCCTGCCGCCGGATCTTCAGCAAATTATTGAACAATATTTTTCGGCAATTGACAATGACTAATTGAAAGTGGGGAGAGCGATGACAGTTACAGCAGAACAATTTACGGAAATGAGCTCCAAATTGCAGCAGGTCAAAGATGAAATCGGCCGCTTTATCGTCGGCCAGGATGAGGCTGTCGAGTTTTCGCTTTATTCCATTCTATCTGATGGCCATGCACTGCTCGAAGGCTTGCCTGGTCTGGGCAAAACGATGTTGATCCGGTCGATTGCGGAAGTGCTGGATCTGTCATTTTCCCGTATTCAATTCACACCGGATCTGATGCCTTCGGATATTACCGGAACCAGTCTGATAGAGCGGGACCAAGCCGGCAGACAGCAGTTCACTTTCCGGGAAGGGCCGATTTTCAGCCAAATGGTGCTGGCTGACGAAATCAACCGGGCGACTCCGAAAACGCAAAGTGCCCTGCTGGAAGCGATGGGCGAAAAAACCGTCACGGTGCTGGGGGATACGAAAAGAATGGCACGCCCATTTTTCGTTTTGGCTACGCAGAATCCCATTGAAATGGAAGGAACGTATCCATTGCCGGAAGCTCAAATGGACCGTTTCCTCTGCAAAATAAAACTATCGCCGCCAACCCGCGCCGAACTGGCCACCATCGTCCGGCGTACAACAGGCGTTGAAGATATCCGATTGGAAAAGGTGATGAACACGGAACAATTGCTTGCTGCGCAGCAGCTTACCAAAGAAGTGCTGATTGCTGATGATATCCTGATGGTGGCGGTGGACATCATTCAGCATACGGATCCCGCACAATCGGATATTGAAGACATTCAACGGTTTGTGCAATATGGCAGCGGACCCCGCGGGCTGCAGAGCCTGATTCGAACTGCAAAAGCCCGTGCATTAACCGAGGGGCGTTATCACGTATCCATCGGAGACCTGAAATATGTGGCGAGGCCGGTTTTGCGGCACCGGCTGCTGCTCAATTATGAAGGCGAAGCCGAAGGGGCAGATATTGACGCATTGATCGACCAGGTGCTGGATGCTAGCGGCAGGGGAATTTCCAGATGACATTTCTTCAATTGCCAGAAGACTGGGTTTCACGCCTGGGCCGTTATTCAATCGAAACCCGCTCAAAAATCAGGGGGCATCATAAAGGGTCCAGCCGTTCCAGACGCATTGGATCTTCGATGGATTTTTCCGATTACAGGGAATACCATGCCGGCGATGATGTGCGGCATATTGATTGGAATGTATACGCCAGAACTGAAAAAGTTTATATCAAAAGGTTTTTGGATGAACAGGAGATGCGGGTACATATCATGATTGACGGTTCGAAATCGATGCGGAGCAAGTGGCTGTTTACCAAACAGCTGGTATTTTCACTTGGTTCCATCACATTGATGAACGACGATAAGCTGACAATTTCTTTCGGGGAAATCAAACAAGCTCCTTTTAAACAAAAAGGGAAATCCGCCCAAAAACTGTTCAACCACTTTGTCGCTTCTATACCTGATGCAGCAGGGGAAGGTTTTGCGGCCACGGCCGATTTTCAGCCGGCAAAAGACTCGACCGTCCTGTTCATTTTGACGGATGGACTCGAACCCCTGGATCATTGGCAGCGTTTTTTCAGCAGGGCTTCAAGATATTCAAAAGATGTCCGATTCCTGCACATATCGAATCAGCAGGAACGCCAACCTCTTTTTCAGGGAGATTTGCGCTTGATCGATGACGAAAGTTTGGATGCTTTTAATGTCACAATGACGGATCGAACTGCCGAGGATTATAACCGGAAACGGCTTGAACATGTGGAGGGACTGCAGGCTTTATGCCGGAAATACGGTGTTCAATATATGCCGGTCCATCTGGAGGACGGGGTACAGCATATTGTTATGCACCAATTGGTAAAACAAAAATGGATCAGGTGAGGTGAAGCGGAATGGGTATTTCAAATTGGGGACTGGCCTGGACATTGATCATGCCCATTGCCCTCATCCTTTATTACTTCTATAGAAAAAAATACAAAGACCAGCAAGTTTCCTCAATTTTATATTGGCAGCAAGTCATGAAGGAAATGCAGGCATCGCCGTATCTTAAAAAATTGCAGCATCACGCCCTTTTTTATCTGCAGCTGGCAGCCCTCCTGCTGCTTGTTTTGGCCCTGTTGAATCCATATATCAAGTCGGCGAGCCTCCAGGGCGGGGAATTCATCTTTATCATCGACACTTCCGCTTCAATGCTCGCAGGTTCGCCGAGTGGTCTGGAACAGCAAAAAACCTTGATGAAAGAG
The DNA here is from genome assembly GCF_049262615.1 of Planococcus daihaiensis. Classification (GTDB taxonomy): domain Bacteria; phylum Bacillota; class Bacilli; order Bacillales_A; family Planococcaceae; genus Planococcus. The sequence goes on along the minus strand of NZ_CP175504.1, from coordinate 471,978 downwards.
TTGGCAAAGGAGGCACAAGGCAAGCCGGTGACGATCATTAACGCGGGCAGCACGCCTGAAATTCTGATTGGCCCGGAACAGTCGGACAGAGCGCTGCAGCAGGCAATCGATTCGATTGATGCGGGCTATGAATCAGCTGAAATGGAAAAAACGATTTTATTCGCCGAAACGCTTCTTGAAGAAAATTCGGGAGTCATACATATTTTTACAGATTCGCTGGATCGGAATATTTTGGCCAATAAAACCGGTGCGGCGTTCGAGGTCCATGCCATAAAGGAGAAACCGGCCAATGTTTCGGTGCGGCAATTTGGCGTAGCCGAAGGGCCGTCAGGCTATCGGGCGATTGTCCAGGTGTTAAATGACAGTGAGGCGGCGATTGTGGGCGCGATTGAATTATCGGGTGGCGATCACACCGTCAACACGGAAATCGAATTGGAACCCGGGGAAGAAAAACTGATTCCTTTCGAAAATCTGCCGGCCGGTGAACTGTGGCAGGCAACGCTCGCTGTCGACGACGATTACAAATTGGATAATCAGGCATATACCTATGTTAATCAGTCGATAGACACCGTGATCATCGACAACGCCTTGCACAATCTTGTCGCGCGGGGTGTGGCGTCACTCGGAATCACCGGCAATTCAGCTTCCGCTGAAGAACTGCCGAAATTCGCCGGCATTCCGCTCATCACAAATCAGAGCAAGCTGATCGGCGGAGATTCGCCGGTGTTATTGATCGGCAGAAATGATGAAACGACTTTTGACGTTTCGGGACAGGTCGAAACGGACGGCCATCCGCTGTTTGTATACGCACCGATGGATGATGTCTACATCGCATCTTTGTATCCCGGATTCGACAATTTCACAACAGCCGCAACAATTGACGGGGAACCGTTCATCCAATTATCGCCTGACGGGGATATTATTGTATTGGCAGACATCGAAGCCACCGACTGGCCGCTCAGCCCGTCTTTCCCATTGTTTCTCTGGAGCGCAGTCAATGAATTGAGCGACAGCGATGAATATCTGGGAACATTCCTGCCAAAAGAGCATCGGGCCGTCGCTTTGAGCTCTTCTGGCGGAGATTGGGAAATTTTCAAAGGGGAAGAATACCAATTTTCATATATCGAAGGCCAAAGCAGTTTTCGGGCTCCGAAAGAACCGGGAATATACCGCGCTGTAAACGATGAAGAAATAAAATCTTTTATTGTCCAATTGAACAACGAAGAAAAAATCTTAACGAGCGGTCAAAATTATTCAGCCGGCGGGGCGATTGAAACAACATCTTCTACGGAGCATTCGGTCATTCCCTGGCTTCTGCTGATAATCCTGCTCTTGATATTGGCAGAATGGGAGGTGTACCGGCGTGGAACTTCGAATGGATGAGCCTTTATGGCTAATACTCTTGTTGCCGGTAGCCGTCTATCTGCTGTTAACGGCTTGGCAAAGACTTAACAAAAGTTCAAAGCTTTTTCGCACATCTTTTATTTTGCGGATTTTGAGTGTTGCGCTGCTGATTCTGGCACTTGCTGGTCCGGCCGTTCATCAGCCGGTTGAAGAAGAGCAGATTATATTCTTGTGGGACCGTTCCGATTCAATGGGGGCGGCTGATGCCGGCATTGAACAACAGCTGAACCAGCTATGGCCCCAAAAAGAGCACCATCAATCAGCGGGGATTTTTACATTTGCTGAAGATTTCCAGTCTTTGATTCCGCTGTCGGCTGATTCGCAACTCCTGCCTGCCGAACAGCCGGTCAATGTATCCGGCAATACCGATATTGCGCAGGCGCTGGAACTTGCCGCAAACAGCGGAGAACAAAGTTTGGCTACACGAATTGTGCTGTTGAGCGATGGCAATGAAACCCGGTCCTCCGTACTGGAAAGCCTGGAGCGCATTCAAGATGACAGAATTTCGATTGATGTGCTGGCGGTGGAGCCGCCTGGGGGCAATGAAGCCACATTGACTGAGTTCCAAACGCCAAGCCAGGCTTTTATGGGCGAAGAACTGAGCTTTTCGTTGATCATCGAAGCCGACCAGGAAAGCGTGGGTGAAATTGTGCTGCGCGTCAATGATGTGGAATTCGACAGGGAACCTGTTGAACTCGAAGAAGGAAGGAATTTAATTCCATACACTTACAAAGCGGTAAGTGAAGGCCAGCTGATATTCGAAGCGGCCATCGAAATTGAAGGAGATGGATTTCTTCAGAACAATCGCTTGACGAGCCTGACGGAAGTGGAAGGTCCACCGGAGGTATTAATAGTGAGCGGAGAAGGCGACAGCCCGATCGCTGATTTAGCTGATCAGGAAAACATTCAAATCTCAGAAACAGCAGCTACCGGTTTGCCGGAAAATTTGTCTTCGATTCTTGCTTACGATGCCATCATTTTTGATAATGTATCCGGCACGCCGGTAGGGGGACAAACCATGGCGGTCATTGAACAGGCAGTGAAAGAATTTGGAATGGGTTTTATGATGGTGGGCGGCGACCAGAGTTTCGGTCTCGGCGGCTATTTCAAAACGCCAATTGAAGAACTGCTGCCTGTTGCGATGGAAGTCACAGGAAAACACGAATTGCCTTCGCTGGGGCTTCTGATTGTCATAGACCGCTCCGGCAGTATGGCCGGCCAGAAAATGGAATTGGCGAAAGAGGCAGCGGCACGCTCTGTCGAATTGCTGCGGGAAGATGATGTTGTCGGAGTCATCGCTTTTGATGACATGCCCTGGCAGATCGTCCCGACGGAGAAGCTGGGCGACCGGCAGCAGGCCGTCGATGATATTCTTTCGGTGGCACCGGGAGGCGGAACAGAAATCTATTCTTCGCTTGCTGAGGCCTATCGCCAATTGGAAAATGAAGATTTGCAGCGCAAGCATATTATCCTGCTGACGGACGGCCAATCTCCAACGCAAAATGATCCTTATGAACTGATCGAAAAAGGTGTGGACAATAAAATCACCTTATCGACAGTTGCGATCGGACAGGATGCCGACAGTGTCCTGCTTGAATCGCTGGCGCAATCCGGCAGTGGCAGATTTTATGACGTATCCGATGCAACAACAATTCCGGCAATTCTGTCCCGCGAAACGATTATGATGTCACGAACCTATATCGTCGACGAACCTTTTACGCCGCTAATTTATGAAAGTGCCTGGAGTCCATTGTTCGAAGACGGAATTCCAAGCATGAACAGCTATATCGCAACCACCGCCAAAGATACCGCAAGGATCGTGGCAGAAAGCGAGCAGCAGGACCCGGTGCTGGCAGAATGGAACTATGGGTTGGGCAAAGCCGTGGCATTCACCTCAAGCAGTGGCGCCTGGAGCGGAGAATTTCAGAACTGGAACAATTGGCCAGCTTTTTGGAATCGGAATATCTCCCAACTGCTGCCTTCATTCACAGAAACGCCGTTTTCGGTCACGAGGAAACAGCAGGGGATTTATACAATTGAAGATCCTTCCCAGGCATCTGCCATTCTCAACGTCGCTGTCATCAATGAAAGAGGACAACAAATAGCTGTTCAGAATGAACCGGTTGCTCCGGGAGTCGTCGATGTGCATATGGATGAAGAGCCCGGCCTTGTGTTTTTCAGTATTTCCAATGAAACGGGGGCAGCCTACCGACAAGGCCTGACAATTCCTTATGGCGAGGAATACCGCAGCAACCCGGCAGACACACAGCTGCTCGCGGCAATTGCTGAACGGAGCGGCGGACAAGTGTTGGAAACGCTGGATGATGCTTTCAGAGAAATTCCATATCGCAGCTCCACTGTTCAGGACATTCGAATACCGCTAATCTTATTGGCGATGCTGTTGTTCTTCGCTGATATTACGATCCGTCGGTTTGGCATCCGATTGCCCGCACTGCCCAAGAAATTACAGGCACAGCCTCAAACAGGCGATGGGAATACAGGGATCGAACAATTATTGAAAGCCAAACGGCGGAACAAAAAATAAAACCTGTCCAATTTTTGGACAGGTTTTTCATATTTCAAGATTTTCAAATTCAACTCTCGCCTTCGGGCACCACATAGCGGGTTTCCTGCAGCAATTGCTGCTTTTTCGCCGACCAGCTGGATGCAATAAAGAAGCACAGCAACAGGATGGCAGTCCCGGCAATATAAGGGAGGATCATATTGATATCAAACAGAATGCCGGCAAGTGCCGGTCCGATCATATTGCCAAGGCTCATATACGCATTATTCATTCCAGCAGCATAGCCCTGCTGGTCGCCGGCCAATTTGGAAATGAGCGTATTGATGGCCGGGCGCAACAGGGAGGCGGCAGTGAAGAACACGGCCGATACCAGCAAAATGCTCAAGAACGTATCGACGAACAGGATGCCGATCATGGCTGCGGCGGATAACAGCAGATTTACAAGAATCACTTTCATTTCACCGAAGCGTTTGAACAGCCGATCGATGACGAATGTTTGGATGATGACCCCGACAAATCCGCCGATTGTAATGAGGACGGAAATTTCCTTCGGCGTAAATCCGTGTTCTTTATCAACATATAGCGCGATGGTGGATTGGAAATTCGATAAGCCGAATGCAAAGATGAACATGACGATCAGCAAGGCAAAATAGGGCATATAAATGGAACGTTTCATTTGCTGGATCAAATTTTCGTTCTTGTTTTCTGTTTGCTGGATGGTCGGTGGCACGTCCGGTAATGCGATATAGGACATGATAGCGGCTAAGGTTGCGACAAGTGCGGCGATGTAGAAGGGAAATTGGAGGCTGACTTCTGCCAGAAATCCGCCGAAACCCGGTCCGATCATGAAACCAAGTGACATGGAGGCGCCGAGAAGTCCCATGCCTTTGCCGCGCTCTTCATACGTTGTGATGTCGGCGACAAATGCCATCATTGGCGGAATCAGGAATGCAGCACCCAGTCCGCTGAAGAATCTGGCCAGATATAGAACCCATAATTCAGTGGCAAGGCCGAAGAGCAGCTGGGACATACCGAAAATAACCAATCCAAATATGATCAATTTTTTTCTACCGTATTTATCCGACAGTTGTCCGGCAAGAGGGGAGAACAGAAATTGGGCTAAAGCGAAAGTGGCGATCAATGTCCCGAGCACCTGGCCAGCGACTCCGAACGTATCCAGGTAGGCAGGCATGATCGGGATGATCAGGCCGATTCCGCTCATGGCAATGAACATATTGAACATCAATATATATAAGGCGACTTTATTTGATTTTATTGCCATCAGGCGTGTCCTTCTTTCGTGAATTACTTCGTGTTACTAAATTTTAGCATAATGAACTTAGTTACTATACCCCATTTCATAAAAAAATAACAGGCAAGGACCCTGCAAAAAACATTTTTGCAGGGTCCTTTGCGACGAAGCTAGCGAAGCGATACAGGAGCAAGGTTTTAAAAGATAGCGTATAACAAAAGAAAAATAGCGGGCAAGAAATCTGCCCACTACTTCTCCATATCCATTTTAAATTCCAAAAACAGTTCGTTATAAACACCCAGCATTTCGAGTCCGAGGTTTTCATAGACTTCGAGCCGCTCACGCATTTCTTCGGTTGGATAGAACCGTTCATCACCGGTCACTTCCGGATCCATCAATTCGACAGCTGCCTGATTGGGGGTCGAGTAACCGACATAATCAGCGTTTTGCGCAGCTACCTCTGGATCAAGCATAAAGTTGATGAATTCATGTGCACCCTCGACATTGTCGGCGGTTTTCGGAATAATCATATTGTCGAACCAGAGATTGGAGCCTTCTTCAGGCACCGAGTAATCGATATTTTCATTGATCCACATCATATCCGCCGCCTGGCCGGACCAGGTAAGCGCGACTGCGGCTTCTTCGCGGCGCATCATTTCGACGATTTCATCGCCGATGATGGCTTTGACATTTGGCCCCAGCGTTTTCAGTTTGTCCGTCGCTTCACGCAATTCGCCCATATCGGTGGAATTCAATGAATAGCCCAGGCTGTTGAGGCCCATGCCGATGACCTCGCGGGCCGAGTCCACCAGGATGACTTCCTGGTCCAATGATGGATCCCACAAATCGTCCCAGTTTTCAAAGGTCTGCCCTTCAAGCAGCGAAGGGTTGAAAGCTATGCCGACAGTTCCCCAAAAATAAGGGATCGAATATTCATTGCCGGGATCAAAAGGCAAATTGAGAAAATAGGGATCGATATTTTCAAGGTTGGTGATCTTTTCAAGGTCGATTGGATGAAGCAGATCCGATTCCTTCATCTTTTCAATGGCATATTCAGAAGGCATGGCGACGTCATAAGTCGTGCCGCCTTGTTCCACTTTTGTCATCATCGCTTCATTGGAATCGAAAGTTTCATAAACGACGGTGATGCCGGTTTCCTCTTCAAATTGGCTGACGAGTTCAGGGTCAATATATTCGCCCCAGTTATAAACGTTGATGGTGCCGCCGCCTCCCGCAGAAGATGTGTCTTCCAGGATGGAAACCACATACATCAATACTGCAGAAATCACGATGATCGCTAAACTTGCTTGCACTATACTTTTCATGATCAGTTTCCACCTCCAGGGGGCCGGACAGTCAATCGAGTCCGGTTATTAAAGAAGTAATAGCCGAGCACGAGCCCAAGCGTCACAAGGAAGATCAATGCGGAAAGGGCGTTGATCGTCAGCGTGATGCCAGCGCGTGCCATCGAATAGATCTCAACGGATAATGTCGCGAAGCCGTTGCCGGTGACAAAGAAAGTGACAGCGAAATCATCCAGCGAATAGGTCAGTGCCAGGAAGAATCCTGCAAATATTCCGGGTTTGATATAGGGAATGATGACACGCGTCAGGATATCGCGTTTCGATGCACCGAGATCGGTTGCAGCATCGATTAACGAATCGCTCATTTCCATCAGTTTCGGCAGCACCATGATGACGACGATCGGAATGCTGAAGGCGATATGGGAAATCAGCACGGAAGCAAAACCGAGTTTGATGCCGATCATGGTGAATAGAATCAGAAACGAGGCACCGATAATCACATCGGGGCTGACGATGAGAATGGTATTTAATGACAGCACCGAGTTGCGCATTTTGCGGTTGCGGATAAAGACGATGCCGATTGCACCTAACACCCCGATGGCTGTGGAGATCAACGCAGACAATAAGGCGATGATTACCGTGTTCAGGACAATGATGATCAGCCGCGTATCATTGAATACAGCTGCATAATGCTCAAGTGTAAACCCTTCAAAGCTGGACATCGTGCCGCCACTGTTGAACGAGTAGAAAATCAGGTAAAAAATAGGTGCATAAAGGATGATAAATACAATGGCCAAATAAATTCGTGCCGGCTTACTTAATTTTTCCATTGATGGTACCTCCTTTTTCACCGGTGACCATCATGATAATGATCATGAACAGGATCAGGAAAACAGCTATTGTCGAGCCCATGCCCCAGTTTTGGGTCACCAGGAATTGCTGCTCGATGGCTGTTCCGAGGGTGATGACTTTATTGCCCGCAATCAATCTTGTGATGACAAACAGCGACAAGGCAGGGATGAAAACCACCTGGATGCCGGCTTTGACGCCGTTGATCGCGAGTGGAAATATGACCCGGGTGAATGTCGTCCAGGACGACGCACCCAGATCCCGTGACGCATCGATCAAAGCCGGGTTGATGCGGTCGAGAGAATTGAAGATCGGCAGCACCATGAACGGGATGAAGATATACACGGACACGAAAATAAAGCTGAAATCCGTGAACAGAATCTGCAGCCGTTCGGAACCGATGGCGGCCAACATATTATTGGCAGGGCCATATAAGCCGAAAATTCCGATGAACGCATAGGCTTTCAGCAGCAAATTAATCCACGACGGAATAATGATGAGCAGCAGCCATAAATTTTTATGCTTCGTTTTGGTCAGCCAATAAGCTGTCGGATAAGCTACCACTAAAGAAATTAAAGTGATCAGAAACGCATACCAGAAAGAACTCAAGGTTAACCGGAAATAAACGGAAGAGAAAAAGTTCTTATAATTATCGAGAGTCAGATTGCCGGCGATATCGAAAAAGGAGAAATACACAACCAGAGCAATTGGCGCTATGACGAACATAACAATCCATAAATAATAGGGAATCAGATAGAACGGATTGGTCGAATTATTTTTCATAGCCTGCTGCTCCGTAAGCTTCAAGTCTAGCATCAAAAGCCTCTTCCGATTCGTTGAGGCGCATTACATGGATGGCTTCCGATTCGAAATCCAATCCAATTTTCGATCCGACTTCAACTCGTTTCGTCGAATGTACCAGCCATTCATTGCCGACTTCATCCACGGTGGAAATTTCGAAATGGACTCCGCGGAATAATTGGCTGTCCACCGTCACGGTAATTTTCCCTCGCTCCACACGCGTGATGTGGAGATCTTCCGGACGGATGACGATTTCCACTTTTTCGTTCTTGTTGAGGCCCTGGTCCACACATTCAAATTCCTGTTTGGCAAAGCGCACGCGGTAGTCATCAATCATCACGGCATCCACAATATTCGATTCACCGATAAAATCTGCCACATACCGGTTGATCGGTTCATCATAAATATCCATCGGCGTTCCGCTTTGCTGGATTTCACCCGACTTCATAACAAAAATCTCATCCGACATGGCAAGTGCTTCTTCCTGGTCATGGGTGACAAAGATGAACGTTTTTCCGAGGCGCTGCTGCAGATCCCGCAATTCGTATTGCATTTCTGTGCGCAATTTCAAATCAAGCGCAGACAAAGGTTCATCGAGGAGAATCACTTCCGGATCATTGACGATTGCACGCGCAATGGCAACCCGCTGACGCTGGCCGCCGGACATTTCATCGATCTTGCGCTTTTCATAGCCGTGCAGGTTTACAAAATCGAGGGCCTCCAAAACGCGCTGCTCAATTTCAGCCTTTTTCAATTTCTTGATACGCAAACCAAAGGCCACATTTTCAAATACATCCAAATGGGGAAACAGGGCATAATCCTGAAACACGGTATTGACCTGTCGTTCATTGGCAGGGAAGTCATTGACGATTTCACCTTCTATATAAATATTGCCTTTAGTGGGCTTGATGAATCCCGCAATCAGCCGAAGAATGGTTGTTTTGCCGCATCCTGAAGGGCCAAGCAACGTATAGAACTTGCCCCGCTCCAATTCGAAACTTACGTTGTTCAGCACAGTGCCTGCACCTTCATAGTGTTGTGTTACATTTTCAAATCGGATGATTGAACTTCCGGACATTATTATTACCTCCTGTATTAAAGATATGAGTGGGTCGCGGTGATAAGCATTTCACATTGTTCGGTGCCGGCGTTGCATAATTGATGATGTTGGGAAGCCTCATAGTAAATGGAATCTCCGGCGACCGCGATATATTCTTCGTTTCCCAGTATCAGGCGTACCTTGCCTTCCAGCACATAGATGAAAGTCTCTGCCTGAGATGGCTCGAAATTCTTGTATTGCCCCTGGGCGGACAAAGTGAGATAGATGGGTTCCATTTCCTTCTTGTAGCTGGTGGGTATAAGCCAGTCGACTTCGTAACCGGCTTCCTCATCTTTATGGATGCGGTGATCTTTTGAAGAATAAATCACTTTCGGTGATTCAGTGTCTTCGAAAAAATCCCGGGGCGTCGTGCCCAATACCTCCAGTAAAGTGAAAAATGTTTCAATGGAAGGGGAGTTCATGTCACGTTCGAGCTGTGAGATGAAGCCCTTGCTCAAATCCGTGCGTTCCCCCAATTCTTCCTGGGTCAAACCGTTTTTCAACCGAAGGCTTTTAATTTTCGAACCGATTTCCATGGCGAACCTCCCTAATTTCGATATTTCCTTTGAGTTTATTATAAGCAAACTTCCGCGTTTTAAAGTTTAGTTAAAATACACTTTCAGTTTACAATTAATGCTATTCAAATTGCAATATATAATTCGAAAAATAAAGCTGAAACTTTTTAAATTAATTGGTCCGTATCTATTGCATTCTGTACGGTGTATTTACTATTATAGAGAAAGTGCAAAAAGATATTTTATTATAATGTAACCGACCATAGGAAATAGAATCATCCGTAGAGCTAAAAAAAAGCCGTTTCACTAATTTGGGAGTGACCAGAATGAATGACAAAATGAATTTTTTCCTGGATCCGAAACATCGGGCAGTGCAAAAATCAACGATTATGAATTATAAACAAGACCAGCAGGGGTTATACCTCGTGGCAAACAAAAAGATCATCAATTGGATGGAAGTCCACACGTATTGTCATCATTGTTTATCAGCTTTGACGTTTGATGATGAGTTTGATGCGAGTTATTGCGCAAGCTGCAATGAATGGCGTGAAGAAGCATGCACCGATATCGACTGCGAATACTGTGAAAACCGACCAACACGACCACTGGACCCCCGCCGATAAGCGGGGTTTTTTTCTTGTCTTCTTTCTGAAAAGAATATGGTAGACTAGAGTTAAGCAAGGATTTGGAGGATGGTTATGAAAAAGGAATTTGTAGTGATAGGACTTGGAAGATTCGGGGGCAGCATTGTCCGTGAGCTGATCGAACAGGATGCCGATGTTATGGCAATCGACAAAGATTCAGACAGAGTCGATGAATTTGCAAGCATCGCAACACAGGCAGTGGTTGCCGATACAACTGATGAATCCGTTTTAAAATCGCTGGGCATCCGTAATTTTGAACATGTCATTGTGGCGATTGGGGAAAATATTCAGGCGAGCATTTTGACAACGCTGATGCTGAAAGAAATCGGCGTCAAGAAAATTACCGTGAAAGCCCAGAATGACTACCATGCGAAAGTGCTGGACAAAATCGGAGCCGATAAAGTCGTCCATCCGGAGCGTGACATGGGGATCCGCATTGCCCATAATATGCTGTCAAATAATGTCTTGGACTATCTGGAACTTTCAGATGAACATTCGATCATGGAAGTGAAAGCCAACGAAAAGCTGGCTGGGTTCACCCTGATCGGCCTCGATATCCGTGCAAATTACGGCATCAATATTGTTGCCATCAAGCGCGGCAAGGATATCATCGTTTCTCCGCAGGCGGATATGGAAATCGAATTGCAGGATATCCTCATCATCATCGGTTCTGATGCGGACATCAACCGTTTTGAGAAGAAGATGCTGAACTAGAGTTATTCATATTTTCGACAAAGTAAAAAGGAGGTCCCAAATCGGGACCTCCTTTTCCTATTGTTCTTAAACTTCCATAATTACTGGAAGCACCATTGGACGGCGTTTTGTTTTTTCATACAGATAAGGTCCGAGAACATCTGAAATATCATTCTTCAATTCCGACCAATCTGTATCTTTGCCGTGGATTTTCTTTTTCAGGTGACGGTTCAGCATTTGTTGTGCTTCGTAAATCATCGTGCCGGATTCGCGCATGTAGACGAAACCGCGAGAGATGATGTCCGGTCCTGAAACCATTTTATTATTTTTCATATCAACGCTGACGACGACAATGACCAAACCTTCTTCGGAAAGGACGCGGCGGTCGCGCAATACGATATTGCCGATATCTCCGATGCCGCTGCCATCGATGTAAACATCTCCAGAAGGGATTCGGCCGGCTACAGATGCTTCATCAGATCCCAATGCCAACACGTCACCGTTTTCCATAATGAATGTGTTTTCCGGTGGAACGTCACAGTCAATGGCAAGTTGGGCATGTTGTTTCTGCATACGGTATTCACCGTGGATAGGCATGAAAAATTTCGGTTGGATCAAACGCAGCATTAATTTATTCTCTTCCTGAGAACCGTGTCCGGATGTATGGATATTGTTCAGTGACCCGTGGATCACATCAGCCCCTGCACGGAATAACAGGTTAATCGTGCGGTTGACGCTGTACGTATTCCCCGGTATCGGAGAAGAAGAGAAGACGACTGTATCGTTTGGCTGAATTTGAATTTGACGGTGAGTACCGTTAGCGATGCGTGATAGCGCAGCCATCGGTTCACCTTGAGAACCTGTGCAGAGGATTAATGCTTCATTTGCAGGCAGGCGATTCAAAGTTTGGGTATCAACAAACGCATCTTCAGGCGCATTGATGTAGCCCAGTTCACGGCCGATTGTCATAGCATTTTCCATGCTTCGTCCGAATACCGCAATTTTACGGCCTTGCGCAACGGCTTCGTCCGTTACTTGCTGAAGACGATAGATATTGGATGCGAACGTAGCGAAAATCAGGCGGCCATCAACTTTGCGCATGATGTCCTTGATCGTTTCGCCGACTTTGCGTTCCGACATTGTAAAGTCTGGAATCTCAGCATTTGTGCTGTCGGACAGCAGGCATAGAACACCTTCACTGCCGATTTGTGCCATTTTAAAAAGGTTTGCCGGTTCGCCGACTGGAGTGAAATCGAATTTAAAATCCCCCGTATGAACGATGTTGCCCGGTGGTGTTTTGACCACGATACCGAAAGCGTCAGGAATACTGTGCGTGACACTGAAAAAACTGACAGAAGTCTTCCGGAACTTGATAACGTCATCTTCACCGATTTCAATCAATTTTGTTTGGCGAAGAAGGCCATGCTCTTCCAGTTTTTTGCGCAACAGCCCGAGTGCGAGCTTGCCGGCATAGACCGGAATATTAATTTTCTTTAATAGGTAGGCAACGCCACCGATATGGTCTTCATGGCCGTGTGTGATGAAAAGGCCTTTAATCTTGTCTGCATTTTTAATCAGGTATGTGTAATCCGGAATAACGTAATCGATTCCGAGCAAATCGTCTTCCGGAAATTTAATGCCGGCATCAATCAGGATTATTTCATCCTGAAATTGGACACCATAAGTGTTTTTGCCGATTTCGCCCAGTCCGCCGAGCGCGAAAACAGCTGCTTGATCGTTTTTAACGAATTTCATAATCAGTCGATGCTCTCAACTTCATAGTATTGGCCGGCCTGTTCATATTCCAAATGGCTGCCTTCAAGCAATTGAACAAGCTCAATGTTGTAATTGCGGTTTTGCAGATGACTTCTGACTTCACGCTCGGATGAAGCTTCTACATATAGGCTCTGTGTGTTTTCGCGAACTGGAACCTCATTGCGGTTTTCCTGGTAATATACTTTAAAAATCATAGTTTGCTCTCCTTTTTCCACGTTCAAAATAAATTCACTTTCTTTATATTATCATGTCACTGTTTTAAAATAAAGAATAGCCCTTCTTATTTTACGGGGAAGGGCTATAATAGCTATGCAATTTTCTTTTTGTTCATGATACCATTAAGCCGTCTGAGAAGTTTTCTTTTTAAACGTTTCAGCATGGCTACTCACTCCTTATGTAAATAATACTGTATTTTCTGACAAAAGTAAAGAGCCAAAACAGCCGGAGAAGCCGGCCAGACAAAGGATTGGAGATAGATAGAATGGGAAAATTATTATTGCTGGATATTGATGGGACTTTATTGAATTCAAAAAAAGAACTGCCGCATTCAGCATTTGAAGCGCTGGAACAGGCACGGGCAAATGGTCACGAACTGGCAATTGCAACCGGCAGGGCGCCGTTCATGTTTACAGAATTACGGAAAAGATTGGACATACAAACATTCATTTCATTCAACGGCCAGTATATTGTCCGCAATAGTGAAGTGATTCATACAGAGGCATTGGATCCGGCAATGCTGGAAAGAGTGGTTCACTTCGCAGAAGCAAGAAATCACCCGCTGGTTTTCATGAACGGCAAAAAAATGATTTCTTCCATCGATTTTCACCCGGATATCGACGAAAGTTTAAAGAGCCTGAAATTTCCACATCCCGATACCGAATTGGATTTCCACCTGGATAATGATATTTACCAATCGCTGGTATTTTGCACGAAAGAAGAAGAAGCGCAATATCATGAAAATTTTAAAGACTTTCAATTTGTGCGCTGGCACCGCGTGTCGTGCGATATTTTGCCGAAAGGCGGATCAAAGGCAAGCGGCATCGAAAAATTAATCGCCAGCACAGGCCATGCCATCGAAGACACGATTGCTTTCGGAGATGGTTTAAACGATCTGCAGATGATGCAGGTGGCAGGTTTCAGTGTAGCGATGGACAATGGGCATCCGGATACGAAAAATGTGGCATCGCATATAACAGAGCACGTCGATAAAGATGGTTTGGCAAAAGCATTTGCGCATCTTGGATTGATTTAAAAAGAGAAAAGAGGCTGGCGGTAATATCCCGCCAGCCTCTTTATTTTTTATTCTTCTATATCTCTCGAAATTGCCACGGCATTTTCAATTTCCGCAAAGGGGTTGTCGGAATTGATGTGGTCATAGAACATAACACCGTTCAAATGGTCCAATTCGTGCTGAAATGCGATAGCCGGAAGTCCTTTCAAACGCATTTTGTATTCATTGCCTTCCAGGTCCAATGCTTTGATGGTAATTCGCGCATAGCGCGGAACATAGCCGGGAATCGACCGGTCAACTGACAAACAGCCTTCTCCTGAAGCGAGATAAGCTTTTTCAACTGAATGGCTGACAATTTTCGGATTGATCGCAATGATGCTTAAATCTTCGCCGGAATCCTTGTCAAAATGAATGGCGAAAACGCGTTTGGGTACATCTATTTGTGGAGCGGCAATGCCAACTCCGGGACGCAGGTCATATTTTTCAATCATTTCTTCGTCCTGGCTGTTGACGACATATTCCATCAATTCTTCAGCCAATCGTTTGTCTTCCGCAGCTAATGGAAATTCGACCTGCTCTGCTTTTTTGCGAAGTGTCGGATGACCTTCGCGTATGATATCACTCATTAATATCAATCGTCTCAATCCTTTCAATCCTGTTGCATCTAACATACAGTATAACGCAATGCAGCTGACCTACAAAAGAATATTTGCTTATATTTGCAGTTGTATTTTTTTGAGCATCATAATATAGTTAAACTATGCTATAAGGAGGGTTTCGATTGAAAAGATACATATTGACAGCAGGAATATCAAGTGCCCTACTTTTAAGCGCATGTTCAGGTCCTTCAACTGAAGAACAATTGGATGCAGTGCTGAAAGATACATTTGATGCAGAAAGTGATTACCGTGACACACAAAGCCAAATGGAGGAACTCGAATCCACGGAACAGGAAAAATTCGAATCCATCATGGCTTTGACCCAGGAACAACAAGAAGATGTTCGAACAAATGCAGAGGAAGCGCTGGCTTCAGTCGAAGAGCGGCTCGCATTGCTTGAAACTGAAAAAGCTTCAATGGATTCAGCAGAAGAAGCTTTCCAGGAAATCGATACTGTAATCGAAGAAACTGAAGAAGAGGATTTGAAAACGGATCTGACTGCTTTAAAAACGAAGATGAACGAACGATTTGATGCACACGAACAATTTGCAGCCGTTTACGAAGAATTGGCAGCAGAGCAAAAGGAACTTTACGAGATGCTGCTGAACGAAGAAACGGAATTGCAAGTGCTTCAGGAAAAAACAGTAACTGTCAACGAGAAGAATCAGGAAGTACAAACTGCTGTTACAGCGTTTAACGAGCAAACCGAACAGTTTAATGAGATGAAAAATAATCTTATTGAAAAAATGAATGCAGACAACGAATAAGCGGCCAATGGGTCGCTTTTTTCTGTGCTATAAAAGGCAGGGGATTAGCGGCTGTTATATAGTACAGAGGCGGGCGTGCCTATAATACAGTTTAACATTAATTGAATATTCTACGTGTTTTAGACGCCTGCTGCATAAAGGTTCTCCATGATTGACCCTTAATATCAAGTGACGTATACTGATAAAGAATGTGCGCTTGTATTACTAAAAACTGTTTAGAATTTTAATACAGATTAAAAGGAGAGTTGCTTTTATGGCTGCGAAAAAATCACAGCAGTTCGATCCAGTAAAAACACTGGGTGAAATCGAAGAAAAGTTTGAAATGTTCCAGATTTTAAATGAAGAAGGCAAAATTGTTAACGAAGACGCGAATCCAAAGTTATCGGATGAGGAACTGCAGGAATTGATGAGAAGAATGGTTTACACCCGCATTCTTGATCAACGTTCCATTTCACTTAACCGTCAGGGCCGTTTAGGGTTCTATGCACCGACTGCAGGGCAGGAAGCATCGCAGATCGCTTCTCATTTTGCATTGAAAAAAGAAGATTTCATTTTACCGGGATACCGTGATGTTCCACAATTGATCTGGCACGGCTGGCCTCTTGAGCAGGCGTTTCTTTTCTCGCGCGGACATTTCATGGGGAACCAAATGCCGGAAGGCTTGAACGTGTTGCCTCCGCAAATCATCATCGGTGCTCAGTTTATCCAGGCAACCGGAGTGGCGCTGGGCATGCAGAAGCGCAAAAAAGAAGCAGTAGCTGTTACTTACACAGGCGAAGGCGGTTCATCGCAAGGGGACTTCTACGAAGGAATTAACTTTGCCGGATCTTTCCGTGCGCCAGCCATTTTCATTGTGCAAAACAACCAGTATGCAATCTCGACACCTCGGGAAGTTCAGACTGCGGCTAAAACAATTGCTCAAAAGGCAGTAGCAGCCGGAATTCCAGGAATCTTTGTTGATGGCATGGATCCGCTTGCCGTTTATGCGGTGACTCGTGACGCACGTGAACGGGCGATCAAAGGTGACGGACCGACATTGATCGAAACTTTCTGCTATCGCTACGGCCCACATACAATGGCCGGTGATGATCCGACGCGCTACCGTACATCGGACATTGACAGCGAATGGGAAAAGAAAGATCCTCTTGTGCGTTTCCGTAAATACCTTGAAGGCAAAGACCTTTGGAGTGAAGAGAAGGAAACAGAAGTGATGGAACAGGCTAAAGAAGAAATTAAAGCCGCGATTAAAAAAGCGGATGGAGCTCCGAAACAAAAAGTGACTGACTTGCTCGGGTTTATGTACGAAGAAATTCCTTTCCATGTACAAGAGCAGATCGATATTTATAAAGCAAAGGAGTCGAAGTAAGCCATGGCACAAATGACAATGATCCAAGCGATTACTGACGCTCTGAAAACAGAGCTGAAAAATGATGAGAACGTTCTGGTTTTCGGTGAAGATGTAGGAAATAACGGCGGAGTTTTCCGTGCAACAGAAGGTTTGCAAAAAGAATTCGGCGAAGACCGTGTCTTTGATACGCCTTTGGCTGAATCTGGAATTGGCGGTCTGGCAATCGGTCTTTCATTGCAGGGCTACCGTCCGGTACCGGAAATTCAATTTTTCGGATTCGTTTTTGAAGTAATGGATTCAATCAGTGGCCAAATGGCTCGTATGCGCTACCGCAGTGGCGGCAGCCAACATGCACCAATCACAATCCGTGCACCTTTTGGCGGAGGAGTTCATACACCGGAAATGCACGCTGATTCCCTTGAAGGGCTGATGGCGGCTTCGCCAGGTTTGAAAGTGGTTATTCCATCAAACCCTTATGATGCAAAAGGATTGCTCCTTTCCGCAATCCGCGATAACGATCCCGTTATTTTCCTTGAGCACATGAAACTTTACCGTTCTTTCCGCCAAGAAGTTCCGGAAGAGGAATATACGATTCCACTCGGTAAAGCGGATATCAAACGTGAAGGCAAAGACTTGACGATCATCGCTTACGGGGCGATGGTGCAGGAAAGTATGAAAGCTGCAGAAGAACTTGAAAAAGAAGAATACTCAGTGGAAGTTATCGATTTGCGTACTGTGCAGCCGCTTGATATTGAAACAATCGTTGCCTCTGTTGAAAAGACTGGCCGTGCAATGGTGGTTCAGGAAGCTCAGAAACAAGCAGGAATTGCAGCGAGTATTGTAGCGGAAATTATGGATCGCGCAATTCTTAGCCTCGATGCACCTGTTTTACGGGTTACTGCGCCAGATTCCGTTTTCCCATTCTCGCAAGCAGAGGAAGTTTGGCTTCCTAATGCGAAGGATATAGTAGAAACAGCGAAAAAAGTGCTTACTTTTTAAATAGATAGAGATGAAAGGGTGAAACTGATGGCTTATGAATTTCGTTTGCCGGATATTGGAGAAGGTATCCACGAAGGTGAAATCGTAAAATGGTTCGTTAAAGCCGGAGACACGATTGAAGAAGATGACGTGCTTGTCGAAATACAAAATGATAAAGCAGTCGTCGAGATTCCATCCCCAGTCTCCGGAACAATTGAAGAAGTTCTGGTAGAAGAAGGCACCGTAGCTGTAGTCGGTGATGTATTGGTTCGCATTGATTCTCCTGATGCAGATGGAGAAGAAGGTGACGGCGAAAAACAGGACGCGGCACCTGAAGCGAAAGAAGAACCAAAAGAAACAGAAGAAACAGAAGAACAAGTGCAAGCAGGCACCGCCGAATCAGGCCAGGATGTTGAAAAAGCGCCGGCTGAAGAACAACAGCCGAAAGGTGATACAGGAGCAGGGTCTCAGCCGCAGGCAGAAACTGAAGCGGATCCGAATGCCCGCATCATTGCCATGCCATCTGTCCGCAAATTTGCCCGCGATAAAGATGTCGATATCAAAAAAGTTCAAGGCTCAGGAAACAATGGCCGCATCATGAAAGAAGATGTAGAAGCCTTCTTAAGCGGCGATCAGAAGTCTGCTGAACCTGTGAAGGAAGAAGTTTCTGCAGAAGGAGCAACACAAAAAGAAGAAGCTGCTCCTAAAGCGAAAGAAACGCCGGCAGTTCCTGAAGGCGAATTCCCGGAAACACGCGAAAAAATGTCCGGAATACGCAAAGCGATTGCAAAAGCGATGGTCCATTCCAAACACACCGCACCGCATGTTGCTCTGATGGACGAAGTGGATGTAACGGAATTGGTGGCTCACCGCAAAAAATTCAAAGACATTGCTGCCGAAAAAGACATCAAATTGACTTACCTTCCATATGTAGTAAAAGCGCTGGTCAGCACATTGCGCGAATTCCCGGCACTGAACACATCATTCGATGATGAAACAAGTGAAGTGATCCAGAAGCATTATTTCAACATCGGCATTGCTGCTGATACAGAAAAAGGCCTTATGGTTCCCGTCATCAAAAATGCAGACCGTAAATCGGTATTCTCAATTTCCGACGAAATCAATTCGCTTGCGACAAAAGCGCGTGATGGCAAATTGAGTGCGGCGGAAATGAAAGGCGCTTCCTGCTCAATCACGAATATCGGCTCAGCTGGAGGACAATGGTTCACGCCTGTCATCAACCATCCGGAAGTGGCAATTCTTGGAATTGGCCGCATCGCTGAAAAACCGGTAGTTAAAAATGGTGAAATTGTCGCAGCACCTGTGTTAGCATTGTCATTGAGCTTCGATCACCGAATGATCGATGGAGCGACAGCACAACATGCTTTAAATCACATCAAACGTTTATTAAGTGAACCAGAATTACTATTAATGGAGGCGTAAAATTATGGTAGTAGGAGATTTTCCGATCGAAACAGACACGCTCGTCATCGGCTCAGGCCCTGGCGGATACGTTGCAGCAATTCGTGCAGCGCAAACTGGCCAAAAAGTTACAATCGTTGAAAAGGAATATATTGGCGGAGTATGCCTGAACGTTGGCTGTATCCCTTCAAAAGCGATGATTTCTGTAGGCCATCGTTTTGAAGAAGCGCAACATTCGGAAGATATGGGTGTAGTTGCCAAAGAAGTATCGCTAAACTTTGAAAAAGCGCAAGCTTTTAAAGACGGCGTAGTTAAAAAATTGACTGGCGGCGTTGAGTCTTTATTGAAAGGCAATAAAGTTGAAATTGTCCGCGGTGAAGCTTATTTCGTAGATGAAAACACAGTTAAAGTGATGGATGACAAGTCTTCACAGACTTATAAATTTAAAAATGCAATTATCGCTACGGGATCACGTCCTGTGGAAATTCCAACTTTTAAATTTACTAAACGCGTGATTAATTCAACTGGAGCTTTGGCATTGACAGAACTTCCGAAAAAACTGGTCGTTATCGGCGGCGGTTATATCGGTACAGAGCTTGGTACGGCATTTGCCAACATGGGTTCTGAAGTGACAATCCTTGAAGGCGCACCTGATATTCTTGCAGGATTCGAGAAGCAGATGACTGCCATCGTTAAAAAAGGATTGAAGAAAAAAGGCGTCGAAGTCATCACGAAGGCTTCAGCTAAAGGCGTTGAAGAAACAGACAAAGGCGTTACTGTTACTTATGAGGCAGGCGGAGAAGAGAAAACCGTTGAAGCTGATTATGTATTGGTGACTGTCGGACGCCGTCCGAACACAGATGAAATGGGTCTTGAAGAATTGAACATCAAGATGGGCGAGCGCGGACTGATCGAAGTCGATAAACAATGCCGCACGAGCATTTCAAGCATCTATGCAATTGGTGACGTGGTAGCTGGCCTTCAATTGGCGCATAAAGCATCTTATGAAGGTAAAATTGCCGCCGAAGCTATTGCAGGCGAAAAGTCTGAAGTTGATTATATGGCTATTCCGGCGGTCTGCTTTACAGATCCGGAACTTGCAAGCGTTGGTTTGTCGGAAGAACAGGCAAAAGAAGAAGGATTCGAAGCTGCGGCTGCGAAATTCCCATTCGCTGCAAATGGCCGTGCTCTTTCATTAAACGCAACAGAAGGTTTTGTGAAATTGGTTTCACGTAAATCGGATGGTTTATTGCTTGGCGCTCAAATCGTTGGCGTTGGCGCTTCTGATATGATCGCTGAACTTGGATTGGCAATTGAAGCAGGAATGACTGTGGAAGATATCGCTATGACAATTCATGCGCATCCAACTTTGGCTGAAATTTCAATGGAAGCCGCTGAAGTTGCTCTTGGCACTCCAATCCACATCGTAAAATAATAACAGCTTACAAAATACAGACTCCTCTCCTGGAATTTTCTTTCCAGGAGAGGAGTTTTTTCTCTATATTTGCTTTGATAATAGATGTAGAAATGTGGTAATATTATGTGCGAAAGGGCTAAGGTGATACTAAGATGACACACTCAAAATGGATTTTAATGGCAGCAGGATTGGCTCTTTTGACCGCTTGTTCGAGCGGCGATGACAGCTCAGCTGCACCTGAAAAAGAAGATACAGAAGAAGTGGCGACTGACACTGCCGGAGGAAATACTGAAGAGAATAGCGAAGACGCTACAGATGAAACTACAGATGAAACAGCTATTGAAGAAGCAGATGAGGAGCCGGAAGAAGTGGTGGAAACAGAACCGTTGTATCGTGTGAATCCTGTTAACGCTTCAGTTGAACCGATTGCGGATGCCAATGCAGAGGCTGTTTTATTGACTATAGACGATGCTCCTGATAAACATGGCGTGGCTATGGCGGAAACGTTGAAAGAGTTGGGTGTACCGGCAATATTTTTCGTCAATGGGCATTTTCTGGACACAGATGAAGAAAAAGAAAGCCTGAAAAAAATTCATGAGATGGGATTTGCCATCGGCAATCATACATATTCACATCCCAACCTCAAAAATATACCTGAAGAACAGCAGCGCGAAGAAATTATTGCACTCAGTGACCTTGTTGAGGAAATCATAGGCGAACGCCCACAATTCTTCCGGGCGCCTCACGGGGTTAATACCGATTTCAGCCGAGCTTTGGTGGAAGAAGAAGGCATGGTTCTCATGAACTGGACATTCGGCTACGACTGGGAACAGCAATACATGGATGCCGACGCGTTGGCTGATATCATGGTCAATACAGAATTGATGCGGAACGGGGCTAACCTGCTGATGCACGACCGTGCATGGTCGGCCGAAGCGTTGCCGGCAATTGTGCAGGGGCTGAACGATAAAGGTTATGACTTTATCGATCCGAACGACATCGAAGGCGTGCAAGAATAAAAAAATCCGGAAGCCGTGGGATTCTCCACAGCTTCCGGATTTTCTATCTTATGGCAAGCTGCTCTTTTATGACGCGCAGCAATTTTAATGTGTCATCTTCAGGACCCTGGACGGGCAATCCCGCTTCGACGTTCATATGAATATATTCGATGTTTTCCTGCGTAATGATTTCTCCGGGAATAAAAATCGGGATGCCGGGCGGATACACCATGATGAACTCGGCAGAAATCCGGCCGACCGCTTCGTCGATTTTGACTACTTCCGTGCTGGCATAAAATGCATCACGTGGCGTCATCGCAAGTCGCGGAATATCCGGCAATAAGACGACAGGTTCCACGACCGCGGCTTCACTGTCATAGGATTCGCTCATTCGCTGAAGCGCATTGACGAGCAGGTTCAATTCTTTTCGGGAATCCCCGATGGTGACCAGGCACAGAATATTGTAAAGATCGGAAAGCTCGATTTCGATATTGGCATTTTCCCGCAGCCATTCTTCGGCCTGATGCCCGGTGATGCCGAGATTTTTGACACTGATCAGCAATTTTGTCGGATCCATATCAAATGTCGCAGAAGTTTTCAGCACCTCCCGGCCGACGCAATGCAGATGTGGGATTTTATTGATTCGCTTGCGGGCATCTGTTGCCAGCCGGATCGTATGGTCGATCAAATCCGTACCGTGAATCGCCAATTGCCTTCTCGCCGTATCCAACGAGGCGAGGATCGGATAGGATGTCGAAGTCGTTGTCAGCATGGATAGCGTGGACTGCACGCGTTTAGCCGACACCAAGCCTTCGCGGACATTCAGCACCGAACTTTGCGTCATCGAACCGCCAAGTTTATGGACGGATGTGGCAGCCATATCAGCACCTGCCGCCATGGCGGATACAGGCAAGCTTTTATGGAAATGAATATGGACACCATGCGCTTCATCTACAAGAACCGGGATGTCGCGGGCATGGGCAATCTCGACGATGCGTTTCAGATCGGCCGCAACGCCGAAATAAGTCGGGTTGATGACGAGAACGGCTTTTGCATCCGGGTATTCCACCAAAGCTTTTTCAACAGCTTCGGCTGAGATGCCGTGAGAAATTCCGAGTTCCGGATCAACTTCCGGATGGATGAAAATCGGGATCGCTCCCGCAAAGACGATGGCTGACATGATCGATTTATGGACGTTCCGCGGAACCAGGATCTTGTCGTTGGGTCCGACCACACTGAGAATCATCGTCATGATGGCGCCACTCGTGCCTTGCACGGAGAAAAATGTATGGTCAGCGCCAAACGCTTCCGCCGCCAATTCCTGTGCTTTCTTGATGGCGCCTTTGGGTGCATGCAGATCATCAAGCGGTGCGATGTTAATCAGATCTATGGAAAGAATATTATCGCCGACAAATTCGCGGAATGCGGGATCGACGCCCTGGCCCTTTTTATGGCCGGGAATATGGAATTGTATCGGATGCCGGTTTCGGTGCTTCAGTAAAGCATCGAATAACGGAGTTTCTAATTGTGACAATGGATTACCACCTCGCTTATAAAAATGAAAACAAAGTGAATTATAGCATGTTGATGCAAGCTATTCTATATAAATAAAAGGATTTGGCCAGTCTTCATCGAATACAGGAGAAGCAGATAGAAAGGAGTGGCATTATGCAAATAACTACAAGGGTCACTGAATTGTTGGGGATTAAACTACCAATCATACAAGGAGGGCTGGCCTATCTCGCGTACGCTGAATTGGCGGCTGCCGTTTCAAATGCGGGAGGGCTCGGCCAAATTACGGCAATGAGCCTGGAGTCTCCTGAAAAACTGAGAGCAGAAATCCGGAAAGTGAGAGAACTGACCACAAAACCATTCGGCGTCAATTTTGCCATTGGTGAGCATGGCAGGCAATTTTCGCATATGCTCGATGTCGCAATCGAAGAAAACGTGCCCGTCGTTTCCATGACGGGAGGCAACCCCACGCCAATTTTCGAACAGCTCGAAGGAACTGCCATCCGGAAGTTGGTGCTGGTGGCTGCCCGTAAACAGGCGTTAAAAGCAGAGAAGCTTGGTGCGGATGCCGTAATGGTCGTCGGTCACGAAGGAGGGGGCCATCTCGGACGGGATGATGTCGGCACTATGGTGTTGATCCCGCAAGTGGTGGATGCAGTGTCGATCCCTGTCATTGCCTCGGGCGGCATCGGCGATGGGCGCGGATTGATGGCCGCACTGGCACTCGGCGCAGAAGGCGTTGAAATGGGTACGCGTTTTATTGCTACGAAAGAATGTGTCCATGCGTCAGAAGTTTATAAAAATGCTTTGCTCAACAGCACCGAAAACGATACCGTCATTATTAAAAGAAGCATCGGTGCACCGGCAAGGACCCTCAAAAACAGCTGGACCGATAAAATCCTGGAAGTTGAACATGCAACCCCGACGTATGAATCGCTGAAGGAATATATAAGCGGCGAAGCCAATAAACGATTTATATACGATGGACGCAATGACCAGGGCTTCGGATGGGCAGGGCAGGTCACCGGAATGATTCGTGACGTGCCGACTGTTCAGGAATTATTTGATAGAATGGTGGAAGAAGCTACGGAAATCAGCCGTAAATGGGGCAGCTTTGAATAGAGGAGGAATATTAGGATGGACTATTCGTATCCTTTTTCGATGGAGTGGACGACAGATGAAATTGTCGATGTGGTAACTTTTTTCGAAGGAATTGAGCTGGCTTACGAAAAAGGGATCAGCCGTGAAGATATGATGGCACGATACCGGAATTTCAAAAAGGTGGTGCCGGCCATCTCAGAAGAAAAAACGTATTTCAAAGAGTTTGAAGAAGAAAGCGGCTATGCCAGTTTTCCGGTGATCAAAGAACTGAAAGCATCGGCGACTGGGCCCATGCTCAAAATGACTAAATAACACAAAACCGCAGCGGATTGTTCCGCTGCGGTTTCTATTTGTCTTCTATTTGTTCAGCATTGTATTGTAAATCGGCAGCAATTCGTCAAACGTTTTTTCAACAAGTTCGTCGAATTGGCTTTTGCTCAAGTGATCGGCCTCATCCCGTTGCAAGTGGCGTCCGATGACGAATTCCCCTTTTTTCACATCGCGTAACCGCTGCAGCAGCTGCTCCGTGCCGGCTTCACCCAAATCTTGCAAAGTGGAAGCTTCCGGTTTCATATGGTCTCCGGATACGACCATGTCGCGGGGCAGCTTGTTGATGGCGTCAGACTGCAGCAGACGCTCCGCCATTACGGATTTCCCGTTGGCCTCATAGATGACGGCCAGGATGATGAATACATGGCTATCCCACAGACCAATCTGGAAATGGGGGACCGCTTTGTATCCACGTTTATTGGGAGCAAACGCCACCCAACTGTCATTGGGCGGATTGACGGTGCGGCGCATATGCTTGGCTACGTGCGGATGAAATTCTTCACCGGTTGTGCCTGAAAAATAGGCTGCATATTGTTGGCCGAGCTCTTCGAATTTTGGCCGCACCTTTTCGATGAGCGCGGACATTCGGGCTTCGAGTCCAGGGGTTTCAAAAACCTTGAAATGCGTTTGGTTCCAATAAGACATACTGCTGTTTCCTCCTTATAGTGACACATAAATAATATTTTACAGGACTTTTGCAAAATATTATAGAAAGACGTTTCTGTTTAAAGGCAATCGGGTAAAGTTCTTTAACTGCAGTTAATTATCGGAACAATCGGAATCAAAAAGGGAAGGGGTGCTAATGATGAAACAGATGATCCAAATAATCCGCAAAGCCGATGTCGAAAAAGAGTATATTCACGTCTTAAAGCTGGAACTAGATTATGAGCTTGCTTCCCTGTTTGATGCCATGCAGCAAAAGAATGAGCGGGAAATTGCGATTTGTAAAAAACGGCTTCGGGAAATCCACGTGGAACTGGAGGCACTTCATGCGCTTTAATACTTTTCATTTATAGAGGCACTTGCTGGAGTATGACAGCAAGTGCCTTTTGACGTTATACTGAAAGAAGAAGAGAAAGGGGATTTTTATGGATTTGCATGAAATGGACAGATACATCAAATCAATCATCAAGGAAGCAGGGCATAAAATACGCACTTCTTTCCTTTCGGATATTTCAATAGAATCAAAGTCGGAAGTCAATGATCTTGTGACGAATATCGATAAAGAAATCGAGCAATTTTTCATTTCCCGCATCAACCGTGATTTTCCGGCTCATCGGATTTTCGGCGAAGAAGGCTTCGGAGATGATATCCAGGATCACAAAGGCATTATCTGGCTGCTGGATCCGATTGACGGAACGATGAATTTTGTTCATCAGAAACGGAATTTTGCGATTTCACTCGGCATTTACGAAGACGGAGTCGGCAAACTCGGTTACATATACGATGTGGTCAATGATGATTTATATCATGGCGTGCTCGGTGGAGGCGCCTATTATAATGATGAAAAGCTGAGACCGCTGGCCGACACGGTGATCGGAGAGTCCATCATTGGGATGAACGCCACATGGGCTGTGCCGAATACCTATTTTGACCATAGCGGCACTGTGCAATTAATCCAGGACGTCCGCGGCGTCAGGTCTTACGGATCGGCAGCTCTTGAACTCGCTTATCTTGCCAGCGGCCGGATAGATGCCTATCTGTCAATGAGGCTGAGTCCATGGGACATTGCTGGAGGCATGGTCATCGCCGGAGAAGTGGGGGCGATAGCGACCACGTTAAACGGGGCAACGGCAAATCTGTTGAAGCAGGATACGTTCCTCGCCGCGAATCCTTCCATCCATTCGGAAATACTCGAAAAATACATTCTGGCTAAATAACAAAAAGGATGCGGCTTCGCATCCTTTTTGTTATTGCATTAAATTATCGAAGTTCATCACAAGATAAAAGATTTTTGGCGTGGCTGGCGACAATCAAAAGTTTTCTTTACAATAAACCGGCTTCGATCATTTCCCGTTTTTTTCTGAAACCGAAAACCATGATGACGCCAAGCAAAGCGAATGCCAAAAGCATCATCGGCACGCTGCGGAACGCCACCGCAAGACCAATTCCAACCATTGCCAACAAGGCGGCAATAGAGTAGAGAACGAAAATCCATTTTCCATTTTTCATTTATTTTCCTCCTGCTAATAGATGCTGAAATAAAATCTTAGGGTTTTCTCCCCATATGTGCTATACTAGCACAGTTATAGGCACGAAAAAAGAATATTGGAGTGAAAATATGACTAACTTACGAAACGACCTAAGAAATATTGCGATTATTGCCCACGTTGACCATGGTAAAACGACACTTGTGGATCAGTTGCTGCAGCAGTCAGGAATTTTCCGTTCAAATGAACACATGGATGAACGAGCGATGGATTCTAATGATATTGAAAGAGAACGCGGAATCACAATTCTTGCGAAAAACACTGCGATTCAATATAAAGACGCGAAAATCAACATTTTGGATACGCCCGGACACGCCGATTTTGGTGGAGAAGTGGAACGTATCATGAAAATGGTTGATGGTGTCCTATTAGTAGTCGATGCTTATGAAGGCTGTATGCCACAAACACGCTTTGTATTGAAAAAAGCTCTTGAGCAGAACCTTAAGCCAATTGTAGTCGTGAATAAAATCGACCGCGATTTCGCTCGCCCTGAAGAAGTGGTTGACGAAGTAATCGAGTTGTTCATCGAACTGGAAGCTAACGATGATCAGTTGGAATTCCCTGTCATCTTTGCATCTGCTATGAATGGTACTGCAAGCCTTTCTCCAGATCCAGCCGATCAGGAAGAGACGATGCAGGTTCTTTATGATTCAATTCTGGACAATGTACCTGCGCCGATCGACAACAGAGATGAGCCACTTCAGTTCCAGGTAGCGCTTCTTGACTACAATGATTATGTTGGACGTATCGGGATTGGCCGTGTATTCCGTGGCACAATCGAAGTCGGACAGTCTGTCGCGCTGATGAAGCTTGATGGAACAGTCAAAAATTTCCGTGTTACGAAAATCCATGGTTTCATGGGTCTTAAACGGATTGAAATCCAAAAAGCCGAAGCTGGTGACTTGATCGCTGTTTCCGGTATGGAAGATATTAACGTCGGAGAAACTGTATGTCCTCAGGACCATCAGGAAGCTTTGCCGATTCTCCGCATTGATGAACCAACATTACAAATGACTTTCCTTGTTAACAACAGCCCGTTTGCAGGTAAAGAAGGAAAATTCATCACATCAAGAAAAATCCAGGAACGTTTGGATGCCCAGTTGGAAACAGACGTTTCACTTCGTGTGGATCCAACAGATTCGCCTGATGCTTGGGTTGTATCTGGACGCGGGGAATTGCATTTGTCGATCTTGATCGAGAATATGCGCCGTGAAGGATTTGAAATCCAGGTTTCAAAACCGGAAGTTATTGTCCGCATGGTTGACGGCGTTCGCTGTGAGCCGGTTGAACGTGTGCAAGTGGATGTTCCGGAAGAATATACTGGCGCAATCATCGAATCACTTGGTGAACGCAAAGGTGAAATGCTTGATATGATCAACAACGGAAGTGGCCAGGTTCGCCTTGTATTTAACGTACCTGCTCGCGGATTGATCGGTTACACGACTGAATTCCTGACGCAGACTCGCGGTTACGGAATCATCAACCATACATTTGACAGCTACCAGCCAGTAGCTTCCGGCCGTGTTGGCGGACGTCGCCAGGGCGTATTGGTATCCATGGAGCGCGGTAAAGTTTCGACTTACGGCTTGATGGGCATCGAAGACCGCGGAACTGCATTTGTTGAAGTTGGTGCTGAAATCTACGAAGGTATGATTGTCGGGGAACATAACCGTGACAGCGATTTGACAGTAAACATCGTCAAGATCAAAGCTGCGACAAACATCCGTTCAGCGAACAAAGACCAAACAACTACAATGAAAAAAGCCCGTTTGATGAGTCTTGAAGAAGCGCTTGAATACTTGAACGACGATGAGTATTGCGAAATTACACCACAGACAATCCGTCTGCGTAAAAAGATTCTTGATAAAAACGAACGTGAGCGAGTGGCTAAAAAGAAAAAAGTTGCCATCGAAGAATAATCGAATGGAAGGATGTATAATCCGTGGACGATCAATCATTTGTCTATGAAAATATGTATCCGGTAGCCCGTTTGCTCTATCAGAATATGCCCAATTTCGATATAGCGGGATACGCATTATTTGCTGTAATCCTGCTGTTATCGGCAATGGTTTATAAACTGGGGTTTGCTAAAAAGCTGCCGCTCGGAAAAAACATCGTTATTGGCCTGTTTCTGGCAGTCGGTGGACTGGGGCTGACGTTCTTAGCTTTCTTCCTGCCGGTTGTGGAAGGTCTGGTCATTGCCGCGCTTATCCTGATTCTTTATAAAATCCGCTTATGGCGCGAAAAACGCGAAAACGCTGCATCTCATTGAGATGCAGCGTTTTTGCGTTCAAATATTTTATAAAAGATTGGCAGCAATAAAGAATATGCCAGATGGCCGAAAACCCAATAGGTGATGGCCTCCCAATCGGTGAGTCCCGGAACCTGATCCGTGATCGCCAGTGAAGATAAGATAAAATAGAGAAAATACGTAGGTGAACAAATGATCAGACTGAGTACAGTCAACTGCCCGAATGTATAGGGGCGGCGTTTGGCGAAATAGACATAGACGACTCCGATGACAACGGAAACCGCTGTATGAAACAGAAACTCCGTCATTTCTGACCATTCAATATCTCCAATAATCGGGATGAAATCAACATTCAATAACAGCAGATAAACATTTTCACCGGTTACTGCCTGGATCCATTTGAACAATAAACCCAAAATCAGTCCGCTCCAAAATCCGATCCAGACACCTTTCAGGAATTTCATCAAAAGTCTTCCTCAATCTTGCGGGAACTTCGGTAAAAATGGAATTTACCTGTTGCCAGCCGTTCTTTGGTGCGCAATTCGATTCGCTCATTGCAGGTTTTGCACATATGAGTATGGATCGGCCGGTTTCTGAGGCGTTTTGCCTCAAGGGTATCATCCACCAATTCTTCGATGGTATCGCACATTACACATTTAACACGCATGATGGTTCACTCCTATTCTACCCGTATGGCTGTAACATTGGTTATCGGATTGTCCAAATTGCTGCCGTCCGGCAACAGTATATGGACGGGGCCGTCTTCGCGAAGCGGCTTTCCTTCTTGGCTGAACTTGAGGACCAGATCCTTCGCCGCTTCAAGAGGGAAACTGTATTCCCCGTTTGAAGATTCAAAAACGACAGTTTCTGCCGAATCAACAGGTTCTGCATTTTCAATGAAGGGTTTGAACAGAATACCGAATGTGCCGGTAAGCATTTCCTGTTTCTCCTGCTTTTTATATCTCTTTTCAGAATTCAAGGTAGGTGGCACGGTGGCACCTTCCATAATCTCGCGTGACCAATGTTCACCCATGCCGCGCTTGTAGTCTTCCAGTTCGTCCCGCTTAACGCGCTCTTCAGTAAAGTATTTCGACAGATCCAGCTTGCGGTCATCAAAGATCCATACTGTCGGATCCAGAGTCAGTTTAAATTTCACGTTGCCTTTGATTTGAATGATAAATTCCATAGTAAAACCCTCCATCATGATTATAGCTCTTCTTTCAGTATACCTGTCTTTGTCAAGTTCCTAAAGTGATTGCTTCCGGTAAAGAGGAGACTTGCAATTTCGCTGTTTAAAAGATACACTTTAAAGAGGTTGAACAGAAGAAATATCAGTAATGGGGGAGTCCTCATGGAGCACACAGAAGAACAAACTTATCAGCATAAAGCGTTGGACCTCCTACGAGCCGATGCGCAGAAAATAGAGCAATTGATCAAGGTGCAAATGGACAATCTGACATTGCCATCATGCCCTTTATATGAAGAAGTTCTGGACACGCAAATGTTCGGGCTGTCTCGTGAAATCGATTTTGCAGTGAAACTGGGGCTGATCGAAAAACACGAGGGTAAAAACTTAATGGATACGCTTGAGAAAAAATTATCATTGCTGCACGAAGCGTACACGAATAAATAATGCAAACTCAAACGATTTTTGTTTGAGTTTTTTTACTAATGAAAAATAGAGAGAAATTTCAAATTATATGAACTCTGCAAGCAGCGATTCTTCGTCCACATTGCGTAGCTGAGCAGGAGCTTCGGTTTATCCTTACTATCAAATAATTAAAATGAGGTTTGACTATGAAACAATACATAAAGCGCTATGCCGCGAATTTTGATTACCCTCTCCTTTTCACCTATTTAGCGTTAACCTTGTTCGGGCTGGTGATGATTTACAGTGCGAGCATGGCTTGGTCCGTTTATCGATACGGCTGGGAACCGGATCATTTCTTCAATCAGCAACTCATCAACCTGGCGCTTGCGATTCCCGTTTTCCTGATCGGTGCCATCTTTCCCTACAAGCATTTCAGTAAGAAATGGATGATGATGTCTGTATTGTTCGTGATCTTCTCAGGATTGATTCTGGTGCATTTTATCGGCTATGCTGGAGGTGGAGCACAAAGTTGGATTTACATCGGCTTTGCCAGTATCCAGCCTTCGGAAATTGCAAAAGTCGGACTCATCTTTTATTTGGCGGGCGTATTTTCCAATAAATACAAAAAAGGAACGATCAACCAGCTGAATGAATCGATCATACCGCCAGTTATAATCCTGGCATTGGCGATGTTCCTTGTATTTATGGAGCCTGATATCGGGTCGATGGGAATCATTGGTTTGGTGGGGCTCAGTGTTATGGCTTCGAGTGGTATTCGTTTCGGGATGTTCGTCAAGTTGGCGGGGATCGTCGCCACAGCTGCAGCCATCTTTATCATTCCTTTTGTGATTTTTGCACAGGACATGATTTTTACAGAAAAGCGTTTGGGCCGGCTGGAAGCGTTTCTAAACCCATTTACGGATGAGCTTAATTTCGGCTTGCAGGTGGTCAATGGTTATCTGGCGATTGGTTCGGGTGGCGTGGGCGGCTTGGGGCTTGGCAACTCCATTCAAAAATTGGGCTACCTCCCGGAACCGCATACGGACTTTATCATGTCGATAGTTGCAGAAGAGCTCGGCGTGTTAGGGGTAGTTTTTGTGATTGGCGGCTTGCTCTTTATTGTATTGAAAGGCCTGTTGATTGCCATGACTACGGAAGACCCGCTTGCACGCATGCTGTCTGCGGGTATCGCGAGCATGATTGGCATCCAAACTTTCGTCAATCTGGGCGGCTTGTCGGGCATAATCCCTCTGACTGGAGTTACGCTGCCTTTTATAAGTTATGGCGGAACTTCCGTAATTTTGTTATCGTTAGCTATGGGAGTATTAATGAATGTCTCCATGTTCCACAAATACGAAAAAACAAAAAAATAAAGGGTGTGCTGCATTGTGAAAAAAATTAGCAAAATTTTAGTGGCCAACCGCGGAGAAATCGCAATAAGGGTATTCCGCGCATGTACAGAACTGAAAATTCCAACAGTTGCAATCTATTCACAAGAAGACAGTGGTTCTTATCATCGCTATAAAGCGGATGAATCCTATCTGGTGGGCAAAGGGAAAAAACCGATTGATGCTTATCTTGATATTGAAGATATTATCCGCATTGCAAAAGATACGGGAACGGATGCCATTCACCCGGGGTATGGTTTTTTATCGGAGAATGTTCATTTTGCACGCCGTTGTGAAGAAGAAGGCATCGTTTTCATCGGACCGACTTCAAAGCATCTTGATATGTTCGGCGATAAAGTGAAAGCGCGTTCACAGGCGATTGCAGCTGGGATTCCGGTCATTCCGGGAACTGACGGCCCGGTTGCTGATCTTGAAGAAGTGGAAGAATTCAGCAAAACTGCCGGTTTTCCGTTAATGATCAAAGCTTCACTTGGCGGCGGCGGACGCGGCATGCGTATTGTGCGCAACCACAGCGAGCTGGCATCAGCTTACGAACGGGCAAAATCCGAAGCCAAAGCTGCTTTTGGATCCGACGAAATGTACGTTGAAAAGTTTGTCGAAAAACCGAAGCATATCGAAGTGCAAATTCTCGGTGATACAGCCGGCAATATTGTCCATCTTTACGAGCGGGATTGCTCGATTCAGCGGCGCCATCAAAAAGTCGTGGAAATCGCACCGTCCAATTCAATCAGCGACAAATTGCGCAATGAAATTTGCGATGCAGCCGTCAAACTCATGAAAAACATTGATTACATAAATGCAGGAACAGTGGAATTCCTGGTGTCCAACGATGAATTTTTCTTCATTGAAGTAAATCCGCGGATTCAGGTTGAACACACGATAACGGAAATGATCACAGGGATCGACATTGTGCACGCACAGATTCACATTGCGCGGGGGCATGAGCTTCACGGCGATGTCATTGCCATTCCGTCCCAAGATAAAATGCCGTTATTCGGCTTTGCGATTCAATCCCGTGTGACGACAGAAGATCCGGTCAATGATTTCATGCCGGATGCCGGAAGATTGATGGTTTACCGTTCGGGCGGCGGTTTTGGCGTGCGCTTGGATACCGGCAATGCTTACCAGGGCGCGGTGATTTCTCCGTATTATGATTCGTTGCTGGTAAAATTGTCGACGTGGGCTTTGACCTTCAAAGAAGCGGCAGGCAAAATGGACCGCAATCTGCAGGAATTCCGGATTCGCGGAATTAAAACAAATATTCCTTTTTTGGAAAATGTTGTAAAGCATCCGAAATTCATTAAAGGGGAATTCGATACAAGCTTTATTGATACCACACCGGAACTGTTTCTTTTCCCGGTGCGGCAGGATCGTGGTACCAAATTATTGAGTTATATCGGGAATGTAACAGTAAACGGTTTTCCTGGAATTGAAAAGAAAAAGAAACCGATTCATGCGGCTCCGAGAAAACCGGAAATCGATCTGAGCACTACGCTGCCACCCGGCACAAAACAGATTTTCGATGAAAGAGGGGCAGACGGGCTTGCGGCTTGGATCCATGAGCAGAAAGACGTTCTGTTAACGGATACGACGTTCCGGGATGCCCATCAATCCTTATTGGCAACCCGCCTGCGGTCACATGATATGTTAGCGGTCGGCAAAGAGACTGCACGTTTGCAGCATGACCTGTTCTCAATGGAGATGTGGGGAGGGGCAACGTTTGATGTTTCCTATAGATTCCTGAAAGAAGACCCTTGGCAACGTTTGATCAAATTGCGGGAGCAGATGCCGAATGTCCTGTTGCAGATGCTGTTCCGCGGAGCAAACGCTGTAGGCTATAAAAATTATCCGGATAATGTCATTCGTGATTTCGTAAGAAAATCCGGTGAAGCCGGCATTGATGTTTTCCGCATATTCGACAGCCTGAACTGGATCAAAGGGATGGAAGTTGCCATCGATGAAGTGCGGCAGAGCGGAAAAATTGCGGAAGCAGCCATCTGCTACACCGGTGATATTCTGGATCCGAGCAGAGATAAATATACAGTTCAATATTATAAAGATATGGCGAAAGAACTGGAGGCTTCAGGAGCTCACATTCTGGCCATCAAAGATATGGCTGGATTGCTGAAACCCGAAGCGGCCTATCGATTGGTATCCGAGCTGAAAGATACCGTCAGCCTGCCGATTCATCTTCACACGCATGATACGAGCGGCAACGGCATTTATATGTATGCCAAAGCAATCGAAGCGGGTGTTGATATAGTGGATACTGCCCTCGGAACAATGGCGGGGCTGACGTCCCAACCAAGTGCAAATTCTCTCTATTACGCAATGAGCGGCAGCGGCCGTGAAGTTCGTATGGATATTGAATCGGCTGAAAAGCTCTCTCATTATTGGGAAGATGTCCGAAAATATTACAGTGATTTTGAAAGTGGCATGAACAGCCCGCATTCTGAAATCTATGTGCACGAAATGCCGGGCGGCCAATACAGCAATTTGCAGCAACAGGCAAAAGCGGTCGGACTTGGTATGCGCTGGGAAGATGTGAAAGAAATGTATTCCCGTGTCAATATGCTTTTCGGTGATGTTGTAAAAGTGACGCCTTCATCTAAAGTTGTTGGGGATATGGCTTTGTTTATGGTCCAGAATGAACTGGATGAAAAAACGGTCATCACACGCGGGGAAACGATCGACTTCCCTGAATCCGTCATTGAATTCTTTGAAGGCTATATCGGCCAGCCTCATGGCGGCTTTCCTAAAGAATTGCAGGGAGTGATATTGAAAGGGCGCAAACCGATTACAGTGCGCCCGGGCGAACTGCTCGAACCGGCGGACTTTGACGAAATTGGCAAATTACTTTTCGAAAAGCTTGACCGGCCGGTTACCAGTCATGAGCTTTTGGCATATGCATTATATCCGAAAGTTTTCGAAGAATATACCGCGACGAATAAAACCTTCGGAGATGTTTCAGTTCTCGATACGTTGACTTTCCTCTATGGCATGAGACTTGGAGAAGAAATCGAAGTGGAAATCCAAAAAGGGAAAACGCTGATCATTAAGATGGTTTCAATCGGAGAACCGCAGAAAGACGGGACCCGTTCGATTTATTTTGAATTGAATGGCCAGCCACGAGAAGTGAGCATTGTAGATATGACGGTGGAAACTGACAGCACGGCAAAACCGAAGGCAGATCCTACCCAGGAAAGCCATATCGCGGCGACCATGCCGGGAACCGTTTTGAAAGTCGTTGCTGAAAGAGGAGCAAAAGTAAAACGTGGGGACCATTTGCTTGTTACTGAGGCGATGAAGATGGAAACGACGGTTCAGGCACCTTTTGATGGAACGATCACGGAAATTCACGTTAATGCAGCAGACGGCATTTCAACAGGCGATTTATTGATTGAAATGGAAAAAATTTAAAAAGACAGCGGCGCATCCGATGCGCCGCTGTCTTTTTATGATTTGCTGTGGCTTCGTGAAACTAAAAGTAACATATAACACAATAAGCCGAATAATAATGTGATAAAGAGGGAATGCAATAAAGCAACTGCAAGATTTAATTGTGTTAGAACTGCAAGCATCCCTGTTGTTGCCTGCAGCATAACGATGGTGAAGGCGATGATCCATCCCCAGTAGATTGCCCGCTGGTTTTTATAATGCTTGATGGCATACCACATGATAAAGCCGATCCAGATAACGATCATGGCCGCCGCTGCCCGGTGCCCCATTTGAACCCATTCATACATATTGGAAGGCAACGCAAAAGAGTCGTTGCGGCACAATGGCCAATCGGAACAAATTAAACTGGAATTCGTATGGCGTACGAGAGCACCGGTATAAATAACGAGGTAGGAATACAGCACCACACCGATTGTGTGGAATTTCAATTTCTTGCCGATCTGCAATTTTTCAGTTTCGAATTTGCGGTCCACTTCAAAGACGAGAAGTGTCAGCAACAAGACTGAGGCGAATGAGATCAAAGAGATGCCGAAGTGCAATGCAAGTATGAAATCACCCTGGCCCCACAATACTTGTGCGGCTCCAATAAGCGCCTGAAGAACCAAAAAGAAAACAGAAGTGACTGCTAAAAATTTTGTCTCGCGGACGTGTCCAAACTTTCTCCAAGCCCAGATGGCGAGAATCAGAATCAATATGCTGACAGCCCCTGTTACAAGGCGGTGAGAAAATTCAATCAGCACTTCAGCGGTAATGACATCCGGAATCAGTTGACCGTTGCAACCGGGCCAGTGACGGCCGCAGCCCATTCCACTGTCAGTTTTCGTGACGAGCGCCCCACCCAGAAGGATGAAGAGCATACCGATTGTCGCCGCAACTGCAAACAACTTTATATATTTATTCTGCTGCAAGAAAGCCACCTACTTTTTCTATATGAAAATACAATTAATCGTCCGTAACCTGCATACTCGATAATAGCGAAAGTCAGCCTAAAACACAACGGAAAATCAGCAATAGCAGAAACTTTCGATATTTGGACATATAAAGTGGAGGCTTCACAAACTGTTCAAAAACTATTATCTTTCAACATAAAAAAAGATGGTCCCATGTTGTATGATAAGGAGAGTGCATTTGGGGCTAACTCACCATAAACATAGCTTTTGTCGGGAAATTTCAGTTATATGTAGAAATGGTGCTGGATTTTAGATATAGTTATGGTTAGCGGACTATGCTTACAACTTTGAAAGGAGGAGGTTTAATGTCAAACGGCCGGTCTTTGTCTGCTGAAACGCATGAAACTCCTGAAACAACCAGCTTTGTCCAAGATTTTCTGGCACTTATAAAAATTGGGATTGTCAATTCAAACCTGATTACGGTTTTCACTGGGCTGTGGCTGGCGTTTCAGTTTTCTGGCGTACCTTTTTTACAGCACATGGACATCCTCGTCTACACCTTGGTCGGATCAGCATTGATCATTGCAGGTTCTGCTGCGATGAATAATTATATTGATACGGATATCGATCCATTGATGGAGAGCAAGAAATCACGTCCGACTGTGACGGGGAGATTCAAACCGTCAGCTGTTTTGACACTCGCCGTTTCTTTCATAGTTTTAGGCGAAATCTTTTTGTTTTCCGCTTCAGTTTCTGCTGGGGTGCTTGGGATAGCTGGGATTCTGGCTTATGTCGTCCTATATTCCATGTGGTCCAAGAGAAGGCATGTCAGTAATACAATTGTCGGGAGCATTTCTGGTGCCATTCCGCCGCTTATCGGCTGGGCTGCAGTAGAACCGACACTTGGTACGGGTGCATGGGCATTGTTTCTGATCATGTTCATCTGGCAGCCGCCGCATTTTTATGCACTGGCAATGAAACGGACGGAAGAGTACCGTGCTGCAAATATTCCGATGCTGCCGGTGGTGAAAGGTTTCCACCGGACCAAGAAATCTATGCTGGCATGGGTTATATTCCTTTTTCCATTACCATTTCTTTTGCCGGAACTGGGAACAGGCTTTTTCATCTTAGCAACACTTTTGAATCTTGGTTGGCTGCTACTTGCTATCCGTGGCTTTGGAGTGAAAGATGATCTGAAATGGGCGAAAAGTATGTTCATTTATTCATTGAACTATATGACGATTCTATTCGTCGCAATGATCATATTTGCTGTATTCGTCTAATTTCCAATACTTAAAACTTTAAAATGAGAGAGGGGTAAGAAAAGCTATGATGAAAGGACTTAAAAATTGGCGTCTTTTCGCATTGATGACAGCATTGCTCGTCTTTCTGTCGGGCTGTGGACGTGAAGAGATTTCAACTCTGATCCCTGCTGGTAAGGTTGCGCAGGACCAATTCAACCTTCTAATTTTGTCTACTGCTGTTATGGCATTCGTAATTATTGTCGTAACCATCATCTTCGTATTGGCAATCGTTAAGTTCCGCCGCTCTAAGCTCGGTGACGATATGATTCCTGAACAAGTGGAAGGCAGTGCGAAACTTGAGTTTATCTGGACTGCAGTGCCGATTGTGCTTCTTTTGATCCTTGCTGTTCCAACGGTCTATTCGACATTTGATTTGGCTGATGTGACCGCAATGGACTCTGTGGATGAAGAAGGGGAACAAAACCATCTTACGGTCAATGTAACTGCATACCTTTATTGGTGGGAATTCGAATATCCTGAGCAAGGAATTGTAACTGCACAGGAATTGGTTGTTCCAACTGATGAACGCGTTTACTTCAATCTAATCTCCGCAGATATCAAGCACTCCTTCTGGATTCCTTCAGTCGGCGGTAAACTTGATGTTAACCCGGAAAACGTCAATAAATTCTACCTTGAGTTCGACAAAGAGTCTAATGAGTTGGATGACGGTGTTTACTTCGGTAAATGTGCTGAGCTTTGCGGACCTTCACACGCATTGATGGATTTCAAGGTTAAATCGGTTGACCGCGAAGAATTCGACCAATGGGTAGCTTCAATGCAGGAAGAACCTGAACCTGCAACTGAAACTATGGCTCAGGACGGCGAAGAAATATTTACCAACAGCTGTATTGGATGCCACGCAGTTTCTGGTGTTGGATCTGGCGGTATGCAAGGCCCTAACCTGGCAGCATTCGGCGACCGCAATCGCATAGCCGGATTTTTGGAACATGATGAAGAGACTTTGAAAAACTGGATTGCTAATCCACAGGATTACAAACCAGGAAACTTAATGCCTGACGGTGCAACTAACAACGGCGGAGAAGACTTCTCCGAAGAGGAATTGGATGCGCTTGCGGCGTATTTGATGAGTCTGTCTGTTGAGGAATAATAGAGTCAGAGTGTAAAAAGGGAGGTATACAGTGTGAGTTCTTTAGCTCAAAAACAAGGAATTGGCGCAGTTTTGTGGGATTATTTGACAACAGTCGACCATAAGAAAATTGCAATTCTTTATCTTATCTCAGGTGGCTTTTTCTTCCTTGTAGGTGGAGTCGAAGCAATGTTGATCCGGATCCAGCTGATGAAAGCAGGGAACGACTTCCTGAGCGCCGGGTTATACAATGAAATGATTACGATGCACGGTACCACAATGATTTTCCTGGCATCCATGCCAATTCTATTGGCATTTATGAATGCCATTATGCCTTTGCAAATCGGGGCACGTGACGTAGCTTTCCCATTCTTAAACTCATTGGGATTCTGGCTGTTCTTCTTTGGTGGTATCTTCCTTAACCTTTCATGGTTCATGGGCGGTGCACCTGATGCGGGATGGACAAACTATGCATCACTCGCTTTGGCATCCGAAGGGCACGGAATCGATTTCTATTCACTGGG
This sequence comes from Planococcus daihaiensis, assembly GCF_049262615.1. Lineage (GTDB taxonomy): Bacteria > Bacillota > Bacilli > Bacillales_A > Planococcaceae > Planococcus. Next base: position 432,629 of record NZ_CP175504.1, on the reverse strand, counting down.
ATTAACGATATCCGGTTTCGGTACATTGATCGCAGGGATTAACTTCCTTGTTACGATCATCAATATGCGCGCACCGGGTATGACTTATATGAGAATGCCATTGTTCACCTGGACGACTTTTGTCGCTTCAGCATTGATCCTATTGGCTTTCCCACCACTTACTGTCGGATTATTCTTCATGGTATTCGACCGATTGTTCGATTCGAATTTCTTCGTAGTCGAAATGGGCGGGAATACGATTATCTGGGAGCATTTATTCTGGATTTTCGGTCACCCGGAAGTGTACATTCTTATTTTGCCGGCATTCGGTATCTTCTCTGAAATCTTTGCGATTTTCTCGAGAAAGCGCCTGTTCGGTTATACAGCATTAGTGTTCGCCACAATCCTTATCGGTTTCTACGGATTCATGGTTTGGGCTCACCATATGTTCACAGTAGGACTGGGGCCAACTGCCAACGCAGTGTTCGCTTTGGCGACCATGATCATTGCAGTTCCAACCGGTATTAAAATATTTAACTGGCTCCTGACAATATGGGGAGGAAGCATCCAGTTCAGCGTAGCCATGGTTTACGCGGTCGCTTTCATCCCGTCATTCGTTGCGGGTGGAGTAACTGGTGTTATGCAGGCCATCGCACCGCTTGATTATCAATTACACGATTCCTACTTTATCGTTGCTCACTTCCACTATGTAATTGTCGGTGGTGTCGTACTGGCGATTTTAGCAGGAACGCATCTTTACTGGCCGAAAATGTTCGGAACCATGTTGAGCGAAAAACTTGGAATGGTGACATTCTGGTTCTTCTTCATCGGATTCCACATGACATTCTTCATCCAGCATTTCCTTGGTTTGCTGGGAATGCCACGTCGCGTTTACACATTTGGCGCTGATCAGGGCTGGGACCTGTTCAATGCGATCAGTTCTGGTGGGGCGGTATTCATGGCTATCGGTGTTATCGTACTATTGGTCAACGTAGTATTGACGACAATTAAAAATGTTCGTGTCGGCAATGACCCTTGGGGCGACGGGCGTACACTTGAATGGGCAATTCCTTCACCACCGCCATTCTATAACTTCCCACAAACACCATTGGTTCGCGGTCTGGACACTTATTGGATCGAAAAAATGGAAGGCAATAAAGAAGGCATGGTTTACGCTGAGCCACTTGGAGATATCCACATGCCAAACGGTTCAATTATCCCATTTGTAATGTCATTCGGGATGTTCGTTGCAGCATTCGGTGCACTTTACTTCCTTGATGAATCGAAACCTTGGGCATTGGCCGTATTGGTCATCGGCCTTGGCATCACTTTCGGTTCGATGCTTACCCGTTCGTTGAAAGATGATCTAGGTTTCCACATCACAAAAGAAGAACTGATCGAAGATGCTAAGAAAGGAGGCAACACCGATGGACATAAATAAAAGATATACCGCTCAATCTTGGCCGGATCATCCAGAAACGGCTACATTGGAAGGTAAAAATAAGTTCGTCGGATTCTGGTTGCTTCTGGCAGCTGAGACGGTAACATTTGCTTCCCTTTTCGCCACTTATCTTGCTTTGAAAGACAGAGGCCCAAGTGGAATGGAAATGACAGCATCTGGGTTGTTCGAACTTCCTCTTGTTTTCGCGATGACGATGATCCTTTTGACATCATCACTGACAAGTGTCTACGCAATGCACCATATGAAGAACCATAATTTTAAAGCCATGCAGGCTTGGCTGGGAATAACCGTTTTACTTGGAGTGACTTTCCTTGGCCTTGAAATTTATGAGTTTAATCATTACGTCCACTTAGGTTTCGGATTTACGCATAGCGCATTCAGTTCCGCTTTCTATGTATTGGTCGGAACTCACGGTGCTCACGTATTGTTTGGTCTTAGCTGGTTTATCGCGTTAATGATCCGAAATTCAAAACGCGGTTTGAATATGTATAATGCACCTAAATTTTATCTTGCAGCTCTTTACTGGCATTTCATTGACGTAGTATGGGTATTCATCTTTACTGTAGTCTATTTGATGGGAGTGATCGGTTAATATGGCACACGATACACCTGAAAGAATCAGATCACATTCAGAGCATGAATTTTTAAAGAAAAAAAGAACAGCTGAAATGCGCCACCATTTAACATCGTTTGCAATCATGATTTTCCTTACTTTGATTGCGTTCACGATGGTGGCAGCTGACTTCTCAAATTACCTGATCGTTCCTACGATTCTTTTGTTGGCCGCGGTCCAGGTTGTTCTTCAGCTGTATCATTTCATGCATTTGAGCAATAAAGGCATGGGAACAATTGCATTCTTCATGTTCAGTGGTATCTTTGTTGCTTTCATCACAATTTTAACTTTTGTTACAATCATTTGGTGGTAAAAAATATTCAGAAAATCCCCTTCATATTTGATGAAGGGGATTTTTATGTTTGATAAGATAAAATGTCATGATTCGTTCATTGATATAGCAGTGCTTCCGCTATATAATGAGGGTACTTGAAGAAAAGGAGGTATGTTTGGCATGCCAATCAGTATTTTCGGATTTCAGGCTTTATGGAGTCCGTATTACTTAGGAGTCCTTGTCTTGATCACACTCCTTTATTTTTTCGTCACCATTAAATGGCGGGGAAAATTTAAAGACAGTGAACCTTTACAACAGAAAGAAGCACTGCTGTTCGTTTCAGGGATGGCTTTGTTATATATTATAAAAGGCTCTCCAATCGATTTGCTTGGCCATATTATGTTCACGATGCATATGGTTCAGATGGCATTGCTGCTGCTCTTGGTGCCGCCACTATTGATCATGGGTATCCCAACGTGGCTGTGGAGATGGTTTATCGAACTGCCGGTTATCAAACCGTTATTCCTTTTTTTTACAAAACCGATGCTCGCATTGTTATTATTCGGGATATTCTTTTCGGTCTACCATTTACCGTTAGTTTTCGATTTTGTGAAACAGGATATCTGGCTCCATTCGTTAATGAGCGGAACCCTTTTTACACTCGCAATATTCTACTGGTGGCCATTGGTCAACAAACTGGAAGGCATGCACAAATTCCACGGCCTGAAAAAACTCGGTTTCCTTTTCGCTTTAAGCGTTTTGATGACACCGGCGTGCGCATTGATTATTTTCAGTGATACGCCATTTTATGCAACGTACAGCGATGCAGATGCATGGCTGCAGGCAATGGCTTTATGTGTGCCAATCGGCACTTTGTCCCAGTTGAATCTGTCCGGTCCCGAGCTTTTCTCTTCTATGTCGTTGATTGAAGATCAGCGGACGGGTGGCATTACGATGAAGATACTACAGGAATTGGTGTTTACTGTTTTCATCTGGACGGTTTTCCATGAATGGCTGCGCAATGAAACTGATAACGCAGATGATATTACGGCTAAAGTTTTACAGGATCGTAAAGAGATGGCTTATCACCGACATAATGGTTAAAGCAGGAAAAGGGGATTAAAGAGAATGGATTTACCGTTATTGCCAACAATCAGCACGTTTTTCATTGTACTCAGCGCTATTTTAGTAGCGATTGGCTGGAATTTAATCCGGCAACGCAGAATCGAAGCACATAAAAAGATGATGCTGGCGGCCGGTGCTTCGGCCCTGACGTTCTTTATCATCTATGCTTCACGGACGATTTTTGTCGGCAATACCGCTTTCGGCGGACCCGATGAATACTTGATTTACTATACGATATTCCTGATTTTCCATATAACATTAGCTACAATTGGGGGCATTATGGGACTTGTGACCATCTACCTCGGATTGAAGAATAAGCTTGATAAGCACCGCAAAATCGGGCCTTATACAAGTGTTATCTGGTTCTTTACTGCAATCACAGGTGTAATGGTTTACCTTCTATTGTATGTAATCTACAAAGGCGGACCGACGACTTCCGTCTTTAAAGCAATACTGGGCGGATAAGAAAAAAGGAGAACCTCAAGTGGGTTCTCCTTTTTCTATGCCTATATGTCGTTGTCATATTTTAAAATCAATTTTGATGATGCCAGCTTCGCGCGCTGATGTAAAGAGAATGACGATCAATGGCCCGATAAAGAAGCCGAGGAAGCCGATCAGCTGCAGCCCGATGAACATAGCGATCAACGTGGCCAGAGGAGACAAGCCAATTTGGGAACCCATCACTTTCGGTTCAACGGTGCGGCGAATTATCAGCAGCACGAGCGCAAGAACTGCCAGCTGGGTGCCTTGAACCACATCGCCTGTGATGAATTCATAAATAAACCAGGGTGTCAAAACAATGATTGATCCAAGAATTGGAATGAAATCGATGACCCAAATAATCAGGGACATGACCAGCGCCACTTCCGGAGCAATAAACAATAAAGCTACGAATGACACCAGGAAGATAATTATACTGACTAGAAATTGTGCCTTCAGGAATCCAACAATCACATTATTTAAGCGTGAAGCCATAAAGCGCACTTTTTCAGCGGTTTCATCTTTCAGCCTGCCAAAAAGAATCTTTCTTAAGTCGTCCAGGTCGAGCATGAACAGGAACAGCGCAATAAGGAAAACGATAAAGCTGACAAGAAAGGAAGGAATGCCAGTCAAAAGGTTGGTGATTGTGTCATAATTGACAATCGTTAGCACCCAATCGCGAATTCCTTCAAGGAACAGGGCCAACTCGGTTTCAAAGGAAGTGACAACTTCAAGAGGCATCCCTTCGGAAGAACGGAGAAAAAAGTCTTGTATTTCTTCCCAGATGGAAGATGCTCCATTAATGTATTCAGGCATATTTTGTGAAAAATGAATCAGCCTGGCGATCAAATAAGTGACAGTCCAATAAAGAAATGCTGAGACCAGCAACAAGAATACGATGAAGGAAGTAATGACAGCAGACTTTCGCTGCCATTTAAATTGTTTTTGAAGAAATCCCACAAATGGTTCGAGAAAAATGGCTGTTAATAAAGCTAATATCAGAGGTATTGCAATTGGAATTATGTATATCGAAATTAGTATTAAGAACGCGATAGCAAGTACTGCGGTTAAAATCTTTTTATTCCACCATTTTCCCACGATAAACCTCCCAGAAACATTATATTATAATTATATCAACTTGTTTAAAGAAAGAGGGATTTTAAAAAAATCCGCAGTTCAATGTTGAACTGCGGTTTTTTTAGACTTGAATTTCAAATGCTTTTAATTCGGATTTAATCGTTGCCAGAATATCAGCACTTGTTTTTAGCAGATGTTCCGGGAAATGCTCATCTTCGCCGTATTCAACGCCAAATGGATAATAATATTTGCCGATAACAGGCTTCATGATTTTTACAGTTGCATCGCCGGCGTCAATGTCGCCGTCCACTACATAAGTGAATACGCGCAAATAATAGCGGCCTTCATGGACATCAAATTTACGGTCGAATGTTGCACGCTCGTAATCCCATTGTCCTTCTTTAGTTAATCCGTGTTTGCCCATAACGTGCTGGAGCAAATTGAACTCTACCAGAATGTCCTCAAGTCCTGTATTTTCAAAATACATAGGATCTCCTCCTCTATCTCAAAACTGACTCAATGCTCCTTTAATAATAGATGAAATTCGCGCTTGTTGCAATGGCTAGATTGTGTCAGTATAGAGGCGGCTGTTATAATTGAAGAAAACTATTGGAGAGGGTGGAAGACGATTGAAGAATTTATTGCGTATCATGATATTTCTGTCAATCATCCTCGTTACTTTTTTTTATTTTGATACATCAATAAATGAGAATGATAATTTAGAAGCTCCTCGGCAAGCGGACCCACTTCCGGCTCACGAAATTATTGAAACACCATTGGTGGTCGAGCGTCCGGACCAAGGTGTTTCGGTGTATATCGGAGAATCCTCGGAAGACTGGATCGATGATTATGGCCAGCCGGCGCGCATCGAGCCTTCCGCTTTCGGCTACGAATGGTGGATTTATAATCAGTCTTACTCGAATTATATGATGGTCGGGGTGAAAGAGAAAAAAGTGGTGCAGGTGTATACGGCTGGTACCGCAGCGGATGCAAGCCCTTATAATATTGGACAGGTAATGGAAGAATTATACCGTTTCACCATTATAGAAGATGAAATCACAGTAAAGTTCGGAACGAATATCTACACGTTCAGCCTCAGCGGCGAGGATCGGGAAACTAGGCTGCTTGTCAGTTTCGATGGTATCTACGCCCAATTGTATCTTGATAAGGAGGGTGGAATGCTGGAAGCGGTCCGTTTTATGGATGCCGAAACACTCATCCGCCATCAACCCTACGATATGATGTATGCCGGCGACTTGCTGGCGACCGTAAAACCTTCTTCGATGCTGCAGACAGCGATCGATAAAGCAAATGCAAGACAGGTCGTTGACTTGACCAATGTATATCGGCTGCATCATCAGCAAAGGCCATTGACCGTCAATCCGGCAGTCAGCATGCTTGCGGAAAAGCATAGCCGGGATGTGGCCCGGCAGAATTTCTCTTCTGAAGAAATTGAAATTGAAAGCCTGGAACAAAGGCTTGAGAGTTCCCGCATCGTTTATGAAGAGGCGGCTGAAAATACCGCTTCCCAATATTATGATGCAGCGGAAGCTGTGCATGGCTGGATAAATTCTGAAGCGCACCGGAAGTTAATTTATTCAAACCGCTTTAATCAAATCGGTGTAGGCGTTTTCGGCAAGTATTATACGCAGAGTTTCCTGAGGCAGGAACCCGCCAAAGCCGAAAAACAATAGGATCCTTTACGATTTGGGAACGATGAAAAACGAACCGGTGGATGTGGCGATGTGCTTGCCGCCGGTTTCGTGAATATTTCCTTCAATCACCATCATATGGCGACCTTGCCGAATGATTTTCGCTTCGGCTGTAATCGATTCTTCCGTTGCGACCGCCAGGTAATGGATTGCTAAATTGGTGGTGACGGCACCGAAGCCTTCCGGGGATTTGCTGTTGGCGAGAGTTCCCATGGCTGTGTCCAGCAGAACGGCGAGAATGCCGCCGTGAGGGATGGCGATATTATTATGGATAAAAGGGGTGTTCGGTATGGTGACGGTCCAGCTGTCCTCATGCTGCTGTCTGCTCATCCCGAGTGCAGCACTTAAATAGGTTGCGTATTCCCCGGCCTGTTTCTTTTCCAGATTCTCCAAAAATTGTGAGAGAATGCGGATATCTTCAGAAGAGCCGTTTTCCACGGCCCTTTCAAATTGTGCAGTTAAATCCTTCATGATGACAACCCCTTCTTTATGTATTAAAATAATTGTATGTTTGATATAATTGAACCGTAGAGGAGGTAATAGTTGTGATCATGACCTACGAATGGGTTCAAATTACTGACTCTGCCGAAGAGTTAAGTAGAATGATACTACAATCAGAGCAGGCTGAGCAATATAGACAAGCTTATCATGCTGTTTACGATAATAAAGATCTGGCAGACGAAATCACCGCTTTTGCCCGGTTGAAAGAGTTATACGAAGAGGTACAGCGTTTCGGAAAATACCATCCGGATTATAAAGATGTGATGAAACGGATTCGGGTGGATAAACGAAAACTTGACCTTAATGAGCAAGTGGCTGGACTGCGGCTGGCGGAAAACGAATTGCAGGATTTGATCGACCAGGTAAGTTTCATCATCGGGCGTTCAGTTTCTGAAGCGGTTAAGATTCCTTCAAGCAACCCGTTCTTTTCGTCAGATTCTTCCTGCGGGGGAAGCTGCGGGACGGGCGGCGGATGTTCCTGCTCAGCATAAAATAAACCGGTGGAGAAAAGCATTGCTTTTCTCCACCGGTTTTTGTTGTTTGTCGAACTTATTCAGTTTCTTTTACGGCGTCCACTGCCAAATCCGGGCGATCGGTAATGATACCTTTAGCTCCCGCTGCAACAAGTGCACGCATCGCTTCCGGGTCATTGATCGTCCAGTAATGGACCGGAACATTCAACTCGCCAAGAAATGCAATAAAGCGAGGCGATACCAGATTGAAGACCGACGAACGGATCGGAATTTGGAACATATCTGCACGCGGCTGGTAAAGGTGGCCGAATTGGCTGTTAAAAGCTGCGTATGCTTTTCTGATTTCGTTTTCCCCTGCGCCAATAGCAACGCGATTCTGCGCGTATAAATTGAAACGGTCAATCTGTTCATCGAAGAAACTCGTAACGCCTACACGGTCCTCTGCACCCATAGATTCGATCAGACGCCATAGTTTTGATGGCATCAGACTGCCTTCATAAGTTTCAGGTGAATCTTTCATGTCGATATTGATGTACATGTCCGGGAATTTTTCCAGCAATTCATGAAGAGTGACAATCTTTTCATGTTTCCCCCGATAAGAATTTTTTCCTTCCAAATCCTCAAAATGATAACCCAAATCGAAAGTCCGGATCTTTTCAAGCGTCAAATCCGACACTTTACCGGCGCCGTCTGTTGTCCGGTCCAGAAATTCATCGTGGAATACAATCAATTCTTCATCGCTGGTAAGGCGGACATCAATTTCAAAACCGTCAACGCCTAAAGCGACAGCTTTGTTGAATGCCGCCAGCGTATTTTCCGGTGCCAATGCAGAACCCCCGCGGTGTGCAAGAACCACCGGGCGTTCATATTCGAGTGCAGCTTTCTTCGGACGTGGTTGTGTGGTCACCAAGGCTTTTGAGCCAGCCCAAGCCGCTGCTCCAACCGCAACTGCGGCTATGCCTATTTTCGTTTTTTTCCCCATGGCTATGTAATACCCCCTTATTATATAGTAACGCTATCTTCATTATATCGAATTTTAAAAAGCAATGTCAGTTATTATGCAGTGATGGCTGAAAGTTCCCATAATGGCGGTTGCGGCTTTTTTCTTTCCTATGGTATTCTAGAAGCTAAGAAAAGAGGGATGGCTATGCATGATCGCCAGGGACTTATTGTCTATGTGCATCATTTGAAACAGGCAAAATCATTGCGTAAGTATGGGCATGTTCATTTCATTTCGCGAAAATTGAAATATGCCGTTCTATATATGGACCAGGATGTAATCGAATCAACAAAAGCGAAATTGCTGAAGCTGCCGTATGTTAAGCAGGTACTCGAATCTCAGCGTCCTTTCATCAAAACGGAATATGAGAATGCCAAACCCGATAAAGCAAAAGAATACGATTATAAAATCGGTCTTTGATCACTGCATCGGCGGGATATAGTGGTTCAGCCGCAATACGGAAATCAAATGGCTGAAATAGAATTGACGGTCAGCGTAGATAGCGGAATGCTTCACATCCATATGGATGGGCAGTAGTTCCAGGGCTTCAACCGTTTCTTCGAATATTTTGAGCCGTTTCGAATCTTCCGGAATGCCTTCGCGGCAAATGTAAATGGGCATGAAATTGCCCTGTTCTGCGGGTTTAAATGCAGCAGCAGCCGATAATACAGGTTTGCCATCCATATCTTTCGTGTGGAAGACAAAACCGTGCATAAAGCGGCTGCGGTTGTTCAGGATTAACTCCCGGAGTTCATAAATATCTCCGTAACCTTCTCCAAGCTCGATAAAACGCTGGATCATTTTAACACGTCCTTTCCAGTAACCATTCTACCATTTTAAGGGTGGATTGCATCAAGAAATCTATAAACTGGGAGGCAGAAACATGCGCGTAGTTGCAGGCAAGGCTAAAGGACTGCCCTTGAAGGCGGTACCTGGCAACACAACCCGGCCGACAACGGATAAAGTGAAAGAGTCGGTCTTCAATATGATCGGACCGTTTTTTGACGGCGGCAATGCACTGGATTTATTTGCCGGAAGCGGCGGCCTTGGCATTGAAGCCTTGAGCCGCGGCATCGATACGGCCGTTTTTATCGATAAAGATGGAAAAGCCGTTGAAACGATTCGCGCCAATCTGGAAAAAGCGCGGCTGTCGGAGCAGGCGGAAGTGTATCGCAACGATGCCAAGCGTGCGATCAAAATCCTGAAGAAAAATGATTTTCAGGCGCGTTTGCTGTTTCTTGACCCGCCTTATCACGTTACCGAAGCATATGAATTAATGGATTTTGCCGCAGAGAACGGAATTCTCACAGAGGATGCGATTGTTGTTTGTGAACACGAAAAGGGTGTCACGCTTCCAGATCGTACAAAGTATTTCGAACGGTTTAAACATGAAAATTACGGTGGAATCGTCATATCGATTTATCGCTGCACAGGAGAAGAGGGAGAAATCAGTGAATAAAATTGCTGTTGTACCAGGTAGTTTTGATCCCATCACAATGGGGCATTTGGATATCATTAAAAGGGCGGCGAAGATTTTTGACGAAGTGAAAGTCGTTGTCATGAACAATTCTTCAAAAAATCCGCTTTTTGATTTAGAGGAAAGAATTGCGCTGATTGCCGAAGTAACCGAGTCAATTCCAAACGTCAATGTCGATTCGTTTGGCGGTTTATTGATCGACTACGCGTTGGAAGTGGAAGCGAATGCTATCATTAGAGGGCTGCGGGCCGTATCGGATTTCGAATACGAAATGCAGATTACCTCGATGAACCGTTTCTTAAATGAAGACATTGAGACCTTATTCATGATCTCCAATAATCAATATTCTTTCCTTAGTTCAAGCATCGTCAAAGAGGTTGCCAAATACCATGGCAATATCACGGGACTCGTGCCGGAACCAGTAGAAAAAGCATTGAAAGAAAAATTCGATGAAGTCACGTGATGCGTGGCTTTTTTGTTATTCTGTTCTGAAATGAGAGGGATGCTCGATGAAGAAAAACAAAATAATCTTTTATCTGGTGTTGATTGGAATTGTCGTATTCGTTACCTTTTACCGGATGGACAGTTACATTACACGACCGGGAAATGCCTATGAATTGTCGCCGCTGGTGGAAGTGGTAGATGGCGATGAAGATGATGAAGGCAGTTTCAGCCTGATGACAATCTCCATGCTGAACGCCACCCCGGCTCTTTATCTGTATGCGCTGTTCCAGGACGGCTATAAAATTCTGCCGCCTGAACAAGTGCGCAGTCCGCATGAATCGGATGAAGAATATAATGTCCGCCAGTTGAAACTGATGTCTGATTCTCAGATTAATGCAGTGAAAGCGGCTTTTGAAACAGCCGAGCTTCCATTTGAAGTTGCAACAAAGGGCGTCTTCGTATTGAACGTTCTGGAAGGCGGAGCGGCAGCGGATATTCTTGAGCCCGGGGACCGCGTCCTGTCTATCGACGGCAATGGATTCGAAAGCCAACAGGATTTCATTGATTACCTGGCTGATAAACAGGAAGGCGATTCAGTGGAATTGGTGATTGACCGGGATGACCGGGAATTAACAGAGACCGTAACATTGGAGCCCCTGCCGACTGATCTCGAGCGGGCAGGGCTTGGAATTTCGTTCGTGGAAGATAAAAGCATTACGACTGACCCGGAAGTTATCATCGATTCAGATGGGATCGGCGGCCCTTCCGCAGGCTTGATGTTCACGTTGGAAATCATCAATCAATTGCTTGATGAAGACATTACCCAAGGCTATGATGTAGCTGGAACCGGCACCATGGAAAGCGAAGGCGAAGTTGGGCGCATCGGTGGCATTGACCAGAAAGTGATGGCCGCCGACAATGACGGCATGGAAATTTTCTTTGCGCCGGATGATGAAATTTCGGGTGATGGTGTCAGCAATTATCAAATCGCGGTGGAAACTGCCGAAGCAATCGGCACGGATATGGATATCGTGCCGGTAAAAACGCTGCAGGATGCACTTGAATACCTGGAACAGCTTCAGCCGAAATAAATCGGTGGCGTCGTAAATTCCTTTTTAAGATTTTTCGCCCCCAAACCCAGCATGTACAGGCTGCTGGCGTGAATATCAAGTTTGCCCATGCCATCCGCCAAATCGGCGGCCCGGCTGATGATGGGCAGCTTGATATTCTTTTTTTGTGCATGGAGATACTGGCGCCCGGCATTCGTCATGCCGAGAAGCCTGAGATAGGATGGCTGATCAAAAGACTTCAATTGCTCCCAAGTAAAGCCTGTATAAATATGCGTCAGCATTCGCTGGATTCGGGTTCTGGTGAAGCGTTTGGATTTAACCAGCGCAATAAAAGATTCGAAATCCTGTTCTTTGCGTGCCGCTTCATAAATGAGGTTTTCAATTCCTTCGGTCACTTCAGCAAAGCGCCTGAGGGTAGCTGGCCGGTCTTTTAGGATGGTATAGCGCAGCAAAGGGTAAAAGGCTTCCCAGCTGCCGAAACGGCCATATTCATGTGCGAAACTTTGCAGCCCCTGGAGTGAAGGTGCTGGCATGTATGTCGAAAGTTCGTCGATGGAGCCGCCTTCAAAAAATGCATTCCGAATGCCTGTTGCACTGGCAATCGACATCCCTTCAGTAATCGGATCATGGTAATTTGCGCCGATCCGCTGGATGGTTAAAGGGCGCATAGGGGAGGAAATCCGGTCTGCCGCTTCTATATAATGGTAGCCCAAAATATTATTAGGCTTAGACAAATCGGCAAATCCCTCTTCGCCAGCAGTTACCGCGTGATAGGCTGCATTCAATGCTTTCGGATAACTGATGCCGGATTGGACGGCTTCATGAATTTTTTGCTGATAAAACAGGTTTTCCTTATTCAGCAAATGGCGGGATTTCAAAAATGGATCAATATTTCCTTGTTCACTGCCGAAACAGAAAGATTCGCAGCCAATCGCATCCAAAAGGGTGATAGCGCCTCTGGCAAAATCTGAAGCTTGTGCGGTTGCATAAACATACGGCAATTCAATGACCAGGTCGACACCATTCGCCAGCGCCATTTCCGTCCGTTTCCATTTATCGGCAAAAGCCGGTTCGCCGCGCTGGAGAAACTGGCCGCTCATCACTGCGATTAAAATGTCCGCTCCGGAACTTTCTTTGGCACTTCTTGCATGGTGAAGATGGCCATTATGAAACGGGTTATATTCAACAACGATGCCTGCAGCTTTCATTCGACCAACTCCTTTGGTAAACTTAAGTCTAAGTATAACGATGTTGGGAATCGTGTGACAAGATTTTTTCTTGACATCTTTTTCTGCTCATTATATAATCAACTTTGTTGTCTTGAGGTGATTACTTATGAAAATAGCGATTCAACAGCTTCAAAAGCATCGCAGAGACGGGATGAAGATCGACCAGATGGTCAATCTTGAAGAAGTGAAAAAGCGCAATAGCGATATTCGCGAAATTACACCCATCCACGTCACAGGACATTGCACAATTGGTTCGCAACAACTCACGTGCCAGCTTCAGCTCAAAGGTATGTTAACATTACCTTGCGCACGAACTTGGGAAGATGTCGAGTTTCCTGTAGATATTGAAACGGTTGAAATCTTCACGTGGTCTGAAAATGGCCTGGGAGGAACAGATGATAACGTTCATGCGGTCAAAACGGAAACAATTGATTTCCAGCCGGTCCTCGAAGAACTTATCCTTCTGGAAATACCGATGCAAGTCTTCAGTGAAAATGCCGATCAAACCGTTATCAAAGGCGGCGAAGAATGGTCATATTCGACAGACGAAGAAGTTCAGGCGGAGAAAGAAGAAGCACAACCAAAACCGGATCCAAGACTTGCTGATTTAGCAAAGTATTTCGATCAGTCAGATGAATAGAATCACTGTAAGGAGGTGTCACCAATGGCTGTACCGTTCAGAAGAACGTCCAAAACCGTTAAGAGAAAACGCCGTACGCATTTCAAATTGTCCGTGCCGGGCATGGTAACTTGCCCAAGCTGTGGCGAATCGAAATTGGCTCACCACGTCTGCAAAGCATGTGGATCATACAAAGGCAAAGAAGTTGTAGCAAGCAAGTAAAACAGTATTTGCTGCTAAAAGGCTATTGAGAGGCCATGGCTCTCGATAGCCTTTTTCTCTGTACATATAACTAATAATATTTTATTTGTAATTCTGATATATAACGCTTCGGCGCTTGGACAGGACAAAGATTTTGCTCCTGCAATAAGCCGAGAAGAGCACTCGTCTTTTACTCCGTCGGCATTCGCCTGCTCCTGAGCCACGTCGGCGCTGAGAAAACTCTCTAGAGATATGGAGCAAAACAGCGCAGACGCCCAGGGGGCCAAGCGAAGTGCTGAGATCCACTCGGGCGAAGTGAAACGAGACCGAGTTAGCTCAGCGCGAGCCAAGTGTTGGCCGAAGGCAGTTCGGCCGACGCTTTGCGACGAAGCAGCGCAGCGATGCAGGAGCACGGGTTTTGGCAAGCGAAGCTGTTTTGCGGAATATCGGTTTATAATAATAATAATTAATTCAACTTACATACTCACACTTACGAGGTGAATTGGGATGGCATATAAAATCGACACGGCCGATGGGATCATGACCTTTACGATCGACCGGCCCGAGATAAGAAACGCAATCAATGACGAAGTGATGCAAGGGCTCGAGGAGCTGGTCGAGCGTGCAACAACTGAACTGCCGCGGCTCGTGATCATCACGGCTGCCGGTGACAGAGCATTCTGTTCCGGTGGCGATCTTTCTGTGTTCCATGCCCTTGAAACAGAGGCAGAGGCCTATCCGATGCTCAAGCGCATGGGTGACGTGCTTTACGGCATCAAGACCTTGCCGGTGCCTGTAGCGGCTCTGGTGAACGGCACAGCGGTCGGCGGAGGCTGTGAAATTGCCACAGCCTGCGATTACCGGTTAGTCCGCAGCCACGCAAAAGCTGGCTTTATTCAGGGAACGCTGGCCATCACCAGTGGCTGGGGCGGCGGAACCTATCTGTTCGAAGCCTTGCAGCATGACCACGCCTTGAAGATGCTTAGCGAAGCGCGTCTCTATACGGCGGATGAACTTCTGGCGAACGGCTGGGCAACTGCTGTTATCCAGGACGACAACGATATTGAAAACTTTTTGGCATCGTTCCGCGATGTTTTGCCGGAAGTGCATCGCGCGTATAAAGAAATGGCGGTCAGAAGATGGCAGGCCAGTCATCTGGCGGAGCGGGTGGAAGCTGAAATCCGGCGCTGCTCCCAATTATGGGCAAGCGATGCACACCACGCGGCTGTCGCGCGTTTTTTAAAGAAATAAAAAAAAGAATTGCCCAAAACTGCCGTGAAGAATACGGCAGTTTTTTATATTTGTTTAATTTTTACAGATAAAAATCAGGGGAAAGCTGTTATTCAGAGCTTCGGCTGCCTATATATTCAGAATTTATTTCAGCCAATAGTTGAAATCGCTTACAAACATCATATAGACTATAGAAGGGAGAAAACATAGGGGGTATTTCAAATATGAAGAAAATCCTGATTGCAAACCGTGGCGAAATTGCGCGCCGGATCATCCGCACGTGCGAACGTCTCGGCATCGAAACTGTCGCTATCCATTCTGAGGCTGATGGGGATCTGCCTTACGCAAGTGAAGCGACAGAAGCTGTGCTGATCGGACCAAACCCGGTCGTCCAGTCGTACTTACAAGCTGAAAAAATTATTGAAGTGGCAAAACAACATAATGTGGACGCAATCCATCCGGGTTATGGCCTATTATCCGAAAACGCCGGATTTGCACGCAAAGTGAAAGAAGCCGGTCTCATTTTCATCGGCCCGGACAGCAACATCATTGACATGATGGGGGATAAAATCGAATCCCGCCGTGCCATGATCAAAGCGGGTGTGCCAGTGGTTCCAGGCACGGAAGAAGGCGTTGCAACACTTGAAGAAGCAATTGAGGAAGCCGGTAAGATTGGGTATCCGCTGATGCTGAAAGCAAGCGGGGGAGGCGGCGGTATCGGAATGGTGCGCTGTGAAAGTGAGCAAGCGCTCAGTCAGCAATTCGATTCCGTCAAAAACCGTGCAAAAGCCTATTTCGGCAATGACATCGTTTATCTTGAGAAATTTATTGCGGACGCCCGCCATATCGAAGTTCAGATATTCGGGGATTCGCACGGTAATATCGTTCATTTATTTGAACGGAATTGTTCAGTCCAGCGCCGCAACCAGAAAGTGATCGAAGAATCGCCATCGCCGCATCTTCCGCAGGAAGTGCGTGAGCGTTTATGTGAGGCTTCAGTTCTTGCCGGTCAAGCGGTCGGCTACAGCAATGCGGGAACTGTCGAGTTCATCGTCGATCAGTCGAATGAGTTTTATTTCCTGGAGATGAACACGCGGCTGCAGGTGGAGCATCCGGTCACAGAAGAAGTGACAGGGCTCGACCTGGTGGAATGGCAGATCGATGTAGCCCGTGGCGGCAAGTTGCCGGCACAGGAAACGATCACGACCAAAGGCCATGCCATCGAATACCGGATTTACGCGGAAGATCCAAAAACCTTTTTTCCCTCACCAGGCAAACTGGAGAAGATCGTGTGGGGCAAGGATGCGCGGATTGAAACCGGCTACGAAGAGGGCAACTCCGTGACACCTTTTTACGACCCGATGATTTCAAAAGTGATTATAACCGGCGAAGACCGTGTAGATGCACTTTCCAAATCACAGAATTTTTTCAATCATGCTACAATTGATGGGGTAAAAACGAATATTCCATTATTCAAGGAATTCATCGAATCACAGGAGTTCATATCAGGGGAATACGCGACAGCTGTATTGCCAAACTGGTTGGAAAAATCAAAGGAGGAAAAAACAGTATGAAAGAATTAAAAGCGACAATGGCAGGTACAGTTTTGAACGTATTGGTAGGAGAAGGCGATGCAGTAACAGCGGGCCAGGCAATTTTAACGATCGAATCCATGAAAATGGAAATTCCGGTTGAAGCGGAATTTGCAGGATCAGTCCAAAAAGTGAATGTGGAAGTCGGCGGTTTCGTCAACGAGGGCGATACTTTGGTGACTTTGGGAGAATAAATGGATCTTTATATTTTGAACTAATAATCTTATAGAATTGATATTCCGCAAAACAGCTTCGCTTGCCTGGGGGCTTGCGCTGAGCTAACTCGGACTCGTTTCACTTCGTCCGAGTGGATCTCAGCACTTCGCTTGGTCCCCTGGGCGTCTTCGCTGTTTTGCTCCATATCTTAGATACTCTTGTAATCAAAGCTACTTTCCCAGCGCCGGCGCGGCTCAGGAGCAGGCGAATGCCGACGGAGTAAAAGACGAGTGGTCTTCTCGGCTTATTGCGGGAGCTAAGGTCGCCAAACGTAGATGGCGCACCTTTGCGACGAGCAGTGCGCAGGAGCAAAATCTTTGCCCTGTCCAAAGCGCCGAAGCGTTATATTTATGGTGATTCTTTAATTCAACTTATATACAAACAAAGGGGGCTGGCAGTATGACTAAAACAACTGAAACAACGGGGTATAACGATCGACTTGAAGAAAAGCTGGCAAAAATCTTTGCGGGCGGATTGCCAAAATATCATGAAAAAATGAAAGAAAGCAATAAACTTTTTGTGCGCGACCGGTTGAAACTGCTGTTTGATGATGAAAATTATGCAGAAGACGGCCGTTTCGCCAATGTTGAGGCAGAAGGCCTTCCGGCTGATGGCGTCGTCACAGCCATCGGCAAAGTCAATGGCCAGACGGTTTGCGTTATGGCCAATGATTCCACTGTCAAAGCGGGTTCTTGGGGCTCACGGACGGTAGAGAAGATTATCCGCATCCAGGAAACGGCTGAAAAAATGCAGGTTCCGATGCTGTACCTGGTCGATTCGGCCGGTGCACGCATCACGGATCAATTGGATATGTTCCCGAACCGCAGAGGGGCAGGGAAAATTTTCCATAATCAAGTCAGGATGTCCGGCATGGTGCCGCAGGTTTGCCTATTGTTCGGTCCATCTGCTGCAGGTGGAGCTTATATCCCTGCATTTTGCGACATCGTCATCATGGTTGAAGGCAATGCGTCGATGTATCTTGGATCGCCGCGTATGGCCGAAAAAGTCATCGGCGAGAAAGTGACGCTCGAGGAAATGGGCGGAGCGCGCATGCACTGCACAGTCAGCGGAGTCGGCGATGTATTGGTGGCTACGGAAGAAGAAGCGATTTCAGAAGCGCGCCGTTATCTGACGAACTTCCCGGCAAATTTCGCGATAAAACCGGATAAGCTCGAGGCGAAGGCAGCGAAAGCAGGCCGAAGCCTGGAAGCGATTATTCCGGAAAACCAGAATGCACCATTCGATATGTATGAATTGATCGATCAATTGATTGATGAAGGTTCATTCTTTGATATCAAGAAATTGTTCGCACCAGAATTGATCACCGGTATTGCACGCATTGACGGCCAGGTTGTCGGCATCCTTGCGAACCAGCCGAAAGTGAAAGGCGGCGTATTATTCGGAGATTCAGCGGATAAAGGCGCGAAATTCATCAATCTTTGTGATGCATTTTCGATTCCGCTGCTATTCCTTGCCGATGTACCCGGCTTCATGATCGGCACGAAAGTCGAACGTGCCGGCATTATCCGTCACGGCGCGAAATTTATCGCTGCCATGAGCTCGGCGACGGTGCCGAAGATTTCCGTTATCGTCCGAAAAGCTTATGGTGCGGGGCTTTACGCTATGGCAGGACCGGCTTTTGAACCGGATGTCTGCATCGCGCTCCCAACCGCGCAAATTGCTGTTATGGGACCAGAAGCAGCGGTCAATGCGGTTTATTCGAATAAAATCGAAGCAATCGAAGATCCGAAAGAACGTTTGAAATATGTTCAGGAAAAACACCAGGAATATAAAGAAGAGATCGATATCTACCGGTTGGCTTCCGAGCTCATCATCGATGATATCGTCGCGCCATCTGATCTTCGTCATGTGTTATCGCAGCGTCTGGCAATCTATGATACAAAAGATTTACCGCTGCCGTATCGAAAACATGCCGTTACTCCTGTATAATGAAACCTAACGAAAGTGGAGTCTGCCCAATCGGCAGGCTTCTTTTTTAAAAGAAATCCGATTTGTTCGCTGGGAGGGTTATCATGAATTTTGCTGTTATCGGCGCTGGAGCGGTAGGCATGCTGACGGCTTCGCTGTTAAAAGAAGCTGGATGCGATGTGCAATTGATCACCCGCAGGCGAGAGCAGGCAGAGCTGATCAATAAACAGGGCATCACGAAAGACGGAAAAGTCCACATCATAAGAGCAACAACAGAGTGGGACGAAATTCCGGCGGACGCATTTATTTTCATCACAGTGAAATACAATCATTTGCCGGAAGTGATCAGCACGTTAAAAAGAAAGTCTCTGGATAATCCGGTGGTCTTCCTGCAAAACGGCATGATGCATCTGGAATTGCTGCGGAATTTGCCGCAAAAAAATATTGCCGCAGGCATCGTCGAGCACGGCGCTTTAAAAGTCAGCGAAACAGAAGTGAGGCATACCGGCAAAGGCATTTTTAAATTCGCCCTGCTGAGAGGTAACGAGGAGCAATTCCTTCCGTTGCTTGAAATTGGCGGAGTCAAAGCCGAATGGCATTCGGATTCCGATAAAATGCTGTTGCGCAAAGTTTTGCTGAACAGCATGATCAATCCCCTCACGGCTTTATTATCTGTGAAGAATGGGGAATTATTAAGCAATCCCCATGCCTATGAATTATTGAAGAATGTTTATACGGAATTGTATACGGCGTTTCCGGAAATTGACACGCTGCTGCCATTTGAACAGGTGACAGCTTTGTGTGCCGCTACTGCAGAAAACACCTCTTCCATGCTTGCCGATAAATTGGCAGGCCGGAAATCGGAAGTGGATACCATTGTGCTTTATACAATCAGGCGATCGCCCTATACACTTCCGACTTTGCAGGCTTTCTATCATCTATTGAAGGCGGCTGAAAAAGAGTGATGAGTTTTCTACATAACATTGCTGCAATATTCATCTTTGCACCGTTTCTTGCATTTATCTTATTTTTATTTCTTAGCCGCAAAAAGCTGAAAAGGGGAGCGATTGGCTTTTCGGCAGATATGACAACATTCCTGTTGTTTCTGACGGTTCCAGTTTCAGTGGAAGCCCTTTGGGGTGTCAATATCTCATTCGTTATTTCGATTACGGCAATTCTTCTGGCAATCGGTTTACTGGTAATCGAATGGAAGAAAACAAAAGAGATTGAAATTCTGAAATATATCAGAAAAACCTGGCGCCTCTATTTTCTTCTGCTGTGTACGGGGTATGTGTTCATCTGGCTTACTGGCCTGGCATTGACGCTCATCAGTTTTTTCTGATGATTTGCGTCGATGCATTTTTTTTGCAGCTTGCAGGCTGATTTTTTTTCATGTATCGCCGGGTCTGATATAGTAGGTGATATGTAATGGAAAAGGGGATTCGCAAGATGAAATTAGCACAACAAGTTGTACCACCATCCAGTAATTTAATGAACGATTACATAAATGGCGAAGAAAAGCTTCGCCATTATTTTTCTTACAGCCCAGACCACGGCTCGTTTGAAAGCAGACAGAAACAACTTCAGAAGCACGATGCTGACCGTGACAGCTTAACCGCCATCATTCGTGCGTATATGGAACCATACGGCATCTCAGATAAGACGGAAGAACATCTGAATGATTTTCAGCAAGGTGCATCTGTTGTTATTACAGGCCAGCAGGCAGGACTTCTTACCGGGCCGTTGTACACCATCCATAAAGCTATATCCGCGATTCTCTTAGCGAAAGAAGCGAAAGAGCAATTGGGTACAAAAGTGGTGCCGGTCTTTTGGATAGCAGGAGAAGATCATGACCTGGCCGAAATCAGCCATCTTTACCGCGAAGTAAACGGGCGTGTGGAGAAACTCAATTTTCCACATATGGAGTACGGCAAGAAGACGGCATCCACTGCCCATTTGAACAAAGCGAAAATCAGAAGCTTTCTCGAAGAATATTTCCGGAGTTTGCCTGAAACAGACCATTCAGCGGAGTTGCAGCAATTGGTCTTCGGCTTTTTGGATTCAACCGACACCTATACAGAATTTTTCTCAGCATTCCTGAATCATTTCTTTCGCGAGGAAGGCCTGTTGTTTATCGACGCTGCCCATCCTGAGTTGAGAAGATACGAAGCAGCGTATTTCAAACGGCTGATCACTTTTGCTCCTGCCATTGCCGATGAAGTTTATAGCGCAGAGCAGGAGCTGCTGGCTGCCGGCTATAACCCTTCTCTGTCCGCCGAAAAAGATGCGGCCAATCTTTTCATCACCATCAAAGGCGAGCGGATCCTCTTAAAACGGGAGGGACAACTTTTTACCGGCAATAACGGAACAGTCCGCTTCAATGAAGCAGAGTTACTGGAAATCGCTGAAAAAACACCAGAAATGCTCAGCAATAATGTTGTGACGCGTCCATTGATGCAGGAAATGGTTTTTCCTGTGCTGGCATTCGTGGGCGGACCAGGGGAAATCGCTTATTGGTCAGTTTTAAAGAATGCGTTTGGACTGCTTGAAATGGAAATGCCTGTTGTAATGCCCCGGCTGGGAATGACCATCATAAATCGGAAGGTGCAAGTGCTGTTGGAAAAATACAGTCTGTCATTTGAAGATCTGGTTATCCATCAGAAAGCTGCGGCTTTGAAAGCTCAGCTACTCGATTCGATTCGGGACCGGGAAGCAGAGGAATTGATTGGGAAATTGGAAATGAGTATTCAGGACCAATTTACAGAGATCCGGGAGAAATTCACTGAAGTGAGTAAAGGATTGACTCCTCTTGTTGAAAAGAATCTGCAATTTCATTTGAAGCAGCTGGATTTTCTGAAGAACAAATTGGAAGATGAAGTGATTCAGCAAAACGCCATCCAATTTAACCATTTAGATTTGCTGGAAAACGAATTAATGCCGAATGGCTCTCCACAAGAACGCATTTGGAACCCGATTCCTTATCTGAATGATTACGGAATGGATTTGGTGGACAAGCTATTAAGCCAGAATTTGAAATATGACAAAAATCACAAGATCATCTATCTGTAAAACCTCTAAAGTCTGCTGCGGCAGGCTTTTTTGCGTCTCAAGAAGTTATAGTGAGATTGCGTTTTGTAACATTTATGAAATATTTCAAAAACAAGTGGTGGGAAGTGGGGGATTGTGGTACATTAATTACAATAAGTGGGGTGAAGGGTATGTTCATGGGCGAATATCAACATAGCGTTGATTCAAAGGGGCGATTAATCGTGCCTGCTAAATTTCGTGAACATCTGGGCGACAATTTTGTCATCACCAGAGGCCTGGATCAATGCTTATTCGGTTACACAATGGATGAATGGCAGAAGATTGAAGAGAAATTGAAAGAACTTCCTGTCACCAAAAAAGACGCACGTGCATTTACACGATTCTTTTTTTCGGGGGCCACAGAAGTGGAACTTGATAAACAAGGACGCGTCAACATCCCTTCAACTTTGGTATCATACGCAAATCTTGAAAAAGAATGCATCATTCTGGGTGTCTCCAATCGAATTGAAATTTGGGCTAAAGACTCTTGGGAAGAATATTTTACAGAATCTGA
The DNA here is from genome assembly GCF_049262615.1 of Planococcus daihaiensis. Classification (GTDB taxonomy): domain Bacteria; phylum Bacillota; class Bacilli; order Bacillales_A; family Planococcaceae; genus Planococcus. The sequence continues at coordinate 410,325 of NZ_CP175504.1, read as the reverse complement.
AGACTCATTTAACGACATCGCAGAAAACCTGGTGGATTTTGACTTTTAATATTAGAAACGGAGGGAATGTATTGTTCAACCACACCACGGTTTTACTACATGAGACTGTCGATGGACTGAACATTCGTCCTGACGGCATATATGTGGATTGCACCCTCGGCGGTGCAGGACACAGTGAGTATTTGGTCCAACAGCTTTCTGACGACGGCCATCTTTTCTGTTTCGATCAAGATGAAACAGCAATCGGCCATGCGAAAGAAAAGCTGAAAGATTATTTACATAGAATCACTTTTATCCACGCCAACTTCAAAGACCTTAAAAAGGAACTGGAAGAGCGTGGAATCGAAAAAGTAGACGGAATCCTGTACGATCTGGGTGTTTCATCTCCGCAACTTGATACCCCTGAACGTGGATTCAGCTACCATAATGATGCTCCGCTCGATATGCGGATGGATCAAAGCGCTTCGCTTAGCGCTTATGAAGTGGTGAATGATTGGGCTTTTGAAGACCTTGTACGCATCTTTTACCGTTACGGAGAAGAAAAATTCTCTAAGCAGATTGCGCGGAAAATTGAAGCTGCAAGAGACAAGGCCCCAATCGAAACGACCGGACAATTAGTGGAATGCATTAAAGACGGCATCCCCGCTTTTGCCAGAAGAACAGGCGGACATCCGGCTAAACGTGTTTTCCAGGCTATTCGGATTGCAGTTAACGATGAACTCGGGGCAGCTGAAACTTCATTGCAGGATGCCATAACGTTATTGGCGCCAAAAGGAAGAATCAGTGTCATTACCTTCCATTCGCTGGAAGACCGAATTTGCAAGACGATTTTCAAAGAAGCTTCGTCGCTTCCGGAATTGCCGCCAAATTTCCCGGTTATTCCTTCGGGAATGGAACCTGTATTGAAGCTGATCACCCGAAAACCGATTCTTGCGTCAGAAGAAGAATTGGAGCATAACAATCGGTCGCGGTCAGCGAAATTGCGAATTGCAGAAAAAATTAGAGACTAAGGACGTGTTTTTATGGCGTTGAATGCAAGAAAAGAAAGTTATATCCAACAGCCGGCCGTTCCTCACACACCGAGTCAACAGCCGGTCAGAAAAAAAGCTCTCATCACCAAAGGGGAAAAAGTATTATATTTATCTTTCCTGGCTGTATTCGTTATGTGCGCATTGCTGGTTCTTCAAAATCAGTCCACAATTCAGGCGACCACCCATGAAATTCAGACAATTGAAAATGATATCGGTGAAATTCAGAGACAAAATACGGATTTGTCAGTGCAAGTCAGTGAACTTTCTACATATGAGCGCATTTGGTCAAAAGCGAAAGAGCTTGGTCTAAAATTGGATGAGCAAAATGTAAAGGTAGTGCCTGGACAATGAAAAAAAAGTTTCGATTTCAATGGGGAGCCTTTCTGCTGTTTTTAGTCTTTGCAGGGCTCTTTTTCCTTTTATTGGCAAGAATTGTCGCGATTCAGGCTACTGGCCAGGTCGAGGGACAGGAATTGGCAGCGAAAGCAGCGGCCAAATATAGCCAGGAAGAAGAACTTGCTGCGGAACGGGGAAAAATTCTTGACCGTACAGGAGAGATTATTGCAGAAGATACCCTGTCCTATAAACTTGTTGCTGTCTTGGATGAAAGTGCTACACAAAAAGTGGACAAACCTCGCCATGTGACGGATATCGACAAAACAGCTGATGTCCTCTCAGAATATATTGGGACACCGCGTGAAAAAATATACGAAACTTTGCAGACAGGGCAGGAAACAGAGCGTTATCAGGTGGAGTTTGGTTCTGCGGGACGTGAAATCAGCCATACGCAAATGCTCGAAATGAAAGATGAAGGGCTTCCAGGCATTCTGTTTGTTCAAAACCTTAAACGATTATATCCAAATGGGGTTTTTGCTTCCCATTTAATCGGCTTTGCCATGAAAGAAGAGCTCGAAAATGGGGACATGGTAACCAAGGGGAAAATGGGTCTGGAATTGATTTACGATGATATTCTGACCGGCGAAAACGGGAAAATGGAGTTTGATACCGATCGATGGGGCTTCCTGTTGCCTAACAGTGAATCGGCCATTACACCGGCAGTGGACGGAGCGGATATCAAACTGACCCTGGATCGAACATTGGAAAATTTCCTCGAAGACGCGATGTCGACTGTCCAGGAAGAATATGAGCCAACACGGATGATCGCATTGATTGCCAATCCGAAAACCGGAGAAATCCTGGCGATGTCTCAACGGCCTTCTTTTAATCCGAATACGCGTGAAGGACTTTCGGAGAATTGGTTGAACGAAAGCATTCAGCATACCATTGAGCCAGGTTCACCGATGAAGATGTTCACATTGGCGGCGGCTGTTGAAGAAGGAAAATGGGATCCGAATGCCACTTTTAAATCCGGAACGTATAAATTCGGCAACACCATAATTGGTGACCATAATGGACGAAGAGGATGGGGAGAAATCAGCTTTCTCGAAGGTTACCAACGTTCCTCCAACGTGTCGATGGCCTATTTACTGGAACGCGTCGGACCGGATATTTTCATGGACTACGTCGATGCTTTCGGCTTTGGCCAAAAAACGGGCATCGACCTTCCCGGTGAAGCGACCGGAAAAATTTTGGCTGACCGCGAAATCAATAAATTGACCACGTCGTTCGGGCAAGGCTCGACGGTAACGCCGATCCAGATGATCCAGGCGTCAACGGCTTTTGCCAACGATGGTGTGATGATGAAACCATATATTATAGATGAAATAAAAAATCGCGATACCGGTGAAGTTACGGTGAAAGGCGAGCCGCAACAAGCCGGTCAGCCGATATCTGCTGAAACGGCTCGAATCGTGCGTGAAGTGATGGCATCGACAGTAACGGCAGAGAATGGTTCTGCCAAAAGCTTTGCTCTCCAGGATTACAGCGTTGCAGGTAAAACAGGTACGGCCCAAATTCCGGGTAAAGACGGCAAATATATGACCGGCAGCGATAATTATCTTTTCTCTTTTGTCGGCATGGCACCTGCTGAAGATCCTGAACTCGTGATGTACGTGGGAGTGCAGCAGCCGAAGATGAAAGGCGGCGCATACGGCTCGAAGCCGGTATCGGAAATATTCACTTCGGTCATGGAAAACGGATTGAAATATATGAATATCGAACCGGAAGATACGGAAGAAACACCGGTAATTGATATCACTGACTATAACGCATTAGCTTCAGATGAAGTGGCAGCCGATTTGAGTTCGCAAGGCATCAATGTGGTCACTACAGGGATTCCTGGTGAAGTTACCGCTCAATACCCTGCAAAAGGTGAAGTGCTGCTGGCGGGAGGAACTGTCATCCTTCAAACGGAAGGGGAATCTGTCTTGCCTGATTTTACTGGATGGTCCAAGCGGGAATTGCTTGCTTTTCAGGCTCTCAGCGGATTATCATTGGAAATTGTGGGGCAGGGTTACGCAGTGAATCAAAGCTTGTCGGCCGGGACTTCATTGCCAGAAGGTGAACCCGTCGTCGTGAGATTGCAGACTCCTGCAGATTCTTATAAAGAGCAAATGAAAGATGGTCCGGAAGGCATTCCGGAAGAAGACACGGAAGATATAATTATAGAAGATACATCTGAATAGGAAGATGTTTAAAGGAGATCATTTATGGACGTTTATATATTACTTGGATTTGGCATAGCGTTATTGTTAACTGCGGGGTTGATGCCCGTTTTCATTCCTTTGCTTCAGCGGATGAAATTCGGTCAGAGCATCCGCGCAGAAGGACCGGAATCACATATGAAGAAAACCGGCACACCGACAATGGGTGGTTTGGTTTTTCTGATTTCCATCATTCTAACAGCCTTGGCTGTCGCATTTTTTACAGATTTACTGGTAACGGAACTGATGATTCTATTGTTGGTACTGTTCGGATATGGATTGATCGGTTTTCTCGATGACTTCATAAAAGTTGTGCTGAAAAGAAATTTGGGGCTTACTTCCCTGCAAAAACTTATCGCGCAAATTGTTATAGCCGTCATTTCATTCTTTTTACTTGGAATGATTGATTTCGACACAGGACTGGTCATTCCATTCAGCACCATTTCCATTGAATTATCAGGGCTTTATGTGCTGTTCATCATTTTCTGGCTGGTCGGCTTTTCGAATGCGGTCAACTTGACGGATGGGCTCGACGGCTTAGTAGCTGGCACGGCATCGATTGCTTTTGCTGCATTCGGTGTATTGGCCATCAGACAGGATCAGGCCGCCATTGCTTTATTCACGTTTATAGTTGCGGGAGCGTTGATCGGGTTCCTGATTTTCAATAAATACCCAGCCAAAGTTTTCATGGGCGATACGGGTTCGCTGGCACTCGGAGGAGCGCTGGCAATGGTATCGATTCTGTTGAAACAGGAATTGCTGCTGCTTCTCATCGGAATTGTTTTCGTCATTGAGACAGCATCAGTCATTCTGCAGGTCGGCAGCTTCAAATTAAGAAAAAAACGGATTTTCAAAATGAGTCCGATCCATCACCATTTCGAATTGAGCGGATGGTCCGAATGGAAAGTAGTTTCGGTATTCTGGCTGGCTGGTTTGATCGCCGCAGTAATTGCCGTTGTATTGGAGGTAATGTAAATGAAAGAGTTGGCGATGGTCCACCAGAAAAAAGTATTGGTATTGGGGTTGGCGAAGAGCGGTTTTACAGCCGCCCGCCTGTTGCATAAATTAGGTGCTTTTGTCACCGTCAATGACGCCAAACCATTTGAAGAAAATCCCGAAGCACGGGAACTGTTAAATCTTGGTGTAACGGTCATTTGCGGCCGCCATCCGGAAGATCTTCTGGAAGAAGGATTTGAATTGCTGGTTAAAAATCCGGGAATTCCTTATTCCAATCCAATGATCCAGGCAGCAAAAGAAAAAGGAATTCCGGTTTGGACCGAAATCGAGCTGGCTTATAAAATAAGTGAAGCACCGTTTATCGGGATCACCGGCTCCAACGGCAAAACAACAACTACCACTCTGTTGTTCCATATGCTCAATCAGGATGAGAAAAAACCGTTGGTTGCAGGGAATATCGGAACAGTGGCAAGTGGAGTGGCAGAACATGCAAAAGCAGATAATGTCATTGTTACAGAACTGTCTTCATTCCAATTAAAAGGGACGGAAACGTTCCGCCCGAAAATCGCTATTGTGACAAACCTTTACGAAGCGCATCTCGATTACCACGGAACTTTGGAAGATTATGAAGCTTCGAAGATGAAATTAACGCAAAATCAAACGCCGGATGATTATTTTATCTATAATGCCGATCAGCCTCACCTTGCTGCCTATGCAGCGAAATGCAAAGCACGCCTCATTCCTTTTACATTAAAGGGAAAGACCGAAGACAGCATCAGTGCTGATGATGAGTTCATCTATTGGCAGGGGGAAAAATTGATCGAACGGTCCAAAATATTGCTGGGCGGTCAACATAACCTCGAAAATATTTTAGCGGCTGCGGCTGCAGCATTATTATGGGGGGGCACAGAAGAAACTATTATCCGTGTCCTATCGTCTTTTACTGGAGTCAAGCACCGTTCACAGTTTATCGTCAACTGGAAAGGTCGGAAATTTTACAATGATTCGAAAGCGACCAATGCGCTGGCTACCAAAAGTGCATTGGAGGCATTCCCCGGCAACATCGTGCTATTGGCAGGTGGCCTTGAACGAAACCACTCGATTGAAGAGTTGAGACCCTATATGAACCGGGTAAAAGCGCTGGTGACTTTTGGCGAAACTTCCAATCGATTTGAGCAATTCGCTTTGGATTGTGGTGTCGGCGTTGTTGAAAAAGTCTCGGATATGACCGGGGCAGTCGAAAAGGCGGTTAGCCACTCAAATGACGGCGATACCATTCTTTTATCACCGGCTTGCGCAAGCTGGGATCAGTATGACAGTTTCGAAATCCGCGGCGATGCCTTTATCGAAGCGGTCAGAAAAGTGACAGAAGCGGACGATTAAGAAGAAAGGAGCAGCAATTATGGATAAAGTGATTGATATTGAAGAACGCATCCCTACGCTTCGCGAGCGTCGGCGAAAAAGAACCAATCGCAAATTCCTGGCATTGCTGTTCATTTTTCTAATCTTATTGGCTGCATTGATCTATAGCCAGTCCAAATACAGCAAAATTCAATCCATCACCGTTCTTGGGGCAACTCTTTACGAGGAGTCGGATTATATTGAAGCGAGCCTGCTTGCGGAAGGGGATTCAATGTGGTCCTTCGATGCGGATGATACGGCAAAGGCCATCAGTGAACTGGAGTGGGTCGAAACGGTGGCAGTTGATAAAAGATGGCTGACGGGAGTGGACATTGCAGTCGCTGAATCCCCTTCAATCGGTTTTCTTGAGAAAGACAATGGCTACCAGGAATTGCTTGCGAACGGCTATGCTGTGGAACTGCCTGTCGACAAAGTTGATGGACCGATTTTTACTAATTTCGAAAATGCGGAAACACGGCTGGAACTTTCATCCCAGTTGGAGCAGCTTGATCCCAAAGTCTCCAATATGCTGTCGCAGCTCCTTTTGACGGAAGGGGAGAGTTCATCCGCCAATGTGACGTTGTATATGACAGATGGCAATGAAATTCGGGCAAAGTTAAATAGCCTGGCAGAAAAACTGACTTATTACCCTTCACTTATTGCTCAATTGGAAGATGGCCAAAAAGGAGTTTTCGATATGGAGGTAGGCATTACCTTCCGCTCTTATGATGACGTCTATGGTCCGCCAAAGGAGGTCGGGGAAGATGAAGAAACAGCGCAACCGTAAACAATCAAAAATCAGTAAATCCATCATCTTTTCGCTGGTTTTCCTGGTTCTGGGTTTTATCCTTTCTTATTCCTACAGCCTGTCGCAGGCCAGAGACGGCAATGCCGAGATTACAGCCAACGCCCAATTCGAAGAAGAAGAACGAATTCGCGAAGAGCTGATTGAACAGCAGGAACGCAATAAAACCTTGCGTGAAGAAATGCAGGACAAGCAAAGCGAATTACAGGACTATGAAAGTTCTTTTTTGGATGGAGAAGAAGTTTACAGTGAAATGGCTGAGGAAGCGGAAATGCTTCGCCGCTATATCGGATTGATGCCGGTGGAAGGCGAAGGCTTGAAGGTCATTCTGGAAGACGGGGAATATGGTGCGCAAGACGTCAATCCGAATGAATATATTGTGCATGAAAGCCATGTTTTCCAAGTAATCCATGAAATGTATATTTCTGGAGCAGAAGCGATCGCGGTAAATGGACAAAGAATCCATTCAAATTCGACAATCGTTTGCACAGGTCCAGTCATCGAAGTTGATGGTGTGCAGTATCCGGCACCATTTACCATCGAAGGGATCGGCAATCCGGAAGTTCTTGCAGCTTCCATGGAATTGTCTGGAGGAGTTCTCGATCAGCTGGTCAATGATAATATAATTGTCACAATGGACCAGGGGATAGGCATTAGAATGCCGGCCCTGCTGTCGGAATCATGATTGAGGGGGAAGTTGCATGAAAAAGAAAGTCTTTTCCCGGTTTACGATAATCTTGTTTGTTATCGGCCTGATGACCGCAATCCAATTCAATACGATCAATGAACCGGATGCCCGGGACACACGGGATGTGTGGGAAATCAGGCAGGAGCTATCGAGGGAAAAGCAGCTTCACTCTGAATTATTATCCGAAATCGGCACGCTTGATGACACATTGTCAAAATATGATTTGGCATTAAGCGACAGTCCTGAACAGGCCCTGAGAGATACGGTTGAAGAGCTCAGGCAGAAAGCGGGTCTGGCAGACAGCAGCGGACCAGGTTTTGAAATTTTCATCGAACCTTCACCTGAAACAGTAGCGAGCGGACAAAACATTGATGAAATTTCGCCGCAGCTGTTGATCCGGTTAGTGAATGAGATTAATCGATTCAACGGAATCGGCATGTCGATCGATGGGAAGCGGATTGTCAATAACAGTCCAATACGCGATATCAACGGACAGACCACGATCAACGCCAAACCGGTTGGAACGCCGCCATTTAAAATGAAGGTGGTCGCCGATACAATTGAAGATGCTGAAAAGCTTTACAATCATTTAAAGGCGTCACAAATTCTTGATAGTTTTTATATTGATAATCTGGCGGTCGATGTCAGAGAGCCGCAGGAAGATATTATGGTCGAAGCGTATGATGAAGAGCTGAAGCTCGAACATCTAAGAGCGGCAGAGGGGGAATAGGTATGTGGCTATCGATTTTGGGACTGATTCTCGGAGTTTCACTTGGGCTCCTGACAGATATGAGAATTCCGCCCGAATACGCAAACTATTTGTCCATTGCAGTGCTTGCAGCGCTGGACACGCTTTTTGGCGGGGTACGGGCACATCTTCAACAAGTATATGACGATAAAGTATTTGTTTCAGGTTTCTTCTTTAATATCCTGCTGGCAGCCGGGCTGGCATTTCTCGGAGTTCATCTCGGAGTCGATTTATATCTGGCAGCCATCTTCGCTTTCGGCGTTCGGCTGTTTCAGAATATAGCTGTTATCCGGCGCATTTTATTGAGTAAATGGTCTGAGAAAAAAGAAATACGGGAATCAGTTTGAATTTTCTGATGAAATGAAAAAATGTTGCATCAAATTACTTAGACAAGGTGTATAATTTACAATAGAATAATAGTAAATGGACTAAAATAAGGAGGTGCCACGAATTGAGCCAATCAGAATTGTATGTAAGTTTAGATATCGGGTCTTCGTCGGTAAAAGTTTTAATTGGAGAAATGGCCAATAAATCGTTGCACGTCATCGGTGTTGGCAATGTCAAATCAAACGGCATTAAAAAAGGGGCTATCGTTGATATAGATGCAACTGTGCAATCGATCAAAAAAGCGGTCGATCAGGCTGAACGAATGATCGGCAAGTCGATTCACGAAGTCGTTCTTGGAATTCCTGCCAATAAAATGCAACTGCAGCCTGTCAAAGGCGTCGTAGCAGTCAATAGCGAAAATCGTGAAATTACAGATGATGATATGGACCGTGTCCTTGAAGCGGCGCAAGTTATGTCTATTCCCCCAGAACGGGAATTGGTTAACATAATTCCTGAGCAATATATAGTAGACCATTTGGATGAAATTAAAGATCCGCGGGGTATGATTGGGATTCGCCTTGAGATGGATGGTACAATGGTGACGACATCCAAGACGATTCTGCATAATGTGCTTCGGTGCGTTGAAAGGGCCGGCCTTCAAATCCGGGATATTTACCCTCAACCGCTGGCAGCCGGATACTATGCGTTAACGGAAGATGAAAAGAATCATGGAACTGCCTGCATCGATATCGGCGGCGGATCTACGTCAATTGCTATTTTCCAGGATGGGCATCTGATTGCGTCATCAGTAATACCGGTCGGCGGCGACCATGTAACGAAAGATTTATCCATCGTACTGAAAACGCCAACAGACCAAGCTGAAAAGATCAAACTTGATTATGGCCACGCTTTTTATGATAATGCTTCTGAAGATGAATTGTTCGAAGTTCCGGTAATCGGTTCTGATACAAAAGAGCAATACAGTCAGAAATACATATCTGAAATAATCGGAGTTCGCCTGGAAGAACTTTTCGAATTGATTTTGGATGAATTCTATCGTTTGGGCGTACAGGACCTTCCAGGAGGAGTCGTTTTAACCGGCGGCATGGCCAAACTTGAAGGCCTTCCTGAATTGGCGAGAAATATACTTCAAACCCGTGTACGTCTCTTCACTCCAGAATATATCGGGGTAAGAGAGCCGCAATATACGACTTCGGTCGGACTTATCCAATACGCTTATATGGATGATGTTTTTCACGGACGCATTGGCAGCGGAGCCGCTTTGGGCAATCCTCAAAAGCTTGAGCAGGAATCAAAACCACAAAAACAAAGACAGCAAAAGCAGCAAAAAGAAGATGGCGAAGGCGTTGTGACAAAAGCCAAAAAAATGTTTGATAAATTTTTCGAGTAAGAGAAGAGGAAGCGCTCTTACAAAATCCTTTTAAATCTAAAAAGTTATACTTTCTTATTAACAATAAAACATTGCATCATGCTTCAACTTAGAGCAGAGCAATTTTAGGAGGAAAAAGAATGTTGGAATTTGATACATCAGTTGATGCTATGGCAGTAATTAAAGTTATCGGTGTCGGCGGCGGCGGAAACAACGCTGTAAACCGCATGATCGAACACGGTGTCCAAGGTGTTGAATTTATTGCAGTAAATACGGATGCACAAGCTCTAAACCTTTCAAGAGCTGAAGTCCGCCTTCAAATTGGCGGTAAGCTTACACGCGGACTTGGCGCCGGCGCAAACCCTGAAGTGGGTAAAAAAGCGGCGGAAGAAAGCAAGGAACAGATTGAAGAAGCATTGCGCGGAGCAGATATGGTATTCGTCACTGCCGGCATGGGCGGCGGGACAGGAACAGGAGCTGCTCCAGTAATCGCAGCGATCGCCAAAGAACTTGGCGCTTTGACAGTCGGAGTCGTAACTCGTCCATTCACTTTCGAAGGACGCAAACGTTCGACACAAGCAATCGGCGGAATCGGCCAGATGAAAGAATCAGTCGACACGCTGATCGTTATTCCAAACGATCGTTTACTTGAAATCGTAGATAAAAATACACCAATGCTGGAAGCGTTCCGAGAAGCGGATAACGTTCTTCGCCAGGGTGTACAAGGTATTTCGGACCTGATTGCAGTTCCTGGCCTTATCAACCTTGACTTTGCTGACGTTAAAACGATTATGTCGAACAAAGGTTCAGCGTTGATGGGGATCGGCGTATCTTCAGGGGAAAACCGTGCTTCTGAAGCCGCCAAAAAAGCTGTTTCAAGCCCATTGCTGGAAGTTTCGGTCGATGGAGCAAAAGGTGTTCTGATGAACATTACCGGCGGATCGAATCTTAGCCTTTACGAAGTTCAGGAAGCAGCAGATATCGTTGCTTCAGCATCTGATGAAGATGTGAATATGATCTTCGGTTCTGTTATCAATGATAATTTGAAAGATGAAATTATTGTGACAGTAATTGCTACAGGATTTAATGAGGAACAGGTTCAGCCGAGAACGCCAAGAGGCTCAGGACTAAACTCCAGCCGTGTGCAATCCATTCAACAGCAGCAGGCACCTCAGCCGACACTTCGTGAAGCACGCCGCGAGGAGCAGCGCCGCGAAGAACCGGCTCCCGTGTATCAACAGGAACCGGTACGCCAGGAAAAGTCACAGGATGACGCTTTGGATATCCCGACTTTCCTGCGCAATCGACAAAAACGACGTTAATCCAAACAGCTGCCGATCTGGCAGCTGTTTTTTTTACTTCATCCCGAATGGTGCAATTGATAAATAGCCTCATACTTGGTACAATTAACAGAACATCTCAAGAAAAGTTGTGAATTGATGAAACCTATTAGACCGGTATATAAAGAGGTAAGAAATGAATTGGATTCCATCCGACCAGCAATCGAAGTAATTGCTGTCACCAAACAGGTCGGCGTCGAACGGACCCGGGAAGCAGTCGAGGCTGGCATCAAGCATCTTGGTGAAAATCGTCCGGAAGGTTTTTTAGCTAAATCTGAGTCGATCAAAGATGATGTTAAATGGCATTTCATCGGCAATCTTCAAAGCCGAAAGGTAAAGGACATCATCAACCGGATTGATTTCCTTCATTCTCTGGACCGTTTGAGCCTTGCCAAAGAAATTCAGAAACGCGCTGACCACACCATCGATTGTTTTGTGCAGGTTAATGTCGCACAAGAAGATTCCAAGAGTGGCATTTTGCCTGAAAAAACTTTGGAGTTTATCAAATCTCTGGAAACATATGATAAAATTAATGTAGTTGGATTAATGACAATGGCGCCGAACGTTGAAGATGAAGAAGTTTTGCGGAAAGTATTCCGCGGACTGAAGGCCTTACAATTGGAAATTGCCGAAAAAAATTGGGCACATGCCCCCTGCACGGAGTGTTCAATGGGCATGTCCAATGATTATTTGATAGCAGCGCAGGAAGGCGCGACTTTTGTTCGCATCGGGACTGCATTAGTAGGTTCAGAAAGTGAGGCAGAGTGATGAGCATTAAAAATTCATTCAAGAATTTCTTTTATTTAGAGGAATATGAAGAAGGTCAGCCGCAACAGCAAAACCAGCAGGCTTCCCAGCATGAAAAACAGTCTGTCACGCCTGAAATCCGCAAATCTCCTAAAGAGCGGCGCCAAAAAGCGACGGAAGCAAGCACACCGAACCTGGTAAGTTTGCAGACTGCCGCATCGAAATCATCAAAGGTTCATTTGGCAGAACCCCGCGTCTATGCGGAAGCTCAGGATATTGCCGAGCATTTGAAAAGCAAACGTGCTGTTGTCGTCAATCTTCAGCGCATTGAACGGAGTCAGGGCCTGCGGATCATCGATTTTCTGAGTGGTACAGTATATGCCCTTGGTGGAGACATCCAACGCATTGGAACGGATATTTTCCTTTGTGTCCCTGATACGGTTGAAGTGGACGGAGCAATTTCAGATTTCTATTACGACGAAGAACAATAAAAGAGGTGCATAACTAACTGATGGCAATTATCGAAATGTTAATATTAAATGCAGTGAATATTTATTTCTACCTAATTATCGCCAGCGTCCTGATGAGCTGGATTCCAAGCCTTAAAGAGTCGAAATTCGGCCAGTTTATCACGAGCCTGACAGATCCATATCTGGATATCTTCAGAAAGTTCATCCCGCCACTTGGCATGATCGACATTTCTCCAATCATCGCGATTTATGCGTTGCTGTTGGCTAGCAGAGGCATTTCAGTCCTATTCGGAATGCTATAAGATCAACCTCACGCTGAGTGGGGTTTTTTTCTTGAAAAAACTTTTTCTAAGTTGAATAAAGGAATTCACCTGTTCCGGAGCCACGCTGGCGCTGAGAGAATAGCTTAGATATGGAGCAAAACAGCGCAGACGCCCAGGGGACCAAGCGAAGTGCTGAGATCCACTCGGACGAAGTGAAACGAGACCGAGTTAGCTCAGCGCAAGCCCCCAGGCAAGCAAGCTGTTTTGCGGAATATCGGTTACTGAAGATTTATTAGTTCAGATATATATAAAAGAAAGGGGCAGCATCATGGATTCCATTTTTCAGCATTTCCGGAAAGAAGAGCAGCAATTTATCGAACAGGTTTCCGGCTGGATGAATGAAGTCGAAGACCGCTATACACCGAAACTCACTGACTTTCTGGATCCCCGGGAACGTTTTATCGTGCAGTCGGTTCTTGGCGCAAACGATATCCAAATGGCTTCACTCGGTTTGTTTCCGGATGCCGAGCGCCAAAGAGTCCTATTGTATCCGTCCTATTACGAACCGACAGCGGCAGATTTTCAAATACAGGTATTCGAATTGAAATATCCGGTGAAATTCGTCACTTTGCGCCATCCGGATATTTTAGGATCGTTGATGTCAGTCGGACTGGATCGCAGCAAATTCGGTGATATCCGAATTGATGGCGAACGGATTCAATTTGCAGTGGCAGATGAAGTGAGCCTGTATCTCAAGACCAATTTCGTCTCCGCCGCAAAAGTCAAAGTGCAATTGCTCGAAGTGGAGGACGTAGCCGAGATGATCACAGCCACGGAAGAATGGCATGAAGAATCCCATACTGTCAGTTCGATGAGACTCGATGCGGTCATCAGTTCCGTCTATAATATTTCCCGGCAGAAAGCCTCGGCTTTGATTCACGGAGGAAAAGTGAAAGTGAACTGGACGGCACAGGAACAGCCATCTTTCGAATTGCATGAATCGGATATGATATCTTCAAGAGGTTTTGGCCGGATTAAAGTGCTGATGGTCGAAGGAAGAACGAAGAAAGATAAAGTGCGTCTGCAGATCGGCCGTTTGGAACAACGCAAATAGCCCGTGCATGGAATATGAAAAATTATACTGATATTTCATGCAATGGGCGGTATAATGGAAAGTAACAAACATAATTTAAGGAGAGTGCACTGAATGCCATTGTCCCCGTTGGATATACATAATAAAGAATTCAGCAAAGCGTTTCGCGGATACCAGGAAGATGAAGTGAACGAATTCCTGGATCAGATCATCAAGGATTATGAAATCCTGATGAAAGACAAAAAAGATCTTGAAGAGCGTTTGAAACAAACCGACGAACGTGTCGGCCATTTCACAACCATCGAAGGAACTTTGCAAAAGTCCATCGTCATTGCCCAGGAAGCTGCAGAAGAAGTCCGCCGCAATGCCCAAAAAGAAGCGAAGCTTATTGTCCGTGAAGCCGAGAAAAACGGTGACCGCATCGTCAATGAATCATTGACCAAAGCGCGCCGCATTGCCATGGAAATCGAAGAGCTGAAGAAACAGTCGAAGGTTTTCCGCAATCGTTTCAAAATGATCGTGGAAGCGCAGCTTGACCTGATTGATACCGATGATTGGGAATCGTTGATGGAATATGATGTCGATACGACGACGCTTGATAAATTGGAAGACAATAACGAAGACTACCGTCCTTGACTAAGGGCGCCACACTCTTTATAATTACGACATACTAGAATCAGCAATTTTTATACGAAATGCGTTGACGGAGACAGTAATTACAGCCATTCAGAAAAGCGAGCCGGGGACAGTGAAAGCCCGGTGTGAAAGCTGTGGGGAAAATCACTCCTGAGCAGAGCCGGAGAAAATCAGTATCCGGATCCGTCCTCACCACGATACGGTGTTCGAGTGGCAGCGATTGAGCTGCAACAAGGGTGGTACCGCGAGTTTGGCTCCTCGTCCCTTTACCAGGGATGGGGGGCTTTTTATTATGTTTACAGGAGGAATTAGGATGGATTACAAAGATACATTATTGATGCCGAAAACAGATTTCCCGATGCGAGGCAATTTGCCGAACCGGGAACCGGAAATGCAAACGAAATGGGAAGAAATGGATATTTATGGAAGAGTACAAGAGCGGACGAAAGACCAGCCGTTTTTCGTTCTTCATGACGGACCGCCATACGCAAACGGCGATTTGCATATGGGCCACGCGCTGAACAAAGTGTTGAAGGATATGATCGTTCGTTCCCGTTCAATGATGGGCTTTCATGCGCCATACGTTCCGGGCTGGGATACGCACGGATTGCCGATTGAACAGGCTCTGACCAATAAAGGCGTCAACCGCAAAGAGATGACGGTTGCAGAATTCCGCAAGCTTTGCGCTGAATATGCTTACGAGCAAATCGACAGCCAACGCACTCAATTTAAACGCATCGGTGTGCGCGGTGACTGGGAAAACCCGTATGTCACGTTAAAACCTGCCTATGAAGCACGCCAGATTGAAGTATTCGGAGCGATGGCGAACAAAGGCTATATTTACAAAGGATTAAAGCCGGTTTACTGGTCACCATCAAGTGAATCGTCGCTTGCAGAAGCGGAAATCGAGTATCACGACAAAAAATCTCCTTCCATTTTTGTATCATTCCCTGTGACCGATGGCAAAGGCGTTCTTGCTGAAGGCACGAAATTCATCATCTGGACCACAACGCCGTGGACCATTCCAGCCAACATGGGCATCTCTGTCCACGAAAAACTGGATTATGTGGAAGTGGAAGCAAATGGTTCGTTATTTGTTATCGCCCGTGAACTGTTGGACGAGGTCGCCACTGAAATTGGCTGGCAAGATCATAAAGTGGTGCGGGAAATGAAAGGCGCAGAGCTGGAACATATCTTGACGAAACATCCACTTTACGACCGTACTTCACTTGTTATGCTCGGAGATCACGTTACGGTCGATTCGGGTACGGGTTGTGTCCATACAGCGCCGGGCCACGGTGAAGACGACTTTTTAGTGGGCAAGAGATACGGGCTTGAGGTTTTGTGTCCTGTCGACGAACGCGGAATCATGACGGAGGAAGCTCCTGGATTTGAAGGGCAATTTTATGATAAAGCCAATAAAACGATTACGGAAGCGTTGGACGCAGCGGGCGCGTTGGAAAGTCTTACATTTATCACGCATTCGTATCCGCATGACTGGCGCACGAAAAAACCGGTCATCTACCGTGCGACTGCACAATGGTTCGTTTCAATTGATGCTTTCCGTGAAAATATCCTGAAAGCCATCAAAGAAACTTCTTTCACACCGGCATGGGGAGAGACGCGTCTCTTCAACATGCTGCGCGACCGCGGAGACTGGAATATTTCCCGCCAACGCGTCTGGGGCGTGCCGATTCCGGTATTTTATGCGGAAAATGGCGACCCGATCATTACGCAAGAAACGATTGCTCATATTGCCGATTTGTTCAGAGAACACGGCTCGAATATTTGGTTCGAACGACCGGCCGCTGAATTGCTGCCATCTGGTTTCAAACACCCAAGCAGCCCGAATGGCATTTTCACAAAAGAATTGGATATCATGGATGTCTGGTTCGATTCGGGATCATCCCACCAGGCCGTATTGGATGAGCGCGAAGACCTGCAATATCCGGCAGACCTATATCTTGAAGGCTCCGATCAATACCGCGGCTGGTTCAATTCGTCGCTGACGACAAGTGTTGCCATCAACGGAATTGCTCCATATAAAGGAATCCTGAGCCACGGCTTCACGCTGGACGGCAACGGACGCAAAATGAGTAAATCACTCGGCAACGTAATCGTTCCTGCGAAAGTGATGAACCAAATGGGCGCTGATATTCTCCGCATGTGGGTGGCATCAGTCGATTATACGGCGGATGTTCGCGTATCGGATGAGAATTTCAAACAAGTTTCAGAAGTGTACCGCAAAATCCGCAATACGCTGAAATTCCTCCACGGAAACCTGGCCGATTTCAATGAAAAAGAGAATCGTGTGGCGTTCGAAGATATGCGTGAAATGGATCAGTATATGGCGATGAAACTCCAAAAAATGGTTGAAACAGCACGCAAAGGTTATGAAACTTATGAGTTCTCGACGATTTACAATGTTTTGAACAATTATTGTGCAAACGATTTAAGTTCCTTCTATCTGGATGTTGCCAAAGATGTCGTTTACATTGAAGCGGCCGACCATCCACACCGCCGTGCCATGCAGACGGTGATGTTCGATTCGTTGATGGCCATCCTGAAATTGTCTGCGCCGATCATTCCGCATACAGCTGATGAAATGTGGTCTTACCTTGGCTTTGTTGAAGAAGACAGCGTCCAGTTGACTGATTTCCCTGAAGCTGTTGTGAATGATGGCTTTAAAGATCTTGAAGCGAAATGGTCGAAATTTATGACTGTCCGTGATGATGTGTTGAAAGCGCTGGAAGAAGCGCGCGCAGCGAAAATCATCGGTAAATCACTGGAAGCCAAAGTCACGGTCTACGGCTCTGAAGAAACCAAAAATCTTCTTGCTTCTGTCGATGACAATGTGGCACAGCTGCTGATCGTATCCAATTATGAGTTCGGTGGATCTCCTGAAGAAGCACCGGCTGATGCATTGGTATTAAATCATGTAACTGTGGCGGTTGAAAAATCACAAGGTGAAAAATGTGAGCGCTGCTGGACGATTTCAGACGCAATCGGTGAAAGCGAAGCAAACCCGACGCTTTGTCCACGATGCGCTGATGTAGTAGAGAAGCATTACGCTTAAGTTGACGAGGTCTGGAGAACCGGTAGCCCGGCTTTCCAGACCTTAACTATTTGAAGGCGTAATGTGTTAAAATAGAACGACAGATGATTTGACGGGGGAAACGTATGTTTATTTATTATGCAATCGCATTGGTAATCATTGCTGCAGACCAGTTTACCAAATGGCTGGTCCTTCAGAATATGGAACTCGGCGAACGGATTCCGGTGATTGAACCGTATCTGGCGTGGCTGTCGCATCGCAACCGGGGAGCGGCATGGGGCATGCTGGAAGGGCAGATGTGGCTGTTTGGAATAATTACCGTTGCGGTGATTATAGGCATTCTCTATTACTTCCATAAACACGCGCAAGGTCAGCCGTTGTTTCAAATTAGCCTGATGGTTATACTCGGCGGGGCGATCGGTAATTTTATCGACAGAATGCTCCGCGGTGAAGTCGTCGATTTTGTCGACGTTCTGATTCCTGGGATCAATTATCATTTTCCAATATTCAATGTTGCTGATGCCGCACTGACAATCGGGGTTATCCTGATGATCGTATTCGTGATCTATGACGAAAAACAAGAAAAGAAAAAGGTGTCTTAATGGAAGAGTTAACAATCCAAATCGAAGATTTAACAATAGAAATTACTGAGGAAATGGCTGGAGAAAGAATTGACAAGGCGGTCTCTTCGATTGATGAAGAGTGGTCGCGTTCACAAATTGCCAATTGGGTCAAAGACGGGGCAGTCAGAGTCAATGGCGAAATCGTCAAACCGAATTATAAAGTACGTCTTGAAGACGTAATCATCGTTACGCCACCGATACCGGAAGAGCTTGACGTGGTGCCGGAGGACCTTGATCTTGAAATCGTTTATGAAGATGCTGATGTGCTGGTCGTCAACAAGCCGAAGGGCATGGTCGTTCATCCGGCTCCCGGCCATTCAAAAGGAACCCTCGTCAATGGTCTGATGCATCATTGCACCGATTTATCGGGAATCAACGGCGTCGTCCGTCCCGGCATTGTCCACCGGATTGATAAAGATACATCGGGCTTGCTGATGGTCGCAAAAAACGACGTGTCGCACACATCGCTCGTCAATCAATTGGTCAGAAAAAGTGTAACGCGAAAATATCTCGCGTTGGTCCACGGACATATTCCGCATGATAAAGGCACAATCGAAGCACCAATTGCGCGTGACCCGAAAGAACGCCAAAATATGGCGATCGTTGATAGAGGCAAACACGCGGTAACGCATTTCCGTGTGCTCGAACGCTTTGGCGATTTTACATTGGTTGAATGCCGCCTTGAAACAGGGCGTACGCACCAGATCCGTGTTCATATGAAATACATTGGCTACCCGCTTGTCGGTGATCCGAAATATGGACCGAAGAAAACGATGGATATCGGCGGCCAGGCGCTTCATGCAGAAGTGATCGGTTTTGATCATCCAAAAACCGGAGAATACATGGAATACTCGGCAGAAATGCCTGAGGAATTCGCTGAACTTCTGGAATCTCTTCGAAAGAAGGATTGACAAAAGTACAAAGTGTTCTTTATACTTGAAAAAACCAATCGAATAACAACACCTTTAAAAACAGTCCAGAGAGGCTGAGAAGGTATTTACGCAAGCCGGAAGTCTGTCTTCCGTGCTGGAATTTTCTGCGCATCTATCCTCCTGCCCTCTGGCAGGAGGTTTTTTATTTGCCGGGAGGAGACGAGACAATGGTAGAAAAAGCGGATATTCTGGACGAGCAGGCGATGGCAAGAGCCATCACACGCATTGCCCATGAAATCATCGAACGCAATAAAGGCATCGATGACATCATCCTGGTCGGCATCAAAACAAGAGGCGCATTCATTGCGAAGCGGCTCGCTGAAAAAGTGGAGAAAATCGAAGGCAAGGCGATCAAAACGGGCGAGCTCGATATCACCTTGTACCGCGATGACTTGAGCGTCAAAAACAAAAACAAAGAACCACTGGTGCAGCAAGTCGACATCGAACACAGCATCGAAGGACAGAAAGTGGTATTGGTCGACGATGTGCTGTTCACCGGCCGCACGGTGCGCGCCGCAATGGACGCCGTCATGGATATCGGCCGCCCGGCGCAGATTCAGCTGGCGGTGCTGATCGACCGAGGACATCGTGAGCTGCCGATCCGCTCGGATTATGTCGGCAAGAATATCCCGACGTCGAGCAACGAACGCATTGTAGTGGAAATGAAAGAAAGCGACGGCAAAGACCGCGTAGCAATACACGAATAGTAGAGAGAGACGGGGGAGAAAGTTTTGAGCGAAGCAGTACTCGATATAAAAGATAAACCGAAAACCGGCCAGTGGATTTCACTGAGCCTCCAACATATGTTCGCCATGTTCGGCGCAACGATTCTCGTGCCTCAGCTGGTGGGCCTCAGCCCGGCGATTGCGCTTTTGACAAGCGGCATCGCGACCATCATTTTCTTATTGATCACCCAATTCAAAGTGCCGGCATATCTGGGATCTTCCTTCGCCTTCATCGTGCCGATACAGGTCGCAACATTATCAGGCGGCATCGGCTCGGCCATGATCGGTGCGATGTTCGTCTCCGCCGTATATGCACTCGTGTCGTTGATCATCTGGAAAACAGGCTATCAATGGCTGATGAAAATTTTGCCGCCAATCGTAGTCGGCCCGGTCATCATCGTCATCGGATTGGCTTTGGCAGGAACTGCAGTCGATATGGCCATGACAATTCCCGCTGCAGGTAACACTTCGGAATACAGCCTGCTGCACTTTTCAGCCGCAATCGTCACGCTGCTGACGGCGATCATCTGTACGATTTACTTTAAGAACATCATTTCGTTAATGCCGATTCTGATTGGTCTGCTTGTCGGCTATTCCTACTCAGCAGCGATCGGCATTATCGATTTTACGAAAATCGGCGAAGCTACCTGGTTTGCAGTGCCTGATTTCCTGCTTCCGGGTGTGGATTATTCTTTCCAGGTCACACCGACCTTGCTGTTCATTATGGTACCAATTGCGATTGTCACCATCTCTGAACACATCGGCCATCAGCTGGTGCTCGGCAAGATTGTCGACCGCAATTACATAAAAGATCCGGGACTGCACCGCTCAATTTTGGGCGATGGTCTTGGAACCTTTATATCTTCACTTATTGGGGGACCTCCCAAAACGACATATGGCGAAAACATCGGAGTCCTGGCAATTACCCGTGTGTTCAGTGTTTACGTCATCTTCGGTGCAGCTGTTTTTGCCATCGTCTTTTCCTTTGCCGGGAAATTGATGGCGGCCATCGAAACGATACCGACCGCGGTACTTGGCGGCATCTCGATTCTACTGTTTGGGATCATCGCTTCTTCAGGGCTTCGCATGCTGGTCGACAATAATATCGATTTCGGCAATAAACGCAATCTGGTCATTTCATCTGTCATCCTGGTTATCGGAATTGGCGGCGCAAGACTGGAGTTCAGCGAAACCTTCGTCATTGAAGGAATGGCTCTCGCAGCAATCATCGGTGTGATTCTCAACCTGGTGCTGCCGGGTCTGGATAAAAAAGAGCTTGACGACGGAACTGAATAAACACCTTTTAATGAATGTCCCGAGAGGCATGGAAAGGGTTGAAAAGCACGGGCAATGTCTGCCTCTGTTTCCTCACACCTTCCTGCTCTCAGGAAGGTGTTTTTTATGGAAGGAGACAAACACATGCCAAATCTGTTGACGACGAAAAACTTATCGAACGACACTATCATGCGATTGATCGAACGGGCGACAGCTTTTGAAAGAGGGGAGCAGGCGGCACTCGGCGGAACGGTGGCCAACCTGTTTTTCGAACCGAGCACCCGCACGAAAATGAGCTTTGAAATGGCGGAACATAAACTCGGCATAACTGCGCTGCCGTTTGAAACCGGCTTCTCCAGTGTGCTTAAAGGCGAAACCCTCTACGATACGGTAAAAACTTTGGAAGCAATTGGTGTGGATGCGATTGTCGTCCGCCATAGTGAAGAAGAATATTATCGTCAACTTGAAGGAATCAAATTGGCAGTAATCAACGGCGGCGACGGTTCTGGACAGCATCCGACACAATCGTTGCTGGACTTGTATACGATCTGGCAAGAGTTTGGCCGCTTTGAAGGCATCCATGTAACGATTGCCGGCGACATCGCGCATAGCCGCGTGGCAAAATCGAATGCCGCAGCTCTTGCCCAGTTGGGTGCTAAAGTAAAATTTGTTTGTCCCCCGGAATGGAGTGGCGATTTTGAAAGTTCGGAACAGCTGGATGATTATATAGAAACCACTGATGTTGTCATGATGCTCCGTGTGCAGCACGAACGCCACGCAGACAGTGAACTGCTGCGGGTTCAGCATAAACGCCACGCAATCAGTGAGCTGCTTACGAAAAATCAATATCATGAGCGATATGGCCTAACCGTTGAACGCGAAATGAAAATGAAGAGCTCGGCAATCATCATGCATCCGGCACCCATCAACAGAGGCGTCGAAATTGCGGACAGCCTGGTCGAATGTGAACGCTCACGAATCTTTAAACAAATGACAAACGGAGTATTTATCCGCATGGCCGTACTAGAATATGCACTGAAAGGGAGAGATTGATTATGAATTTATTCATTAAAAATGTAAACATGCTGCAGGAGGGCGAATTGGCACCGGTCAACATTCGCATCGCCGGTGGAAAAATTCAGGAAATCGGGAAAGAACTTTCAGCACAAGGCGAAAAAGAAATTGACGGCAAAGGCCGGATGATCGCACCAGGGTTTGTCGATGTCCACGTTCATTTGCGTGAACCGGGTGGTGAACAGAAAGAGACCATTGACAGCGGGACGAAAGCAGCGGCAAGAGGCGGCTACACGACCATTTGCGCAATGCCGAATACGCGCCCGGTGCCGGACACGAAAGAAAACCTGCAGCGGGTCAACGCGCTGATCGAAAAGAATGCGCTCATCCGAGTTTTGCCGTATGCTTCCATCACCATCCGGGAAGCAGGCAAAGAACGAACAAACTTAAAAGAATTGAAAGAAAATGGCGCATTCGCTTTTACCGATGACGGTGTCGGCATCCAGGAAGCGGGCATGATGTTCGAAGCGATGAAAGATGCCGCTGCCATCGACATGGCGATTGTGGCGCATTGCGAAGACAACAGCCTGATCTACGACGGCGTGATGCATGACGGCAAACGCAGTCGCGAACTTGGGTTGAAAGGCATACCGGCAATCGCGGAATCGGTGCACATCGCACGCGACATTCTGCTGGCGGAAGCGGCAGGTGCACATTACCACGTCTGCCACGTGTCGACGAAAGAATCGGTGCGCGTCATACGGGATGCAAAACGTGCAGGTGTGAAGGTGACGGCGGAAGTGACGCCGCATCATTTGCTGCTGACGGAGGACGACATTCCGGGAGACGACGCCAATTACAAGATGAACCCGCCGCTTCGTGCGAAAGCAGATTACGACGCGCTGCACGAAGGATTGCTTGACGGCACGCTTGATTTTATTGCCACGGATCATGCGCCGCATACAATGGAAGAAAAAGCGAACGGCATGGACAAGGCGCCTTTTGGCATCGTCGGATTTGAAACAGCGTTTCCGCTCTTGCACACAAAATTTGTCGAGACGGGAATCTGGACGCTCGAGCAATTGATCGACTGGCTGACAAAAAAACCGGCAGCGGTGTTCGGCTTGCCATACGGCACGATTGAAAAAGGACAGACGGCGGACTTGGTGCTGCTCGATCTTGAAAAAGAACAGCCTATCGATGTGGAAACATTTGCATCGAAAGGAAAGAATACACCGTTCGGCGGTTGGAATTGTAAAGGCTGGCCGGCAATGACCGTGTTCGGCGGAGAAATCGTTTGGCAGGAGGAGGCTCATCAATGAAACGTTATTTAATCTTAGAAGATGGCACGGTATTTGAAGGAACTGCTTTTGGAAGTGATGATGCATCTATTGGGGAAATCGTCTTCAACACAAGCATGACGGGGTATCAGGAAATACTATCGGACCCATCGTATTGCGGGCAAATCGTCACGATGACCTATCCGCTGATCGGCAACTACGGCATCAACAGCGACGATTTTGAATCGATCGAACCGGCCGTCAAAGGCATGGTCGTCCGTGAACTGGCAGAGTACCCATCGAATTTCAGAAACAAATCAACGCTGTGCGAATTGTTCAAGACAAAAGGGATTCCGGGCATCACGGGGATCGATACACGCAAACTGACGCGACTGATCCGTTCAAAAGGAGCGATCAAAGGCATCCTGACAGCTGCCGGTGAAGAAGTGGAAATCGATGAAGTCGTCCAAAAGCTGAAAGAAACGCCATTGCAGACGGACCAGGTCGCACAGGTTTCAACCGCACGTCCTTATCCGAGCCCGGGACGCGGCAAGCGCGTCGTGTTGATCGATTACGGCATGAAGCACGGCATCCTGCGCGAACTTAATAACCGGGATTGTGATGTCATCGTGGTGCCGTATAACACGAGCTCACAGGAAATTCTTGCCTGGGGACCGGACGGCGTCATGCTGTCAAACGGCCCCGGAGACCCGAAAGACGTGGAAGAATGCGTCCAGGTGGTCGGCGAGTTGCTCGGCCAGGTGCCGGTGTTCGGAATTTGCCTCGGCCACCAATTATTCGCCCGCGCTTGCGGAGCCGACACATTCAAACTGAAATTCGGCCACCGCGGCGGCAACCATCCGGTGCGCAACCTGGAAAACGGCAAAATTGAAATCACTTCCCAAAACCACGGCTATGCCGTCAATGAAGATACATTACAGGGAACGCGTTTGAAAGTGACGCATCAGGCGTTGAACGATGGCACAAACGAAGGCCTTACGCACTTGGATTATCCGGCGTTCACTGTGCAATACCATCCCGAATCGTCACCGGGACCGGAAGATTCGAATTACCTGTTTGACCGTTTTATCGACATGATGAGTGCAAATCGAAAGGAGCAGCAATATGCCTAAAAGACAAGATATCCAAAGTATACTCGTAATCGGGTCCGGCCCGATCGTCATCGGACAAGCTGCAGAATTTGATTATGCCGGCACGCAGGCTTGCCTCGCGTTAAGGGAAGAAGGCTACCGCGTCATCCTGATCAACTCGAACCCGGCCACCATCATGACGGATACGGAAATTGCAGACAAAGTGTATATCGAACCGATCACACTGGAATTTGTCAGCCGCATCCTGCGCAAAGAGCGTCCCGATGCTGTCCTGGCAACGCTTGGCGGCCAAACGGGATTGAATATGGCAATTGAACTCGACGAATCGGGTATTCTCGACGAACTGGGAATCGAAATTCTCGGCACCAAACTGGAAGCAATCCATAAAGCGGAAGACCGTGATCTGTTCCGAACTTTAATGAATGAACTAGGGGAACCGGTACCAGATTCCGACATTATCCATAATTTGGATGAAGCGAAAACGTTTGTCGAGCGCATCGGTTATCCGGTCATTGTTCGCCCGGCATTCACGATGGGTGGTACTGGCGGCGGAATCTGTCACAACGATGAACAATTGAAAGAAATCGTCTCAAGCGGTTTGAAATACAGCCCTGTGACACAATGCCTTCTTGAAAAATCAATCGCCGGCTTCAAGGAAATTGAATACGAAGTGATGCGCGATGCCAACGACACAGCGATCGTGGTCTGCAACATGGAAAACATCGATCCGGTCGGCATCCATACAGGCGACTCCATCGTCGTGGCGCCAAGCCAGACCTTGTCGGACCGCGAATACCAGATGCTGCGCAATGTGTCCTTGAAAATCATTCGCGCACTCAAAATTGAGGGCGGCTGCAACGTTCAGCTGGCGCTCGACCCGCACAGCTTCAATTACTTCATCATCGAAGTGAACCCGCGCGTCAGTCGGTCATCAGCACTGGCTTCCAAAGCGACAGGCTATCCGATTGCCAAATTGGCAGCGAAAATCGCAGTCGGTTTGACATTGGACGAAATGATGAATCCAGTGACGGGGCGCACCTATGCGGCGTTTGAACCGGCACTCGATTACGTGGTGACAAAAATTCCACGCTGGCCGTTCGATAAATTCGAAGCGGCGAAACGAAACCTCGGTACACAGATGAAAGCGACCGGCGAAGTCATGGCAATGGGTCGGACGTTCGAAGAGTCGATCCTGAAAGCGGTGCGCTCGCTTGAGACCGGCCAATTCCACCTGGAGTTGAAAAATGCCGATGCGATGAGCGACGAATGGATTGAAAAACGGATACGCCGCGCGGGCGATGAGCGTTTGTTCTTTATTGGCGAAGCGCTGCGCCGCGGTGTGACGATTGAAACGATCCACGACTGGAGCCAAATCGATCTGTTCTTCCTGATGAAATTCCAGAATATCGTGCAGTATGAAGCGGATTTGGCACAAAACCCTTACCATTACGACACGGCGAAAAAGGCGAAACGCATGGGCTTTGCAGATCGCACGATTGCGAAACTGTGGAATACGACGGAACAACAGGTTTATAATTGGCGCAAAGAACAGAAGTTGATGCCGGTCTATAAAATGGTGGATACGTGTGCAGCGGAATTTGAATCGGAAACCCCTTATTTCTACGGAACGTATGAAGACGAAAACGAATCGGTTCGCACGGACAAGGAAAGCGTCATCGTTCTGGGATCAGGTCCCATCCGCATCGGACAAGGTGTGGAATTTGATTACGCCACAGTGCATTCGGTCTGGGCAATTAAAGAAGCCGGCTACGAAGCGATTATTATCAACAACAACCCGGAAACGGTCAGCACGGATTTCTCGATTTCGGACAAACTGTATTTCGAACCGTTGACGATTGAAGACGTGATGCACATCGTCGATTTGGAGCAGCCAAAAGGCGTCGTAGTTCAGTTCGGCGGACAGACAGCGATCAACCTGGCTGACAAGCTGGAACAGAATGGCGTGAAAATTCTCGGGACGACACTGGAAGATACCGATCGTGCGGAAAACCGCAATAAATTCGAAGCGGCGCTGAATGAAATCGGCATCCCGCAGCCACTCGGCAAAACGGCGGTTTCCAAAGAAGAAGCGGTTGTCATTGCCAATAATATCGGCTACCCGGTATTGGTGCGCCCATCATACGTGCTTGGCGGCCGTGCAATGGAGATCGTCTATAACGAACAGGACTTGAACTATTATATGGAACATGCGGTAGAAGCGAGCCCGGAACATCCGGTGCTGGTCGACCGCTACCTCACCGGCATAGAAGTGGAAGTGGACGCCATTTCAGACGGCGAAAACGTACTGATTCCGGGAATTATGGAACATATCGAACGCGCAGGGGTGCATTCGGGCGACTCGATTGCGGTGTATCCGACGCAGAATATTTCACAGGAGCTTCTTGATACGCTGGTGGATTACACGACGCGCCTGGCAAAAGGCTTCAATATTGTCGGCCTGATGAATATCCAGTACGTCATTTCAAAAGGCGATGTCTTTGTCATCGAAGTCAACCCGCGCTCAAGCCGCACGGTGCCGTTCATGAGCAAGATCATGTCGATCCCGATGGCCAATATCGCAACCAAAGCAATTCTCGGCCAAAGCATCATCGACCAGGGCTACACACCGGGACTCGCGCCGAAAGTCAAGGGCGTTTACGTTAAAGTTCCCGTGTTTTCATTCGCGAAGCTGCGCCGAGTCGACATTACGCTTGGACCGGAAATGAAATCGACCGGCGAAGTCATGGGCAAAGATACGACTTTGGAAAAAGCGCTGTATAAAGGGCTTGCGGCAGCCGGAATGGAAATTAAAGACCACGGCACCGTGCTGCTGACAGTGGCGGATAAAGACAAGACAGAAGCTGTCGGTCTCGCTAAACGTTTCAAATCGATCGGCTACCAGATCATGGCGACTGGCGGAACGGCAGCGGCATTTGAAGAAGCCGGAATTGCTGTTGCACCGATCGGCAAAATCGGAGCTGAAGGCAGAACCTTGCTCGATGTCATCCAAAGCGGAGACGCCCAGATCGTCATCAACACGCTGACCAAAGGCAAGCAGCCGGAACGCGATGGTTTCCGCATACGCCGCGAGTCGGTGGAAAATGGTGTTCCTTGCCTGACTTCACTGGATACCGCAGCCGCAATGCTGCGCGTCATTGAATCGATGACATTTTCTGCAGAAGAAATGGGGGCTGGCAGATGATTCGA
Organism: Planococcus daihaiensis; assembly: GCF_049262615.1. Classification (GTDB taxonomy): domain Bacteria; phylum Bacillota; class Bacilli; order Bacillales_A; family Planococcaceae; genus Planococcus. Next base: position 382,603 of record NZ_CP175504.1, on the reverse strand, counting down.
CAACAACGCATGACAGTGATTGCCCAGCAGTCGATTGCGAAGCATATTTTCGAGCTGACGGTCGAAGGGGATTTGGTCGATGAAATGGCCGAACCCGGTCAATTCGTCCACGTCCGTGTGGCGGACAGTTTTGAACCGTTGCTGCGTCGTCCGATTTCCATTGCTTCCATTGATAAAGAAAACAAGCGCTTCACGATGATTTACCGGGCTGAAGGCCGCGGCACACAAATATTGGCCGATAAGCGAGCCGGGGATGAAATTGATGTTCTCGGCCCGCTTGGCCACGGTTTTCCTGTTGAAGAGGCAGAGAAAAAAGCCTACCTGATCGGCGGCGGCATCGGTGTGCCACCGCTTTACGAACTGGCACAACAATTGAACAGCCGGGGGATCCAAACGGTGCATATCCTAGGGTTCGAAAGCAAAGAAGCGATCTTTTATGAAGAGAAATTCAAAGCACTTGGCGAAACGCATATTGCCACAGTGGACGGTTCACACGGAACGGAAGGCTTCGTTACGCATATCTTAAACGAATTGCCGCATGATTTTGATACGTACTTTAGCTGTGGACCGACTGCCATGCTTGAAGCGGTGCAATGGGCGTATCCGCAAAAACGGGGCTTCTTGTCCTACGAACAGCGGATGGGCTGCGGCATCGGCGCATGCTTCGCCTGTGTCTGCCGCACGACAAAATCTGAAATGGATTACATCAAAGTCTGCTCGGACGGACCAGTATTCCCGGCGGGAGTGGTGATTACATGATTGATATGACGATAAAACTACCTGGACTCGAATTAAAAAACCCGATCATGCCGGCATCCGGCTGTTTCGGATTCGGCAAAGAATACGCCCAACTGTATGATCTGTCGCAGCTTGGCGCCATCATGATCAAAGCGACGACCGTGGAAACACGGCTCGGCAATCCGACACCGCGTGTTGCAGAAACCGCAGCGGGCATGCTGAATGCTATCGGGTTGCAAAATCCGGGACTCGAGAAAGTGTTTGGTGAGGAACTGCCGTGGCTAGAACAATTTGATGTGCCGATCATCGCGAATGTCGCGGGAACCACGACGGAGGATTATGTGGAAGTGGCACGCGAAGTTTCCAAAGCGACGAATGTCCATGCACTGGAAATCAACATCTCTTGCCCGAACGTTAAAAAAGGCGGCATCACGTTCGGCACGGATCCAGTCGTTGCCCGCGAATTGACGAGAGCGGTGAAAGAAGTTTCGTCGGTGCCGGTTTACGTAAAATTATCGCCGAACGTGACGGACATCGTTTCGATTGCCAAAGCGGTGGAAGAAGGCGGCGCTGATGGCATCACGATGATCAACACGCTGCTCGGTATGCGGCTCGATCCCAAAACCGGTCGCCCGGTTATCGCCAACATCACCGGCGGTTTGTCGGGGCCTGCCATCAAACCGGTAGCGCTCCGCATGGTCTACGAAGTCAGCAAACAAACCAACCTGCCGATCATCGGCATGGGCGGCGTCACGGATGTCAATGACGTCATCGATTTCCTGTCGGCCGGTGCGAGTGCTGTCGCAGTCGGCACAGCCAACTTCGTCAATCCGTTTGTGTGCCCGGAAATCATCGGCAAACTGCCGGAGCGTCTGCACGAACTCGGATATGATTCGGTGCAGGAAGTTATCGGAAGGAGCCACCGACTATGAGAAACGACAGACCGATCATCGCATTGGATTTTGCCGCAAAAGAACAAACATTGGAATTTCTGCATAACTTTGATGAAAGTTTGTTCGTGAAAATAGGAATGGAATTGTTTTATCAGGAAGGACCGGAGCTCGTACGTGAAATTATTAAACTCGGGCACGACGTCTTCCTGGACCTAAAGCTGCACGACATACCGAATACTGTTGAATCCGCGATGAGGGGCCTCGCGAAATTGGATGTGGCGATGGTCAATGTCCATGCCGCAGGCGGTCTGGAAATGATGAAGGCAGCAAAACGCGGACTCGCAGGCAGCAAGACGCAATTGATTGCAGTGACCCAATTGACGTCTACGAGCGAGGAAGAGATGCAGAAAGAGCAATTGATTGATGCGACTCTGGAAGAATCTGTTGTTCATTATGCGAGATTGGCAGATCAGGCCGGACTCCATGGCGTGGTGTGTTCGGTTCATGAAGCGGAAGCAATCGGCGATGCGTGCGGTGAAGAATTCCTGCGGGTGACTCCGGGAATTCGGCCAGCCGAAGTGTCAGTAGATGATCAAAAGAGAGTCGCAACGCCAGCCGAAGCACGAGCGCAAGGTTCGACACATATCGTGGTGGGGCGTGCCATCACTAAAGCGGCAGATCCAAAAGACAGCTATCTTCAAATAGCTGCAGAATGGAGTGGACAATGATGAAAAGAGCAACAGCCAAGCATTTATTGGACATCGGAGCGGTTGAATTGCGCCCGCAGGATCCATTCACATGGGCATCCGGAGTGAAATCACCGATTTACTGTGATAATCGCCTGACGATGTCGTATCCGAAAGTGCGCAAGGAAATCGCCAAAGGATTGGCCGAAAAGATCAAAGAATTCTACCCGCAATGTGAAGTGGTGGCTGGCACGGCGACAGCCGGAATTCCGCATGCCGCATGGGTCAGTGACCTGTTGGAGCTGCCGATGGTGTACGTGAGGTCCAAGGCGAAAGAGCACGGCCAGGGCAATATGGTCGAAGGTAAAGTGGAGCCGGGCAAAAAAGTGGTCGTGGTGGAAGATTTGATTTCAAAAGGCGGCTCGGTGATCCAGGCGGCACAGGGCTTAGAGCAGGCAGGATTTGAAGTGCTCGGCATCGTCGCGATCTTTACATACGACTTGCCGCAATCGGTCGAAGCGATTGAAGATGCAGGATTCACGTTCCATACGCTGACTGATTTTCCGGCGCTGGTCGAAGAAGCGGTGAGTACTGGAGCAATCGAGCAGGGAGACTTGCCGATGCTTGAAGAATGGCACGCACAATTGAAAGCAGGAACTTTGAAGAGCTGATCCTTATGGGTCGGCTTTTTGTTATCTATCGAGCAATTTAAGTTAATCATATTTATTCATTTGTAATTATCCGAAGAAATAGAAAATATGGTATATTGGTAAAATGCTGTAAAAAATATTTTGTTCGATGAAGAACCATGGTACGAGAAGCATTATTTATAGAAAAAGAGCCGATTCCAAGTGAAGGGGGAGGATTTAATGTTAAATGATATCCTTGAGCAATTCGGAGTACAAGCACTCGCAATTAAGGAAGTTGAAGATTCCTTTAGTTCTACAGTATATAAATGTGAATTGCTTAACGGCGGGAATGTCTATGTGAAAATCCCTTATACAAAATTGAAATATCAGCGAGAATTGGAGGCTTATGAAATCCTGAGAGGGAAAGTTTCCGTTCCAGAAATGTTAGCTTACTGGTCGGGGAACGAGGAATTCCCTGGCGCATTTTTGCTTTCTGAATTAAAAGGAAAACCATTAACACCGAACGTCTCACCAGCAGTGGCGTTTCAAGTCGGAGAATTGCATGCTGCCATGCACAACATTCGCCCATCTGCTGAGATCGGCCCAAAAAGTATCCAAAATGAATTTCCCAACTGGTTAAAATTCGTTGAAACCCAATTTAACAGTTTTGCTGAAGATGTTAGAGAGGTTATAGATACCCATTTGTTTGATCAAAGTATAGAGAAGTTTAACGAAATGAAACAACGGCTTCCTTCTCCAGAGGGACCAAGCTTTCTTCATATGGATTTTCGCCCGGCAAACATCATTGTGGATGGAAATAACGTGTCAGGTGTGATCGATTTTGAAAGCGTGCGATTTGGTTCAACAGAAATTGATTTCACCAAACTGTATCGGGATTTTTTATGCTTTGATACGAATTTATACCAGTCCTATCAAGATGGCTATAACAGTATAAGACCCTTAATCGACTTGGAGGCTGTGTTGCCTTTTTATCAATTTACTGATGCCTTCAATAGTATTGGGTGGTGCAAGCGTCGAGGTGCTGAAAAAAACGCATCATTTCTCAAAGAGAATTTAACTATCTTGAAAGAAATCTTACGGTAACCGGCTTTTGAATCATCGGTACCACTTTCTGCTTTCTGACTGCACGCTGATTAAAAGCATGTACAAATTAAAAAGGGGCAATAATAATAAAAACCATGCTTAAGGATGGGGGTATTTCATGAACAGGATTGCAATAATCGGTTCAGGAGGATCGGGAAAGTCCACTCTTTCCCGGAAGTTGGGAACGAAGTTGAATTTAGAGGTATATCACTTAGATGTACTTTTATGGAAACCGAACTGGCAACCAACATCTAAAGAAGAACAAAGAAAAATTCAAATGGAGTTAGTAAAAAAAGATGAGTGGATTATTGATGGAAATTATAACGGAACCATGGATATTCGACTAACTGAAGCAGACACTATAATATTTTTAGATTTTAATCGAGTGCTTTGCACATATCGGGCTTTAAAAAGGATGATACAATACCGTAACCGAAAAAGACCGGATATGGCAGAAGGTGTGAAAGAAAGGTTCGATTCTGACTTTATTAAGTGGATTTGGAACTACCCTAAAGTAGTAAGACCTATTGTTATGCAGAGACTGGAAAAATTGCCAAAAGACAAAGCAATCATTATTTTAAAGTCACCGAAAGAAGCGGAGCGATTCTTAGAAAATATTTATGGCCGGAATGGAGAAGTATAAGAATGCGACAAGTTTCAGTATGAAGAGGCAGGACGAAAAGAAGCGGAAGAGCAGCAACCTTATTGAACGGGGATGTATTCCGCACAAAAATTTGTCGTAATATCATATTTTTAAGTTTGCATCGTTGATAATAAAGCTAAAAAATAATATAATTTAGGTAAGAAAGCGGTTACATTTGGAGTGAAATGGCACCGGTTCCGCAAAATGCGAGAGACAACATTTTCTGGGAATGACCCAAACAAATATCACCCTCCCATTACAAACCTGGAAAATCAGGTTGCAGTTCTTTTAACCCACAAACAAAGCAGCCATTGTGGTCACGTACCCTGGCATCTCCACCCTAACTCCACGCAGAACAAAAAAATCATTCTTAGTGATCTATTCAAGTTAACTTCATTTAACAGCCACAGACGACAGGCACAAAAACAAAGTTTTAAAGCCATTTATGGAACCGGTTCTATAAATGGCTTTTGGCAGGGAAAGGGGATCTTTGAATATTTAATTTTTGGAAAAATGTTTCATGGTAAAAATCTATTTTTACTAAAAGGAGCATGAATAAAATGGAATTACCACGGGGGAAAAGTTACATCCGACTCGATCAGGTCAGCCAAGAAGATTTAGATAACTTGATTGTAAGGGTTAATAGCTGTAACTGGCGGCAAACGTTTCATATCCAACCGGTTTCTGGGCTTCTCAATGATCCGAACGGCTTCTGTTTTTACAACGGTGAATATCATTTGTATTATCAATGGCATCCGTTAGGGCCTTTTCATGGCTTGAAATATTGGTACCATACCAAATCTGCAGACCTCGTAAACTGGACGAATGTCGGGATTGCCATTAAGCCGGACGAGTATTTTGACAGCCATGGCGCCTATTCGGGAAGTGCCGTTGAGCACAACGGAAACTTATATTTGTTATACACAGGCAATACACGGGATGAGAATCTCGTGCGACATCCCTATCTATGTATAGCCATGATGGATGATGACGGGAATATCATTAAATCGAAAAAATCAGTTCTCGATAAAGTCCCGGAAGGATATACAGAGCATTTTCGCGATCCGAAATTATGGAAAGAGGAAGATAAGTTTTATGCGGTAATAGGCGCCCAAAGAACCGATAAAACAGGGTGTGTCTGTTTGTTAAGTTCATCTGACTTGTTGAAGTGGGAATTTGAAGGAGAGCTGGCCACAAACTTGGATGACTTCGGTTTTATGTGGGAATGCCCGGATTATTTTGAAATGGAAGATAAGGGGATCCTGATTTTCTCTCCGCAGGGACTGGAGCCTGTTGGGGATCTTTATCAAAATATTTACCAGGCGGGTTATGTGCTGGGCGAGAAAATCGATCTGCAACAAAAGGAATTGATTCACGGAAGATTTATCGAACTTGACCGTGGATTTGATTTTTATGCCCCGCATACAATGAAGGATCCGAGTGGCAGACGTCTTATGGTCGCCTGGATGGGATTGCCTGAAATTGAGTACCCCACCGATATCAATGGATGGGCCAACTGCTTGACCATCCTTAGAGAATTATCGCTTCGCGACGGAAAACTTATTCAAAAACCGGTTTCGGAACTTCAGTCACTCCGTAAGAAAAAAATCGAAGCAGAAGACACAATTAGGGATGAAAAGAAAATGTATGATGGATTCTCAGGAGTCATATATGAGCTGGTTTGTGAGTTTGAACGAGGAGACGCCTTGGAATATGGTATAGAATTCCGAGCTGGTGAAGAAGAAAAAACGGTGATCAAATACGATGCAGTCCAGGGGAAAGTTATACTGGACCGCACTTTATCGGGCAAAGTGATTGGAAGCAAGTATGGAACAGAAAGGAAATGCCATATTGTTGGAGATGTTCGCAAGTTTCATCTGTTCGTGGATTCTTCATCCGTAGAAATATTTGTGAACGATGGCGAAGAAGTTTTTACCTCACGGATTTTCCCGGATATAAGAAGCAAAGAAATCCGGTTTTATGCAACAGGTGGTTCTGTGGCGTTTAAAGCAGTAAAGTGGGACTATTAATAGAAGAATGTCTGAAGAAGGAGAGGTGCTGAATGGGAAATTTGTTTTCTATTGGCGAAATATTAATAGATTTTATCCCCCACCAAAAAGGAATCGCCTTAAAAGATGTCGATTCTTTTACACGAGTGCCTGGTGGTGCTCCTGCAAATGTGGCAGCTGCTGTTGCAAAGTTTGGTGGAACTGCGTCACTGATCACCAAAATAGGGGAAGATGCCTTTGGTGATTTTCTTTTGGAACAACTGACAAAGTCCGGTGTGAGAACCGATAAGATTGTAAGAACAAAGGAGGCGAATACCGGACTTGCCTTTGTATCATTGCGGGAAAGTGGAGAACGCGATTTTTCATTTTACCGAAACCCTTCTGCAGATCTGCTGCTTGAAGACGCTGAAGTAGATCCCGACTGGTTCCATCAAGGGGATTTTTTGCACTTTTGTTCTGTGGATTTAGTCGAAAGTCCGATGAAACACGCCCATGTGAAAGCGATTGAAGCAGCCAAGGTGCGTGGGGGTGTTATTAGTTTTGATCCAAATGTGCGTCTGCCTCTGTGGGACGATCCGCAGGACTGCCGGAAGACTATACTTGAATTTATTCCGATGGCGCATATTGTCAAAATCTCCGATGATGAACTGGAGTTTATTACAGGCTTAGCGGATGAACAAAAAGCAATTGAGTCTTTGTTTACGGGGGATGTAAAGGTAGTGGTGTTGAGTAAAGGTGCGAAAGGAGCAGCTCTTTACGTTCAGAACAAAAAATATTCATCCGCGGGATATTCTGTGAAAGTTGAGGACACGACGGGTGCAGGAGATGCGTTCATCGGCGGTGTCCTGTACCAGCTGTTGAATCTGAATGCAGGCCAAGAGGATCTGGAGGCCTTAGTAAGCGAGCATCACCAAGAAATACTGGCATTTGCAAACGCCAGCGGAGCGCTGGTTACTACTGGGAAAGGGGCCATCCCTTCGCTTCCGACGAAAGACCAGGTCTTGCAGTTAATGAAGTAAAACAAACTTGCATTTAAGGTTAGGTTGTTGAATCCAGTGCCAGACCTGGCCAATGAAAAATTTTTAGAAAGTGAAGGTACTGGCTGAACTGAACCCCAAATGGGAGACACTTAGAAAAAGTGACCCATTAGGGGTTTTTTGATTTTATTCAGTAAACTGCTCAGGAAGGTACATCAAGTCAATGCCCCAGACAAGCGGTAAGAAGTAGTAGACGGCCAGCCCGACAAAGAAAATGCCGAAAATATTAAGCGCAAGCCCGGCTTTCGCCATATTGGAAATGCTCAGGTATCCTGATCCAAAGACAACCGCATTCGGCGGGGTCGCCACCGGTAGCATGAATGCGCAGGAAGCGACCACTGCAGCTGTCACCAATAGCGCATATGGATGGACACCGAGCGCTACAGAAAGTGATGCCATAATTGGGAACATCATCGATGCAGTCGCCGTGTTCGACGTAATTTCCGTCAGGAATAGCACCAGTGTTGCAACGGCCAGAAGCACAACCAGCACAGGTACCCCTTGCAGCCCTGTCAGCTGGCTGCCAATCCATTGAGACAGACCGGAAGTTGTAAAGCCTGCCGCGATGGAAAGTCCACCGCCAAACAGCAACAAAATGCCCCATGGCAATTTCACAGCGGTCGCCCAGTCGAGCAAATTTTCGCCGCGCTTGTTTTTTGAAGGAATGATAAATAAAATTATTGCTGCAATCAAGCCGACCATTGCATCTGTCACTTGAAGATTTGGCGCAATGGCATCCAATACGAACGAACGGCTGATCCACGCAAGAGCAACCAGAACAAATACTGTGAAAACTATTTTTTCTTCGTATGAAGCTATTCCAAGTTTCGTTTTTTCTTCACGGATGACCGCGTTTCCACCTGGTAAATGTTTCAATTTCTGCGGGTACGCCACTTTTATTAAATAGAACCACGCAATAAAGATAAACGTCCAGGCCAATGGAACGCCGAACAGCATCCATTGTGCAAATGTAATTTCAATGCCGTAGATTTCATTGACAGCACCTGCCAGCAATGTATTCGGTGGTGTGCCAATCAATGTAGCGAGGCCGCCTAGCGATGCAGAATAGGCGATCCCCAGCATGAGTGCTTTACCGAAACCGAAGTTTTCTTTTGAGGTATCGATGGAAGGGTCGTCTTTCAGTTCATCGGACACGTGATAGATGATTGACAAGCCAATCGGCACCATTATCATGGCAGTTGCGGTATTGGAAATCCACATCGATAAGAAACCGGTTGCAACCATGAACCCTAAAACGATCCGCTGTATATTTGTTCCGATAAGGGAAATGATGGTCAAAGCGATTCGTCTGTGCAAATTCCATTTTTCCATAGTTAAGGCAATCATGAATCCGCCCATAAACAGGAAGATTATATCGTTTCCGTAAGCTGAAGTGGTCGCTCCGATGTCCAGCCCGTTTGTGATTGGGAAAAGAATTATCGGTAAAAGTGAAGTTGCTGGAATTGGAATCGCTTCAGTAATCCACCATGTCGCAATCCAAATCGTGCTTGCCAAAATGCCTTTTGCTTCCGGCGGCAAACCATCAGGGTTAACAAACAGCAGCGTTAGCACAAACAACAGCGGCCCCAAAAACAAACCGATCAATTGCGCTGTATTGTAGTTTCTATTTTTATCTCGATCATCATATCTAGCCGCATCTTCCGCGAGGTCTTGGTCACCGGGAATCTGAGAACCCGGCTTTGCAAAAATACGCAGCATATCTTTTGCCTGGTCGTGCTTGTCCCACATCCAGTTCCATGCTGAAGTAATCATTTTTCCACCTCCATTTCCGACCATGCCAAAATTTAATTTTACGGTTTTTAAAAAGGTTTATTGACTTTATTTAAAATCAATTAAACAATGCAAAAAAGCGGCGATTTCATGAAAGTAAATATCATCCATCATCAACAAGTACATATACGATAACATAATAATTTCCATTCTCTTCTGTGTTACTTTTACACTAATTATGAGAGCGTGTTTACTGGGACTATCGAGGGGATATCGTGTTTTCCATTATTGGATAAAATGATATCTTTTTGATCGATTTAATAGCCTGCTAGGTGTACAATATAGCTATATTTTAGTGGAATGAACCTGCTGCAACTATCTGACAGGGGGGCGGGCCATGCTGTGGATTCCATTTTTTATCGGGCTTGTATTCATAATGATCCATTTCTTTGCAAGTGTCCTGGTTCCGGCTGAAAAACTCAAACAGATGAAATGGTTTTCGTTTTCAGGCGGGCTGGCTGTTTCGTATATTTTTATATACCTGCTCCCGACCCTCCATAAGCAGCAAAGCGATATTGAAGAGCCGTTCCGTCGTTTAACGATGGAGTCGGAGATCTATTTTGTCGGACTGCTCGGTGTGTTGCTATTTGTTGGCATTCAGATTGTCATCCAGAATAACTATATATCCCATACTTCCACTTTTTGGTCAGTAATTATATTTTATGCCCTGTACAACGCTCTTGTCTCCTACTCAGTGCTGTCTTTCGAAGTATCGGCTATTCAGGCAGTATTTTATTGCGTCGCGATTGGCCCGCATTTCGTAGCGGTCGCCCATGATATGTGGAGAAAGTTTCCGGTCGAATACAATAAATACGGCCGCTATATTTTGGCTGTCGGCATTATTGTCGGCTGGATTGTGGCATTAACGACTGAACTGACTCCGCTATTCAAATCCATCATTTTTTCTCTGGTTTCCGGGGCGATGATTTTCACTGTGTTCAAACATGAATTGCCTGATGAAAAAGAAACTCACTTTCCCACCTTTTTTACTGCGGTTGTTATGTATTCCGCTATCACCCTGTCTTTGAAGTTTTTCTTTGAGTGGTAGCCGTACAAATTGACCATACAGATTTCACTTGTGCTGGCAGTCTTTTCCGTAATCCATGAATTAAGGAAAATAATATAATCTTCAAAAGCCTGTTCCTTTTTACAATACTAATTTAAAAAGGAGATTACGCATATGAAACTCCAGTGGCTCGTGTTGCTCGCATTTTTGTTTGCCGTACTGATTACCATTTTCGCAGTGGTCAATGTGGATACTGTGCCAGTCAATTTTGTTTTCGGTACAGCGGAATGGCCGCTTATCCTGGTCATTCTGGTTTCTGCTTTGATGGGATTCCTGTTAAGCGGATCGGTGGCGCTAGTCAAAATTTTCTCTTTGCAGAAGAATATGAAAGCCATGCAAAAAGGCAAGCCCGTTAAACAGAAAAAAAACGTGTCTGCCTCTTAAATTTCTTATTGTTGGCCAAAGGGAACCTCGATTAACAGCGGACTGAACTTTGAAAAACTGGCATGGGTAAGGAACAGGCGTATCAGAATAAAGTGGTCTGATTTAGTATTGATCGGCCACCAAAGAACTGTGAAACTGCTTCAGGATGAATTGGGAATGGAAGTCAGCCGGGTTGTAGATAAAAACATAGGGGGTGCAACAGAACAGCAAGTGCTTCAAATGGCATTCAGCAATTGAAATTAGACAGGGATTTTTTGATGAAGCTGTGTCGTGTGCTTAAATGCACATGACACAGTTTTTTAGTTTGCGACGCAAATCTCTAGAGAAATCATCTGCTGTTTATAAGTGAGCTGGCTCAGCAGTGAACCTTGATAAATGGTAAAATAAGTATATGGTTAAGCGAGTGAATACGGATGGATATAAAGATTGCATTGTGTTGCAAGCGTTTAATATTGGAGGGAAGAATGAGTATGGAAAAGAGAAAGATAGACAGTACATATTTCTATGTTATTATCGGTGCAATGGGCATGCTTGTGCTGGTGTTTGGACTTCTTGAATATATATCGCTTATTGGAACCACAGCTACACCAAGTTTCTTATTAACATTCGCCGGCTTCATGATATTAGTCCATTACATCTATTATTTAGAAAAAAAGACAGGTGTCAGCAATAAAGTAATATGGGTGAAATCGCTGTTTCTTGGCCTGTCGGTGATTATTTTTACATATAGTAATTACTGAGAAAGATCTAATTTTACTAACGTCTGTAAGAGTGAAGAAAGATTGATGAACCCATCCTACGGGAATTAATCATGCAGAGAGAAGGAGGGTTCTGATGAATCGGTTAAAAGGAATTGCAATGATCGTGACCGGCGCAGCCCTCTGGGGGGCGTCAGGGCCGATGATGGAATGGATTTTGGACGTCTACGGGATTTCGGTCTCATTTCTACTGACGCTCCGTCTGATCATCGCGGGTGTCTTGTTGCTGATGTTTTTGAAAATGAAGAAAGTCAAAATCCTTTCCGTTTTCCATGGGGGCATCTGGGTGCGGCAACTGCTGATTTTTTCTGTGCTCGGCATGCTCGGGGTCCAATTCAGTTTTGTTTCAGCAATTGAATCAAGCAATGCAGTGGTCGCCACTTTGTTTCAGTTTTTGGCTCCGCTGTATATCATTATTTTCATCTCAACGCGACATAAAAAATTGCCGCCTCTTTACCAAATAATCGGAATGGCCGGAACTTTGGTGGGGCTTTTCCTCTTATTAACAAATGGGAGATTCGATGAACTTGCTGTCAGCGGACCGGCACTTTTCTGGGGCGTAATGGTGGGGTTAGCTTTCGCGTTCTACACTCTTTATCCTGGCCGGCTTATGGCGGAATGGGGAGTGCTTCTCATTGTCGGCTGGTCCATGTTGTTCGGCGGTATTTTTCTGGGGATTGTCAATCCGCTCTTCCTGTCGGATGATTGGCCGCTCTTGGCTGAACCCGGCGTATCACTTGGAATTCTCTCAATCATTATTGTTGGAACCCTGGCGTTCATCCTGTTCCTCAGCAGTATGCGTTTCATTTCCCCAGTGGAAACAAGCATCCTGTCAGCATTCGAACCCTTGACTGCAATAATCATCACGGCTGTCTGGTTCGGACAATTTTTGGCTCCCGTCCAGTTTATCGGCACATTTATCATGCTGGTTTTTGTCACCTGGCTTTCTTTTGCCGGCGCAGGAAAAAAGGAAGAACCGTCGGAAGGACAAACTGTTCTTTGAATAAGTTCTTGCGAAACAGAAGCACAGATCGGACTAGCGGCAGGAAACTGAAAGTAGCGTCTTTTTCATGTATGATGTAGATATGAACAGTCATTCAATAGAAAGGATGATTCAAGTGGCATTAACACAACAGCAAATTAAAGATTGGCAGCAGAAATATCCATTATTAACCGAGGTTACCGATTTTCGGCCGGTGTTTTGGCAGAATCCAAAACTGAAGCCGTTATCAGAAGTCAGCCCGCTTGCTGTTACAAAAGAAGAAATGCAGGAAGCAGAGAATTTGTGGCACCGTTTCGCCCCGTTTCTCGCAACAGCGTTTCCTGAGACAGCAGAAGCTGGTGGGATCATCGAGTCGCCTTTGAAAGAAATTTTGAAGACTAAAAATGCACTGGAACATACTTATGACGCTAAAATTCCCGGCAGGCTGTTTTTGAAATGCGACAATGAATTGGCTGTCGCGGGATCGATCAAAGCGCGCGGCGGATTTTACGAAGTGCTGCATTATGCGGAACAATTGGCGATCGACAACGGCATGATCACTAAACAGGATGATTACAGTAAATTTGCAACAGACGAATTCAAAGAGTTTTTCAGTCAATATTCAATCGGTGTGGGTTCGACCGGCAATCTGGGGCTTAGCATCGGCATCATCAGCGCGAAGCTTGGATTTTCGGTTTCAGTTTATATGTCGGCTGATGCCAAGCAATGGAAAAAGGAATTATTGCGGGCAAAAGGTGCCATCGTTCATGAGTTTGCTGGCGATTTTGGCGAAGCCATTTTGGAAGGCCGCCAGCAGACCAAGGAAAATCCGATGGCTTATTTTGTCGACGATGAAAATTCGAAACACCTCTTCCTTGGCTACAGCACAGCAGCTTTCAGAGTGAAAAAGCAATTGGAGGAACTGAATATCCAAGTGGATGCGGAGCACCCTTTGATTGTTTATTTGCCATGCGGAGTTGGCGGTTCACCCGGCGGCATTACGTTCGGGCTGAAGCAAATATACGGAGATGCGGTCCATTGTTTTTATGTGGAACCGACACATTCCCCTTCTGTGCTGGTCGGCTTGATGACCGGCGAGAAAGAAAAAGTGTGCGTCCAGGATTTTGGCATCGACAACCTGACCGAAGGGGACGGGCTCGCAGTCGGCAGGCCTTCAAGCTTCGCCTCATCGATCAGTGAAAAGTTGATCAGCGGCATTTATACTCTGGAAGACGAAGAATTATTCCGCTTGTTGGCGATTTTGGCCGATGGCGATGGCATCTTTGTCGAACCATCTGCGGCATCATCTTTGCTGGGCCCGATTGAATTAAACAAAACCGACTATTTATCGGCCCGCGGTATTGACGCAGAAAAGGCGACGCATATCTCCTGGTTAACCGGTGGTGCATTGGTACCTGAGGAAGAAATGCAGGAAATGTACCGAAGAGGCAAGAATTCACTCGAATAAAACACAGGTTTTCGGACACATGAAGGGACCGGATCGATGCAAAAATGTACAGAATGCAAAAAATCATTCAAATGGAGCCAGTTTTTTCTATCCTTATGGCTCGCTTTTCAGCCGGTAAGGTGCCGAAACTGCGGAACCGAGCATAATGTTGCCAATGCTTCACGGTTATTGGCAACATTATTGCTTGTGGTACCGGTCATTTACATCTTTATTTTCATGCAGCATTTGGAGCTGTCGGAAATTCTATTGCCGGTTGTTTCGGTGATTGTCATCATTTCCGTAATTCTTCCTTTTATTATGAAATATGAAAAAAAGAAAATAGAAGTTGACACAAATAATGGGAATCGCTAAGATGGTAAAAATACATAAAATTCTGGGAAGATAAGAGTAGGAATACGTGCGGTCCAAGCGAACCGGGGAAGGTGTGAGCCCGGCGGCCAGCGTAATCTGAAGCGCATATCTGAGAAACCGCCTGAACATTGAGTAGGGTTGGTCGGCCGACACCGTTACCGTTTCAAGCTGGTCCGATATTCGGGCAATCAGAGTGGTACCGCGGGAAATCCCGTCTCTAATTAATTTTAGAGACGGGATTTTTTATGTTTTCAGGAAAATGGGGGAGAGAGACTATGGATTATAAAAAATTATTGGCAGAAGAAATTTCAAAAAAACTGGAGGGCGTTTTGACTGCCGAATCGGTGATGGAGCTGATTGAAAAACCGAAATTCGACAACCAGGGAGATTTGGCATTTCCTTGTTTTGCACTGGCAAAGATCGAGAAACAGGCGCCGCATAAAATCGCCGAAAAGCTGGCGGAGAAGATAACGCACCCTTTGTTCGAAGGGGTGGTTGCCGCAGGACCTTACGTCAATTGCTTTCTCAATAAATCCCATGTCAGCGAGCAGCTCCTGCAGCAAATCCTGATGGAACGTGGGGAATTCGGCAACAGCAATATCGGCCAAGGCCAAAACATCACCATCGACTTTTCATCCCCGAATATTGCGAAACCCTTTTCGATGGGGCATTTAAGGTCCACGGTCATCGGCAATTCATTGTCAAAAATTGTTGAGAAAGTCGGATACAATGCAGTGAAAATCAATCACTTGGGTGACTGGGGAACCCAGTTCGGCAAATTGATCGTCGCCTACAAAAAATGGGGAAAGGAAGATTTGGTGAAACAGGATCCCATCCCAGAACTATTGACGTTATATATCAAATTTCACGAAGAAGCGGAACGGGATCCCACTCTGGAAGATGAAGCCAGGCTGTGGTTCAAAAAACTGGAGGACGGCGATCGTGAAGCGGAAGGGCTCTGGAAATGGTTCAAGGATGAATCGCTGAAAGAATTCGGCAAAATTTATGAACTGCTGGAAGTGGAATTCGATTCGCTGGCTGGCGAAGCATTTTATAACGATAAAATGACAGCCACCATCGAGTTGCTGAAAGACAAGAAATTGCTGACGGAGTCCCAGGGAGCGGAAGTAATCGATTTGTCAGAAGAAGGGCTGCCGCCATTTTTGATCAGAAAAAGGGATGGAGCGACGCTTTACGGCACGAGAGATCTGACTGCCGCTTTATATAGAAAGAATAATTATCAATTTGCCGAGTCCCTTTATGTGGTAGGGCAGGAACAGACGCTTCATTTTAATCAATTGATACTGTCGTTGAAAAAAATGGGATTCGACTGGGCCGATGATATGGAACATATTCCTTTTGGATTTATCCTGAAAGACGGGAAAAAGATGTCGACCCGCAAAGGGAAAATTGTTTTATTGGATAAAGTGTTACAAGAAGCCATCGAGCTCGCGGGAAAAAATATTGAAGAGCGGAATCCGGCGTTGGCAAATAAAGCCGAGACCGCCAGAATGGTCGGGGTGGGCGCCGTCATTTTCCATGATTTAAAAACCGAACGCCGGAATAATGTGGAATTTTCACTGGAGGATATGCTGCGTTTCGAAGGGTCTACAGGACCTTACGTCCAATACACCCATGCGAGAGGCTGTTCCATCATAAGAAAATCCGGGATTGCACCTGAAAAGCTTACACCAAGCGGATTGACCGACAGCTACAGCTGGGAAATCATCAAACAATTAATGGATTTCCAGGATACGATCAACAGAAGCTACGAGCAAAAAGAGCCTTCTGTCATGGCGAAATATGCCATCAGCCTGGCGCAGGATTTCAATAAATACTATAGCCAGGTCAAGGTGTTGGAAGATGACCATCAGAAAGAAGGGCGGCTCGCATTGGTGTTCGCTGTCACTGTAGTTTTGGAGGAGAGCCTCCGCTTGCTCGGGATCAATGCGCCGTCTGAAATGTAAAATTTACCGGGGGGGCAGGACAGTTCCGGTTTCCGCCGAATAGTATAGGCATCCGTTAAAAATGAAAGGGGAAATCCATGGCTATCCAATCCAAGCATCTTTTTGTGAACCTGCCGGTAAAAGACCTGGACAAATCAATGGCATTTTTCAGTGACATCGGATTTGAATTTAATGAACAGATGACGGACAAGAACGCCGCCTGCTTGATCGTCGGACCGAATATGTATGTGATGCTGCTTGTGGAGGAGTTTTTTAAAACGTTCTCCAAAAAGCAAGTGGCCGACGCGCGCACCAGCACCGAAGTAATTATCTCAATTACGGCAGACAGCCGGGCAGATGTTGACGAATTGGTCAATGACGCTTTGACTGCCGGCGGCACGGTGTCAAATGACAAAATGGATAACGAGTTCATGTACGGCTGGAGTTTCGAAGATCTTGACGGCCATCTTTGGGAAGTAATGTATATGCCGGAAAATGATGATGACAGTGACGAGGAATTTTATGCTTGAAAAGGCAGTGTAAAAGGACAGGCGAAAATGCCTGTCCTTTTGTATGTACATTTACGAAGAGACGGATATTTTTATTTCGTTTTGCATTCGTATGAAAACATCAGCAATGTCCATATTTTGCTTGTCCTCAAGTGTCTTCTGTTCACTCCATATAACCGCTAAGTCGACAGCTTCTGGATAATCTTCCCTCCAGCTCTCAGTTACTTTACTGGCTTTGCCAGAGCAAATCGTTAATTCGAAATAGACATTCAATACGATGGACAATTGTTCCAGACTTTGGAATGGGCCTTCGATTTGGATTGGTTTCAAACTCATGTATTGGGTTGTATCTTTTAAATTTGTGCTGCCCGCCCATTTGTCTTTCGCTGCGAATTTCAATTTACGGATGCCGCTCATATAAAATGCGCCAAAGCATAAAGGGCAGGGTTCCATTGTCGAATAGAGTGTGTATACATTTCTGATAGTGTGGACTCTATTGTCCAATTTGAGCAAAGCATTGATTTCCGCGTGCGCCAGTTCATTATTCGAAATAACACTGTCTTTTAGTGTATTAAAGGCTGCGCTTTTTCCACGAGATATTATCGCGTCATCTTTATCAGTAATCACAGCGCCGATTGGGCGGGAGCCTTCCTGAAATGATTTCCAGGCTTCCTTGAAGCATTCTTGCCAAACTTCTGGTATATCCTTCCATTCCATTTTAGTATCTCCTTTGGAAATATTTTCACTTTTTATAAATTCGCTTCGGAAATGAAAAATCCTTCAAACGCAAAGGATTATTTTAACATTTAAAGGGAAGGTTTTTTAACAAACAGGAAGAATCGACGATAAACCAGTGGAAATCGACGATAAACCTATAATAATCGACGATAAATACAAAAATATCGACGATAAACCTTCAAAAATCGACGATAAATAAAATGCTGTCATTATAATTAGTCAGCAAAATTATTATTGGGAAATATAGAGAATTAACATTTGTTGATTCATACTAAAGATAACTTTAAATCATATATAGTTTTCAAAAAGAAAAAGGCAGCCACGATTCGTGGCTGCCTTACGAATGCTATTTTATAAATACTCCGCATAACGCTTCTCCAGGTAATTCTGCAGCACCGTCATGACTGAACAAATTGCCCAGTAGATCAGCGCCACCAATATCAACAAGGTCAGCAGATCGTATTCGCGTGCACCGACAATACGGGCTTTCTGGAAAATTTCCGGAACGGTGATCATCGCAGCCAGTGAAGAGGCTTTGATGAGATCCAGGTAAACGTTCGACAGCGGCGGCACCGCGATCCGGACAGATTGCGGCAGAATGATGCGGCGCATCGCCTGCCAATAAGTCAGGCCGAGCGCGGTCGACGATTCCCATTGTCCCTTATCGACCGAAGCGAGAGAAGAGCGGAACACTTCCGCGATATAAGCGGCGGAGTTGATGCTGAAACCGATCAACGCTGCCTGGACTGCGGTAAATTCGATGCCGATGACCGGCATTGCGAAATAAAGCAGGAACAGGATGACAAGGATCGGAACTCCGCGCATAAAGGATATGTAAAGCCTTGCGGGCCATTGCATTATTTTTCTCGGAGAAGTCCGGGCGAGTGCCAGGAAAAATCCGATTACCAGACCGCAAAGCATGCTGACCATAGAAATCAGCAATGTGTACCAGATGCCTTCCAGTACATAGGGAAGGGATTCGATCGCCAAAACCGGATCGAACAGCAATCCCCATTCAATATCATTCATCGAACCCCTCCATTTTTAAGTTTATTTACTCTTCGATATCCGGCTTCACCGAAACATCGGCCCCGCCGAAGAATTCTTCTGAGATTTCAGTGATCGTGCCGTCTTCCAGCATTTCTTCCAGAACGCGATTGACGTTTTCAGCCAGTTCTTCGTTGTCTTTATTCATAACAAGCCCAACTTCAGATGGAGCGTATTTAATATCCGGGTGAATGGTAATGTTCATGTCGGGGAATGCCGCTACACCGAAAGTGGACAGGTAATAATCATTTAAAATGACATCCGTGCGCCCAATCGATACGTCACGCAAATATACTTCGTTGGATGCATTGTCATAAGTTACTTCTTCCGCACCGTATTCACGTGCGAGCTGCATATAGACAGATGTTGATGCACCGGCAGCCTTTTTGCCTTCCAGATCTTCAAGTGAAGAAATTCCGGATAGATCGTCTTTACGGACAACCGCTGTTCCGTATGAATGTTTGATGGTTGTTGAGAAGATAAACTCTTCAGCGCGGTCTTCATTGATTTCAATGTCGTTTGCAGCGATATCGACTTGGCCGGTCTGCACGCTTGACAGCATTTCATCAAAGCCCATTTCCTTGAATTCAATTTCAAGGTCGAGACGTTCCGCCACTTCGCGGGCAACTTCCACTTCAAAACCGGTCAGTTCATCAGAATCCGCATCGCGGAAAGATGTAGCCAATAGGGTGCCGGATGTGGCAACGGTTAGACTGCCTTCTTCCTGAATTTCGTCCCAGGCAGTTGTTTCTTCGGTTTCACTGCTGTCGTCTCCACCGCATGCCGCCAGCACAAGCGTTGATGCCGCCAATAATGCCGCCAATGGAAAAACTTTTGTATTTTTCACCATATTAAAACCCCCAATTTTTATAATCCTCTAAAAACATAGCATTAAGGAGTGGGAAGGGCAATAAGAGTTGGTCGGAATTCAAAATCACAGAACATTCCACCAAATACATCATAGAATAAATTTATTATGTAAACAAACGAAAAGAACCGGCCACCAAGAGGTGAACCGGTTTTTCAGCTGTTTATTTTTTCAGTTTAATGACCAATTCCTCATCCGGAGTGACAAAAACGGTCTTTTGTTCAAAATAGATGACGAAGCCCGGCTTTGAGCCGTTCGGCTTTTTCACTTGGCGCACTTCCGTATAATCCACGGGCACTGACGAAGACTCCCGCGCTTTACTGAAGTAGGCGGCGATTGATGCCGCCTCAAGAATTGTTTCTTCATCAGGATCATCAGAATGGATGATGACGTGGGAGCCCGGTATATCTTTCGTATGCAGCCAGGTGTCCGACTTCGCGGCTACTTTAAAGGTGACAAAATCATTTTGTTTATTGTTTTTGCCGACAGAAATGGGAATGCCGGTGCTGGAAACATAAGGTTCCACTTTCGGCTTCGTGGGCTTTTTCTTTTTCTTCGATTTTTGCGCTTTCATAAAGCCCTGTTCGGCCAGTTCTTCGCGGATTTCTTCTATATCAGAGATTCCAGCTTGCTGCACCTGGGACAATAAAGTTTCAAAATAACCGATGTCGTCTTCGGTTTTTTCGATCTGCTCCTGCGTTTTGATGACCGCAATTTTGGCTTTTTGGTACCGCGAATAAAACTTCTGTGAGTTTTCAATTGGTGTTTTACGCGGATCAAGCGGAATTAAAACTTTTTCTTCATTATAATAATTGTCCACTTCGATTTCCTTTATGCCTTTTTGCATGCGGTGCAGATTGGCCATGATCAATTCGCCGTTCAACTGCAGCTGGTCACGTTTTTCAGCCTGATCCTGTTCTTTCTTGAGTTTCTTTAATTTCAGCTTCAGTTTGGAGATTTCATTCTGCAGCCAGCGTTCCAAATCGCCCGCCTGTTGCTTGACGCGGTCGCGCTCGGCTTTGGCGTAGTACATGCGGTCGAGCAGTTCTCCGAGATTCGGATAATCCAGCCGCGTGCCGGCAATATGTTCGAGCGGCGTGGCAGAGAAAAAACTTTTGCTGTCTTGCTCGACATAATAGCCGACGGGTGAAACCTTGCTGAAATCCTGCAGAAAAGCGTCCACGACTGAACCTTTATCACTTGAAGATGAAAGACGGTGGTGCAGCTCCCGGGCAGTCAACGGGGAAAAACCGGCATAAGTATTGACCAATTCTTTTTCGTCGAGGTCCCCGAGCGTGTCGCCGTTCGTAAATGGATCCTTTTTATTTTGGGAAGGCGGAAAGACATACGGCTGTCCCGGTAAAATGGTACGGAAGGAATTGACGCTCGGCGGCAGATGCTTCAGGCTGTCGAGGATCATCATTCGCTCTGCGTCGACCAGGATGACATTCGAATGCCTGCCCATCATTTCCACATGCAATTCGCGTTCGATGTCGTCGCCGATTTCATTTTTCGCCTTAATTTTCAGGATGATCAGACGATCCATGCCATGCTGGGAAATTTCTGTGATGACGCCGCCTTCGATATGCTTGCGCAGCAGCATGCAGAACATTGGCGGTTCGGATGGATTGATATTCGCCTCTTTGGTCAAGTGAATCCGTGAATAGGACGGGTGGATCGAAATCAATAATTTATGGTTGCTTCCTTGTGAGCGGATATGGAGCAGCAGTTCAAGCTGGTTGGGCTGATGAACTTTTGAAATTCTTCCGCTGACCAGTTGTTGCAGTTCGCTGGTCATCGCTTTTGTAAATAATCCATCAAATGCCATGAAAATCCCTCTTTCAAATCGTTTTGTTCCATCTTATCATTTCCAGCGTGTATTATGATATAATAAGACAGTTAGTTAGAAAACGAAGAATATAGACCGGATGTATTGCGGTGGTTAAGGTGGTTAATGAAATGAGAAAACAACGCGGACTGCTGATCGTGTTATCAGGGCCTTCCGGAGTCGGAAAAGGTACAGTCAGAAAAGAGCTGTTCTCGCAGCCGGATACGAACTATGAATACTCCATATCGATGACAACGCGTTCGCCGCGTGAAGGCGAAGTGGACGAATTCGATTATTTTTTCAAGACGCGCACCGAGTTCGAGGATTTGATCGAGCAGGGGCAATTGCTTGAGTACGCAGAGTTTGTCGGGAATTATTACGGCACACCACTGGAATATGTCAACAAAATGCGTGATGCAGGACGAGATGTGTTCCTGGAAATCGAAGTACAGGGAGCAGCGCAAGTCCGCGATAAAGTTCCGGACGGCCTCTTCATCTTCCTGGCGCCGCCAAGTCTTTCAGAACTGGAAGATCGTTTGGTTGGCCGTGGCACCGAATCCGAAGAAGTGATTGCTTCCCGGTTAAGTGCGGCAAGGCAGGAACTCGAGATGATGAATCTGTATGATTATGTTGTCGAGAACGATGAAGTGGAAAACGCCTGTGATCGCATCAACGCAATCATTATTGCTGAACATTGCAAGCGTGAACGTGTAGAAAAAAGATATTTTGATATGCTAAAGGAGAATGCCTGATGTTATACCCATCCGTTGACAAATTAAAAAGCCGTATCGATTCGAAATACTCGTTGGTGGCCCTTGCTTCCAAACGTGCCCGCCAATTGCATGAGCACGGCGATGATAAACTGGCGCATTATGTTTCGGCCAAACCGGTAGGAAAAGCTCTTGAAGAAATCGCAGAAGGTGCTTTGACGCAAGTGCGCCAGGACGAAGCTGCTATTTACGAAGATGAAATTTAACCATTAATCACAATTGACGACTCCCAGAGCAAATTTGTTCTTTGGGAGTTTGTTGTTTAGAAAGGGTGTTTCCATTGTTGGCGAACCGTAAGATTCTATTGTGTGTGAGCGGCGGGATTGCCGTTTACAAAGCTGTTGCACTGGTCAGTAAGTTATCACAGGCAGGAGCGGATGTGAAAGTCATCATGACGGATTCCGCCCGTGAATTTGTGCAGCCGCTGAGTTTCCAGGTCATGTCCCGGAATGATGTCTATTTTGATACATTTGATGAAAAGGACTCGTCGGTCATTGCGCATATTGATCTTGCCGACTGGGCCGATCTTGTAATCGTGGCACCGGCAACGGCGAATGTCATCGGCAAACTGGCAAACGGCATCGGCGATGACATGGTGACAACTACGCTGCTTGCGGCAACTGCGCCAATTTGGGTAGCGCCGGCGATGAATGTGCATATGTATGACCATCCGGCAGTCAAACGCAATATCGAACGGCTGCACGCGGACGGCATCCGCTTTATCGAACCGTCAGAAGGCTTTTTGGCTTGTGGCTATGTCGGCAAAGGACGCCTCGAAGAACCCGAAAAAATCACGGAATTGGTCGGCAGTTTTTTAGGGCGAGAACCAATCTTGAAAGGCAAAAAAGTGCTGGTGACGGCGGGGCCGACGCGTGAGCGGATTGATCCTGTCCGGTTTCTGACAAACTTTTCAAGCGGCAAAATGGGCTACGCCATGGCCGCTGCCGCCGCTGAACTTGGCGCAGAAACGGTTTTGGTCAGCGGTCCGGTTTCATTGCCGGCACCGTCCGGCGTTAAAAGGATCTTAGTCGAAAGCGCAGAAGAGATGCTGCAGGCTGTTAAGGCAGAATTCAGCGACGCTGATTATGTTATCAAAACGGCTGCGGTGGCCGATTACCGGCCGAAGACTGTGCACGATCAAAAAATGAAAAAGCAGCAAGGCGATTCTACGATTGAATTGGAACGAACGTCCGATATCCTGCAATATTTGGGTACGCAAAAAGACGGACAGGTTCTGATCGGCTTTGCGGCGGAAACGAACGACGTCAGCCAATATGCAAAAAGCAAACTGGAAAGAAAAAATGCCGACTATATCATCGCCAATGACGTTTCTGAATCACAGGCGGGATTTGAATCGGATACCAATCGAGTGACGATTTTCGGTAAAGGGGATTTTGAAAAGTCATTTGAGATGCTTCCCAAACAGGAATTGGCGCGCCAATTGCTGAAGCTGATCCTTGAAAGGGAAATGCAACATGATCGCTGAAGTGATAGTTGATGTGGCGGCCCACCCGATTGACCGGCCCTTCGATTATGCTGTTCCTGAAAAATTGGCGGCATTGGCGGAGCCGGGGATGCGGGTGAAAGTGCCGTTTGGCCCCCGGAAAGTCCTTGGGTTTATCACAAAAATCAAAGAAACGTCCGATTTCGACCCAAGCCTGATGAAAGCGATCCATGAACTGATGGATGTTGTTCCGGTGCTGAATAAAGAATTGCTGCAAATGGCTGAATGGATGAAAGAGCAAACGGTCTGTTTTGAAATTGATGCGCTTCAGGTCATGGTGCCGGCTGCACTTCGTGCGAAATACGAAAAGCGTTTTGTGCTGAACGGCGAACTTGAAGCGATTGACTCGCGCCTGCACCCTTATTTTGGGGACAAATCGTTCGTTCGCAGCCAGGATGCTGAAGAAGTCTTCGGTTTATTGAAAAAAGAAATGGATAAAGGCACGGTCATCGCCGATACCAATATTCAGCAGCAAACCGCAGTGAAAAAGGTCCGCATGATTCGCATTGCGGAGTCGCTGGAAACTCTAGATGCAATTGAGATTCGCGCAAATGCGAAACAGCAACTGAAATTAATGGCGTTCATGAAAAAGAATCCAGGGCTCACCATCGAATCTTCCGAATTGCAAAAAGCTGCGGGCGTGACCTTGCCGACAATTTACAGTCTGGCCGACAAAGGTGCAGCGGATTTGTCGAATGTGGAAACCTATCGCGACCCAAAAATGCTGTCGGAAATCGTGAAAAAAGAAAATCTTGTGCTGACGGAAGCTCAACAACAGGCTTTTGATGCCGTCAATGGAGCACTCAACACGCCCAAAACGTTCCTGCTGCACGGTATTACAGGAAGCGGCAAAACCGAAATCTATCTGCAGACGATTGACCGTGTGTTGAAGAGCGGAAAAGAAGCGATTATGCTCGTTCCGGAAATTTCATTGACCCCTCAAATGACTTTGCGCTTTAAAGAACGTTTCGGCGACATGGTTGCCGTTCTTCACAGCGGATTGTCAGCCGGGGAAAAATACGACGAATGGCGGAAAATCCAGCGCGGCGAAGTGAAAGTTGTCGTCGGGGCCCGGTCTGCAATATTTGCTCCGTTTGAGAATCTGGGTTTGATCATTCTCGATGAAGAACACGAATCCAGCTATAAACAGGATGATTCTCCGCGATACCACGCACGCGATATGGCCATTTGGCGGGGAGAATTCCATAATTGCCCAGTGATTTTGGGCAGCGCTACTCCCTCACTCGAATCCTACGCACGTGCCCAAAAAGGGGTTTACGAGTTGCTGGTGCTGGAAAAACGGGCACGCAACCAGCCGTTGCCAGCGGTGCACATCGTGGATATGCGGGAAGAGCTGAGAACCGGCAATCGCTCCATGTTTTCGGTGCAATTGGCGGATGCCATCCGCGAACGTTTGGAAAAAGGGGAGCAGACGGTGCTGTTTTTGAACAAGCGCGGCTATTCTTCCTTTGTTCTGTGCCGCGATTGCGGAACGGTCATGCAATGCCCGAATTGTGATATTTCTCTCACTTATCACCGTTCGAGTGAAATGATGAAATGCCATTATTGCGGCTACGACGAACAGGTACCGCATACATGTCCGGAATGCCAAAGTGAACATATACGCTTTTTCGGCACCGGCACACAGAAAGTCGAAGAAGAGCTGGCAAAACTGGTTCCGGAAGCCCGTGTTTTGCGCATGGACGTTGATACGACGAGAAATAAAGGCGCCCATGAAAAAATACTCAACGCTTTCGGAGAAGGAAAAGCTGATATCCTCCTCGGCACCCAAATGATTGCCAAAGGGCTTGATTTTCCGAATATCACGCTCGTAGGCGTATTATCCGCGGATACCACTTTGCATTTGCCAGATTTCCGCGCAGCTGAAAAAACCTATCAATTGCTGACACAGGTCAGCGGACGCGCCGGGCGGGATGTGCTGCCGGGAACGGTTTTTGTCCAATCCTATACGCCGGAACATTATGCGATCACTTTTGCAAAAGACCAATTATATGAACCGTTCTTTGATCAGGAAATGGCAATGAGACGGGCCAGCGGCTACCCTCCGTATTATTATGTCGTCAACATTCAATTTACGCATGAAGACCTGATGACTGTTTCGGAATACGCGCAGCAAACCGTCGAATATCTTCGGCAGCATCTGTCGGACCGAACAATGATCATCGGTCCTTCTGCTTCATTGATTGCCCGCGTCAACAATAGATATAGATATCAATGTTTGATAAAATACAAAAAAGAACCGAAACTGACTGAAGTGATGCAGCAATTGATCAAGATTTATCGCTCCGAATGGCTTAAAAAAGGGACGACTTTGGCGATCGACATGAATCCGACTTCAGTGATGTAGAAGAAATGAGGAAATGACAATGGCTATACGTACAATCGTAAAACACCCCAGCGAAGTGCTGGAAACAGTTTGTTCACCCGTAACAACATTCGACGAAAATCTGGCTGTTCTTTTGGATGATATGCATGAAACGATGATAGAAGCAGACGGTGTCGGCATTGCTGCTCCCCAAGTGGGAACAGCAGTGCGTGCAGCAATCGTAGATTTTCGTGAAGGGCAGGACCGCATTGAAATGATCAATCCGGAACTGGTTCTTTTTGAAGGATCGGATACAGATATCGAAGGCTGCCTGAGTTTTCCGGGTGTTTTCGGCGAAGTGGAACGCTACGATCATATCAAAATAAAAGCGCAGGAACGCGACGGCTCCTGGTATGAACTGGAAGCTGAAGGCTACGAAGCCCGTGCCATCCTCCACGAAATGGATCATTTGGACGGCATTCTGTTCACCGGAAAAATCACGAAATTCATCACACAGGAAGAGTTGGATGAAATGATCCGTGCCCAGGAAGAGGAGGAACCCTTTTGACAAGGATCGTCTTTATGGGAACGCCCGCTTTTTCAGCTCCGATTCTCCGCATGCTTGTGGAAGAAGGCTATGATGTGATTTCCGTGGTAACGCAGCCGGATCGTCCCGTTGGCCGCAAGAAAGTGCTGACACCGACACCGGTCAAAGAAGAAGCGCTGCGTCTGGGCTTGCCGGTCTATCAACCGCAAAAATTGAAGGATCCGGCAGAACTGCAAGTTGTACTGGATCTGAAACCGGATTTAGTGGTAACAGCAGCATTCGGGCAAATTCTGCCGACTGAAATATTAGAGACGCCGAAATTCGGTGCCATCAATGTCCACGCCTCACTTTTGCCGGATTACCGCGGTGGCGCACCGATCCACCAGGCAATCATCGATGGCAAAACGGCAACCGGCGTGACCATTATGTATATGGTAGACCGTCTGGATGCCGGCGATATTATTTCACAAATCTCCGTGCCGATCGACAAGAACGACCATACCGGCAGCATGTTCGACAAGCTCAGCGTTGCCGGAACGGAATTATTGAAAGAAACGCTGCCGTCCATTGTGGCGGGCACAAACGACCGCATACCGCAGGACGAAACCAAAGTGACTTATGCGCGCAATATTTCACGCGAGCAGGAGCGCATCGACTGGAACCGTTCTGCAGAAGAAATTTACAATCAGGTGCGCGGGCTTCACCCGTGGCCGGTTGCTTATACCGGTTTTAAACAAGATAACATGAAAATCTGGTGGTCCGAAATAGTTGATGAAACGACAACCGGCAAGCCGGGTGAAGTGGTCAGAGTCACTGAAGATGCGGTTCATGTCCAAACGGGCAAAGGCATTCTCGCCATTACGGAACTGCAGCCGGCTGGCAAAAAACGGATGTCGGCAAAAGACTATTTAACCGGACCTAAAATACAGGCAGGAGATTTTTTTGAATGAAAAATAAAAAATTGCACGGCAATGTCCGCGATGCAGCATTTTCGATTCTGTGGGCTGTGGAAAACAAACAGGCTTACAGCAATCTTTTGCTGCATCAGACCATTGAAAGCTACGGCATCTCGGCGAAAAACCGGGGCTTGCTGACAGAAATAACGTACGGCACGCTGCAGCATCAACTGACGCTGGATTATTATCTGGAGCCCTTTTTGAAAGGCAAAGTGGAGCCGTGGGTTAAAACCCTATTGCGGATGTCGCTCTATCAGATCGTTTATCTGGACCGCGTCCCTTCCCATGCCGTGATTCACGAAGCTGTGGAAATTGCCAAAAGGCGCGGGCACGGAGGCGTCGCTTCTTTAGTGAACGGCGTGCTTCGATCCGTTCAGCGTTCGGGCGTCCGTTCCTTTAATGTGATTGCGGATCCGATTGAAAAAATATCGATTGAAACAAGCCACCCGGTATGGATGATTAAACGCTGGGCAGAACAGTTCGGTCTTGAAAAGACGCGTGAAATGGCTTTGGAAAACAATAAAATCCCGTCTCAGACGGTCCGAGTCAATACGGTCAAAGCGACAGTGGAAGAAGTGATTGAGATGCTCGAATCCGAGGGTCTCGAAGCGGTACCGAGCGAAATCATTCCGGAATGTCTGGTCATAACAGGTGGCCAGCCGGCTAGAACAGTGACATTCGATAAAGGCTTTATCACCATCCAGGATGAAAGTTCGATGCTGCCTTCTTATGCTCTTCAGCTGGAGCCCGGGATGAAAGTGCTTGATATGTGCGCAGCACCCGGAGGCAAGTCGACGCATATTGCGGAGAAACTGGAAAATCGCGGAACGCTCTTTTCAATGGATCTGCATCCGCATAAAGTGAAGCTCATCCGCGAATCAGCCGACCGTCTTGGCCATTCTGTCATTGAAACCGAAGTCGGAGACGGCAAAAAGAGCGTCGAACGTTTCGGCAAGGAGCAATTTGACCGGATTTTGGTTGATGCCCCGTGCAGCGGCCTCGGTGTGATCAAACGGAAACCGGACATTAAATACACGAAAAAAGAAGAGGATTTCACCCGCTTGCAGGAGATTCAGATTGAATTATTGGATCAAGCAGCGGAGTTGCTGAAACCTGACGGCATACTGGTCTATAGTACTTGCACCGTAGATAACACGGAAAATCGCGGAACCGCGGAAAGGTTTTTGAAGAATCATCCTGAAATGGAGAAAATCCAGGTTGTATTGCCCGAAGCGCTGGGTGTCAAGCACACAGGTTTCGTACAGGTTTTCCCGCAGGACTTTGGGAGCGACGGCTTTTTCATCGCTGCTTTCCGCAAAACAGAAACAATTGAATGATCAGCAATTCTAATTGATTTGGGATGGGGTGTAGAGATTGTTGTTTCAATATGTCATGGAAAGCGATACAGGTAAAAAAAGAGAAGTGAATGAGGACCGTGTTGCGGTTCTCAAGAGACCGGATGGATTGATCCTGGCGATGGTCGCAGACGGAATGGGCGGCCATAATGCAGGAGATGTAGCGAGCGAAATGACGGTCGATGCAATGAGCAAGCATTTCATGACGGCCGACAGAGAAAATTTTGCTTCTATTGAAAGCAAAAAAAGATGGCTGGATGAAAAGATCAGAATCATTAACTCCGAGGTTTTCGATTACGCAGAAAGCCATCCCGAATGCAAAGGCATGGGGACGACGCTGATTGCGGCTCTTGTCGAAAATAATCTATGCGTGGTTTGTCACATTGGTGACAGCCGGGTTTACACATTCAATGGCAAAGCCGAACAGATCACGCGTGACCATTCCTATGTAAATGTTCTTGTCGACAATGGCGAAATCAGCGAAGAAGAAGCGGAAGACCATCCGAAAAAGAACTGGATCGTGCGGGCACTGGGAACAGAACGCAATATTGAAGGGGAAATGCTTGAACTTGAACTCACCGACAATTCCTATGTTCTAATTTGTTCCGACGGCCTCAGCAATAAAATAAACAAAAACGAAATCGCCGAAATTGTCGGTTCCCATTCAGCGCTATCCCAGAAGGGGAAAGATTTAGTTGATCTTGCCAATGAAAAGGGAGGAGAAGACAATATTTCGTTTGTGCTTCTTGCCTCGAAAGCTGGGGAGGTATAACTATGTTAATCGGCAGAAATATCAATGGCCGCTATAAGATTAAGGAATTGATCGGCGGAGGCGGCATGTCGAATGTCTACCTGGCCCACGATATGATTTTGGACCGGGACATCGCCATCAAACTGCTGCGCTATGATTTCTCAAATGAAGAAGAGCTCCGCAGAAGGTTTCAACGGGAAGCACTGTCGACAACCAGCCTGGCCCATCCGAACATCGTCAATATTTTCGATGTGGGTGAAGATGGTGCGATTCCCTATCTTGTCATGGAATACGTACCGGGAAAAACGTTAAAAGAATACATAATCGAACATTCACCGATAGCACCCGAACGGGCAGTGAAGATTATGACACAATTGGCTTCTGCTTTGGCACATGCCCATCATAACCAGATCGTCCACCGGGATATCAAGCCACAGAACATTCTGATGGATGCAGAAGGAAATGTGAAAATTTCCGATTTCGGGATTGCGATGGCTTTGAGCGCAACTTCCTACACGCAGACCAATTCAGTACTTGGGACGGTACATTATCTGTCGCCCGAACAGGCGCGCGGAGGCAATGCCACGAAAAAATCGGATATTTATTCCCTCGGCATCGTCATGTATGAACTCTTGACAGGCAGACTGCCGTTTTCAGGCGAATCGGCGGTGTCAATTGCTTTGAAACATTTGCAGACCGAGACACCATCGTTGCGTCAAATCGTGCCGACAATTCCACAAAGTTTGGAAAACGTCGTGTTAAAAGCAACTGCAAAAGATGCGCAACACCGCTACCAGTCGGCTGACGAAATGAATGAAGATCTGTCAACGGTGCTGTTGCCGGAGCGGCTGAATGAACCGAAGTTTACTGTACCGATCGACCAGGACGCCACCCGGGCTATGCCGGCCATTAAAGATTCGTCGTCTTACGTCAACGCGGAAGAAACAATTACCAACGCTTCTTCGAAAAAAATTAATTCCAAAGCGGTAAAAGATCAACAGCCGCCGAAAAAAGAAAAGAAGAAAAAATTGCCATGGGTTATAGGGGCCATCCTATTCCTCGTAATTGCAGGCTTGTCCGTGGCGCTGGCATTTCCCGATCTCTTTGGTCCGCAACAGGCCGCAGTGCCCGATGTGTCTGGCATGGAGCGCGACGAGGCGATTGAAGAACTCGAGTCTTTCGGCTTTGTCATTATAGAAGAGCGTGAACGCCATTCCGAGGAGGTTGAGGAAGGGTTAGTCATCCGCACAATTCCAGAAGCCGGAAAAATGCGGAGTGTGGAATCCGAAATTCAAATGTATTTGAGTCTTGGCAAGGAATCTTCCGAAATGGCGGATTATGTCGGCCGGAATATTGGCCAGACACGGGAATTGCTCGAACCCCGTTTTCTTTCGATAAACGAGACAGAAGAGTTTTCGGAGGAACCTGCAGGAGAAATTCTGGCACAAAGCCCTGAAGCGGGCAGCGACATCATTCCGAGTGAAACGGAACTCGAATTCGTTGTCAGCAAAGGAAAAGACATGCGTTCTGTAGCAGACCTTTCAGGTTATGATGAAGCGGCGCTCAGTGAATATGCGCGTTCCACCGGCTTCCATATTAATATTGTTGATGAGGAACCATCTGCTGAGGCGGCTGTAGGAACCGTGATTTCGCAATCTCCTGGAGCGGACAGTGAACTGGAAGCAGGCAGCGCAATAGATGTCGTCCTGTCATCCGGTCCGCGGGAATTGCCGCAAAAAACGTATATTCACACCGTCCAGATTCCATATGAACCTGAAACACCGGCAGAAGAAGGCGAAGAGCCGGTGGAGCAAGTGATCCAGATCTACATTCAAGATGAGACCCGAACGATGGCCGAGCCCGAAGAGGAATTCACCATTACAGAAGATGCCGAGCGCCGAATCCAATTGCAAATTGCCGAAGGAAACCAGGCAGTGTACCGCATTCTGCGTGATGGCACAGTGATCAAAGAAGAAACCATCGAATACAATAACGTTGAATAAGAAGGAGGAAACATATGCCGAAAGGTCAAATAAGAAAAGCGCTCAGCGGGTTTTATTATGTATTGGATGACGACGGCGAGCGGTATATTCAATGCCGCGGCCGAGGAGTTTTCCGCAACAGGCAAATCTCACCGCTGGTCGGGGATTTTGTGGACTATAAAGCGGATAATGACCTGGAAGGAACCATTTTGCACGTTTACGAACGTAAAAACGAATTGGTTCGTCCACCGATTTCCAATGTCGACCAGGCACTTCTTGTTTTTTCAGCTAAGCAGCCAGATTTCCACCCGCTCTTATTGGACCGTTTCCTGACTGCCATTGAATCTCATGGCATCAAACCGGTGATTTGCCTGACTAAGATGGATTTGGTCAATGAAGCAGAAAAAGAAAAAATAATGAAATATATAGCTGACTATGAAAAAATTGGCTATGAAGTTATTCCAACGTATATTGATGATCCGAATCTCCAGCAGCGGCTGCTGCCGGTACTCGAAGGCAAGATCAGCGTGCTGGCAGGCCAATCGGGTGTAGGGAAATCAACGATGCTTAATACGATTCTTCCTTCTCTTGAGCTGAAAACCGATGACATTTCGAAAGCATTGAACCGCGGGAAGCATACAACACGCCACGTGGAATTGATTGCAGTCAACAGCGGTTTGTTGGCGGATACACCCGGTTTCAGTTCTTTCGATTTCGATACGATGGAAAAAGAAGAGCTGTCGGGCTGTTTTCCGGAAATGGCGGAACGCTCGAACAGCTGTAAATTCCGGGAATGCCTGCATTCCAATGAACCGAAATGCGCCATCAAAGCAGCGGTGGATGCCGGCGAAATTCCGGCCTATCGATATAAACACTATTTGAAATTTTTGGAAGAAATTATGACAAGAAAGCCGAGGTATTCCAATGATTAAAATTGCACCGTCTATTTTAGCAGCGAATTTCGCGAAACTTGGGGAAGAAGTTGCAGAAGTCGAAAAAGCAGGGGCCGATTGGATTCATATTGATGTAATGGATGGCCATTTTGTTCCGAATATTTCATTTGGCGCAGTTGTTATGGAAGCGATCCGTCCACTGACAAAACTGCCGTTCGATGTCCATCTGATGATTGAAAATGCTGATCGTTATGTTGAAGATTTTGCAAAAGCCGGAGCGGATTATATCACCGTTCACGTTGAAGCGAGTCCGCATCTGCACAGAACCATCCAGTTGATCCGTTCGTTCGGCGTCAAACCGGGCGTCGTCTTGAATCCGCATACTCCGGTGGAAGCGATTTTGCCGGTCCTTGAAGACATTGACCTGGTGCTGTTTATGACAGTCAATCCAGGCTTTGGCGGGCAGAAATTCATCGAATCCGTGTTGCCGAAAGTGGAGCAACTAGCCCAAATCATCAAAGACAAAGGCTTGGACATCGATATCGAAATTGATGGCGGCATCAATGAAGAAACGATTGTCGCTTGTGCCAAAGCCGGTGCCAATGTATTCGTTGCCGGGTCTGCCATTTATGGTAATGTTGACCGCGCGGCCGCCCTTCAGCGCATCAAAAAGGCTGGGCAAGAGGCGATTTCGTGAAAGTGATTATATTGGCAGGAGGTCCGGCAGAAGAATTGCCGGACTTTTCGCTATGGGCGGAATATCTTTATATCGGAGTGGACGCTGGGGCGACAGCGCTTATCGAAAGAGGCATCGAACTGGCTGCGGCGGTAGGGGATTTTGATTCGGTCACTGAAGAGCAATTCAATCGGATCCAACAGCTGCTGCCGGAGGTGCAGGCGGCAGCTGCCGATAAAGATGAAACAGACACCGAAATGGCGCTGGAAAAAGCGATGGAGTTCCACCCGGAAACCGTTATTGTCACGGGTGTCACCGGTGGCCGTCTCGATCATTATATGAGTGCATTGCACGCCATTTACGCTTATCATCTGAAATATCCCGACACTGAGTTTTTTCTGATCAACAAGCAAAATCGCATCCGTTTCTTGCAACCCGGAAGCCATAACATCAAAAGCGACGATCGTTATCGTTTCATGTCTTTCTATCCGTTCGCCGAAGAAATCAAAGGCTTCAATTTGAACGGCTTTAAATACGAAGTGGCAGATGAAACGATCCCCTACGGCTCGACCCGCTTTATCAGCAACGAACTCGACGGTGCAGGAGAGGTCTCTTTTATAGAAGGAAACTGCATCATGATCGAGAGTGCAGATGAGTAGAGGATGAGGAGCAGTACTTAGATAAGCTGTTTTGCGCAATATCGGTTATTCTATATTATTAATTTCGTGTAGAAAGATGTTATTAAAAATCCCCACGAAAAAATGCCAGGCTGACGATTGTCAGACCTGGCATTATCCATGAGAACGATTAAACGCGCTCAACTTTTCCTGATTTCATTGCTCTTGCAGAAACCCATACGCGTTTCGGTTTACCGTTAACAAGGATGCGAACTTTTTGAAGGTTTGCTCCCCATGTACGTTTAGTCGAATTCATTGCGTGTGAACGAGCATTTCCGGCGCGAGCCTTACGTCCGCTTACTGCACATACTTTAGCCATGTAAGTACCTCCTCACAAGTGAAGCTGAAAATTATGATAGAATTTCAGTTCGTTTTTCATTTCACATACTTTAATAATTTACCATAGACATTTACGGTTTGCAACTAATTTTCCACCCCTTTAAAGAAAAAAACCTTTACACCTAAAATCGCCGGCTTTTCTTATAATGCGGTTTGTTGTAGAATGATAAGAGTGAAATAGGACTCAAGGAGGAATTCTTAATGTCGATTGAAATAAAAAATGACTATGGTCAAATCGATATCTCCAATGATGTGATTGCTCAAATCGCTGGAGGCGCTGCAATCGAATGTTACGGCATTGTCGGAATGGCGACGAAACATCAGATACGCGATGGTCTGACTGATATACTAAGAAAAGAGAATTTTGCCAAAGGCGTGATTGTGCGCCAGGAAGGCAGTGATCTGAACATAGATATGTATGTCATCATCAGCTACGGCACTAAAATTTCAGAAGTGGCTTACCAGGTGCAGTCCAAAGTGAAATATACAATTACAAAAACACTTGGCATGCCTGTTAAGGCTGTTAATATTTATGTTCAGGGAGTTCGAGTCACGAACCCGTAGGAGGAGGAAGAATCGGTTATGAAGTCATTAAACGGTGTTAAATTCGCCGAAATGGTACAGATGGGTGCCCATCATTTGTTCCAGAATGCGGATTATGTAGATGCATTAAACGTTTTTCCGGTGCCTGACGGCGATACTGGAACGAACATGAATTTATCCATGACATCAGGAGCGAAAGAAACAGAGGCAAATGTGCAAGAGCACATCGGCAAGACAGCCTCTGCTTTGTCGAAAGGCCTTCTGATGGGCGCGCGCGGAAATTCGGGCGTCATTCTTTCCCAATTATTCCGTGGATTCGGAAAAGCGATCGTCAATGAAAAGGAATTATCAGCTGAGCAATTGGCTGATGCTTTTCAGCACGGAGTTGAAACGGCTTATAAAGCGGTCATGAAACCTGTCGAAGGCACAATTCTTACAGTCGCAAAAGATTCAGCTGCTAAAGGAGTCGAATTGGCAAAAGATGAAAGCGATATAATCGTGGTATTCGAAGGAATTGTGGCGGAAGCAAAAGCGTCACTCGAAAGAACGCCTGACCTACTCCCGGTTTTAAAGGAAGTCGGCGTAGTGGACAGCGGCGGGCAAGGCCTCGTATATGTATATGAAGGCTTTTTGGCATGCCTGAAAGGCGAGGAATTGCCGGAGAAGCATGTTAATAATTCCATGACGGACCTGGTCAGCGCAGAACATCATAAAACGATTGCCGGTTTTATGGATACATCGGATATCGAATTCGGCTATTGCACCGAATTCATGGTGAAATTCGAAGACGGCAAAAAGCAGTTTGATGAGGCTTCATTCCGCACAGATCTTAGTGCTTACGGGGATTCGCTTCTTGTCATCGCGGATGACGAAGTGGCCAAAATCCATATCCACTCCGAAGAACCGGGGAAAGTCCTTACATATGGTCAGGATTACGGCAGCCTGATCAGCATGAAAATAGAAAACATGCGCCAGCAGCATATCGACATTGTTGGCGAAGACTTTAAAAAAGAAGGTAAAAAGCAGGAAACGACACATCCTTACGCAGTCGTCACAGTGGCGATGGGCGAAGGCGTTGCGGAATTATTGCGCAGCATCGGCGCATCTTACGTCATCGAGGGCGGCCAGACGATGAACCCTTCAACAGAAGACATCGTCAATGCCATCAGATCGGTTTCTGCCGAACGCGTCCTGATCCTGCCGAACAATAAAAACATCATCATGGCTGCAGAACAGGCCGCTGAGATTCTTGAAATCGAAGCTGCCGTGGTGCCGACGAAAGACGTCCCACAGGGAATGGCTGCTTTATTGGCCTTCAATCCTTCGGCAAGTGTCGAAGAAAACCGTAAAACTATGACCGGCGCATCGAAGCATGTGAAATCGGGTTCTGTAACGTTTGCAGTCCGTGATACTTCTATTGACGGAATCACCATCAAGAAAGATGATTTCATGGGGATTTCCGAAGGCAAGATTGTCGTGTCGAATAAACAGCTGGAAAATGTGACGGAAGAATTGGTGAAAAAGCTCATCGATGAAGATTCTGAAATTGTCACGATTCTTTACGGGGAAGATGTTACCGAAGAAGACGCGAAGAAACTTGGTGAATTCATCGAGTCGCTGAACGACGAGGTGGAAGTGGAAATTCACAACGGCAAACAGCCGCTCTACCCTTACATTCTTTCTGTGGAATAATCAAATAATTGTTCAAGCCTGCGAAGAAAAAGGAAACCTTTTCTTCGCAGGCTTTTTGATTTGCCGAAAAAGACTCGAGCATTCCTGCCGCCAGGGGGCTGAGCTTTATTTTCTTTGTCTAAAGCATTTAAATCGTGTAAACTGGAGCTATACGCAAATTGAGAGAAAGGGGTTTGAGCAATGAAGTTCAAATCTGTTTTTGATATAATCGGTCCGGTCATGATTGGACCATCTTCTTCACATACAGCGGGAGCAGCCCGCATTGGCAGAGTAGCGAGGGATTTATTCGGGCGCCAGCCGGAATGGGCAAAAATCCATCTTTACGGCTCGTTTGCCGAAACCTATAAAGGGCACAGCACGGATGTCGCCATTGTCGGCGGCCTTCTCGACTACGATACAGATGATGAACGCATAAAAACTTCTTTTGAAGAAGCGGCTCTGGCCGGAATGGAATTTGAATTTATTCCGGAGACGGGCCATACGGATCACCCGAATACAGCCCGGGTCGTGGTTGGTGACAGCCAGTCAGAAATGTCGATGGTCGGCATTTCAATCGGCGGCGGCAAAATCGAGATCACCGAATTGAACGGTTTCCCGCTGCGGCTGTCAGGAAATCATCCGGCAATCCTCGTGGTGCATGATGACCGTTCGGGGTGTATTGCAAACGTTTCCAATTGTTTGTACAAATTCGATATCAACATTGGCCACATGGAAGTGTCACGCCGACAAAGGGGCGAAATGGCCTTGATGGTCATCGAAGTGGATCAGACGGTTGATAAAGTGGTAATGGATGAATTACGGCAGTTGCCGAACATCACACAAGTGACAAGAATCGCTGATTGAACAGGAGGATGCAATAATGGATGTTTTATTCCGTAACGTTAAAGAATTGGTTGAACGAGCTGAAAATGAAAATAAATTGATATCTGAAATCATGATCGAACAGGAGATTATCATCACGCAACGCACACGCGAAGAAATCATGGTGCAGATGGAACGCAATCTGACGGTCATGGAAGAAGCGGTTGAAAAAGGGCTGAAAGGCGTGCATTCCGTGTCCGGCTTGACTGGAGGAGATGCCGTATTGCTGCAGGCCTATATCGAAAAAGGCAATTCACTGTCGGGTAACCTAATGCTTGACGCTGTTAGTAAAGCGGTCGCGACAAACGAAGTGAATGCCGCGATGGGCACTATCTGTGCGACACCGACTGCCGGTTCTGCTGGCGTCGTACCGGGCACTTTGTTTGCGGTGAAAAATCAATTGAACCCGACGCGGGAACAAATGATCCGTTATTTATTTACTTCCGGAGCGTTCGGCTTTGTTGTCGCAAATAATGCTTCGATTTCCGGTGCTGCCGGTGGATGCCAGGCGGAAGTCGGTTCAGCCGCAGCAATGGCTGCAGCGGCAATCGTTGAAATGGCCGGGGGCACAGCGCAGCAAAGTTCGGAAGCATTTGCCATCACGATGAAGAATATGCTCGGGTTGGTTTGCGATCCGGTTGCCGGATTAGTGGAAGTTCCATGTGTAAAACGAAATGCAATGGGCGCGTCGAATGCCGTAGTGGCGGCGGACATGGCTTTGGCCGGCGTAACGAGCCGCATTCCGTGTGATGAAGTCATCGGCGCGATGTTCGAAATCGGCCAGTCGATGCCGAGTGCGTTAAAGGAAACCGCGAAAGGCGGACTCGCGGCAACTCCGACAGGCAAATGGCTGGAGTCGAAAATTTTCGGCGGAGCCGTGGTCGGCAGTGGCAAGTAATGATTCTGTCGCCGTCCTGAAGGGCGTTGGCAAACAGGCAGCTGAAACGTTGAAGGAAATGAACATTGAAACGATCGATGATCTGATAATGACATTTCCGTACCGCCATGAAGATTTTCAGCTGAAAGATCTGGTGGACACACCGCATAATGAGCGAGTCACTGTGGAGGGAAGGGTCGAGAGCGAACCTTCCGTCCTTTTTTTAGGTAAAAATAAATCACGGACGACGGTCCAGGTGATGGTGGGCCGGCATTTGATCAAAGCGGTATTTTTCAACCAGCATTACGTGAAAACCAAATTGCACATCGGCGAAATCATTACGCTGACAGGCAAATGGGACCGCGGCCGGCAAATTATCACGGTATCCAATCATTCGATGGGTCCCCGTACGGATGGTGCAGACTTTGAACCGGTCTACAGCCTCAAAGGATCGATCCATCAGAAGACGTTCCGGAAACTGATGCGCCAGGCACTTGATTTGGCGAAAGGCGATTTGGAGGAATGTATTCCGCAGAAATTGATGGTGGAGTATAAATTGGCGCCGCTCGCGGAAGCGCTGGAATGGGTTCATTTTCCGCCGGACGGTGAGTCGCTGAAGCAGGCGCGCCGGCGTTTTGTCTACGAAGAACTGTTGATGTTCCAATTAAAAATGCAGGCCTTGCGCAAAAAGAATCGGGAGGAAGAAGGCGGATCATTCATTGATTATGATGTCGAAAAGGTCCGGAATTTCGTCCAATCCCTGCCATACGAATTGACGGGAGCGCAAAAACGCGTCGTCAATGAAATATCCAAAGATATGAAAGAACCTTTTCGCATGAACCGCTTGCTGCAAGGGGATGTGGGCTCCGGCAAAACCGTAGTCGCGGCGATATCGCTGTATGCCAGTGTAACGGCTGGTCTGCAGGGCGCATTGATGGCGCCGACTGAAATTTTGGCTGAGCAGCATGCCAATACCTTGGCGGAATGGTTCGAGCCATTTCCGGTAACCATTGCCTTATTGACCGGTTCGGTGAAAGGCAAAAGACGCCAGCTGATCCTTGAACAATTGGCGAATGGGGAAATCGACATTCTGATCGGCACCCACGCGCTTATTCAACCCGACGTCCAGTTCAAGAAGCTGGGGCTGGTCATCACTGATGAGCAGCATCGCTTCGGCGTCGATCAGCGCCGGGTGTTAAAAGATAAAGGATACAATCCCGACGTGCTGTTTATGACAGCGACGCCGATTCCGCGCACGCTGGCGATTTCCGCTTTCGGGGAAATGGATGTCTCCGTTATCGACGAGATGCCGGTAGGCCGAAAAGAAATACAAACTTTCTGGATGAAAAAAGATATGTTCGGAAAAATCGTCGGCCGGATGGAAAAAGAACTCGCCGCTGGCCGGCAAGCGTATGTCATCTGCCCGCTGATCGAAGAATCGGATAAACTCGATTTTCAGAATGCGGTAGAATTGTACAGCCAATTATCAAGTGTTTTCCACGGCAAATACACTGTCGGCTTGATGCACGGCCGGCTCCACTCAGATGAAAAGGAAGAAACGATGCGTTCCTTCACGGAAGGGGAAATTGCCGTGCTGGTGTCGACGACTGTCGTAGAAGTCGGAGTCAATGTGCCGAACGCGTCGTTCATGTTGATTTATGACGCGGAACGATTCGGTTTGTCGCAACTCCATCAATTGAGAGGGCGTGTCGGACGAGGCAGTGAGCAATCCTATTGTGTGCTGCTGGCGGATCCGAAAACGGAAATCGGCAAAGAGCGGATGACGTCGATGACTGAAACGAATGATGGTTTCGTGTTGGCGGAGAAGGATCTGAAACTCCGGGGACCGGGAGATTTCTTTGGCCGAAAACAAAGCGGCATTCCTGAATTCAAGATGGCGGATCTGATCCATGATTACAGGGCACTTGAAACAGCGCGAAAAGATGCCGAAATTCTCATCAACAGCGATGAATTCTGGACGGGCAGTGACACCGAATGCCTGCGGAGAATGCTGGAAGAATCCGGCGCATTGTCGATGGCGCGGTTGGACTGAGGATGCGGGGCTTGAGATTCGCCCTTGCATTCTTTTTTTTATTTCCATATACTGATATTAGTACCAAGTGCTAATAGCGGGCGGTGACAATGTGAAACGGACGAAAAGAGAACGGCAAACAGCGTTAAAGAAGTCGATAGTTGAAAACCCGTTCGTGACAGACGAAGAGCTGTCAGCCGAATTTGATGTCAGTGTTCAGACAATCAGGCTCGATCGGATGGAATTAGCGATACCGGAACTGCGTGAACGAATAAAACACGTGGCCGTAAAGACTTTTGAAGATGAAGTAAAGTCGCTTCCAATAGATGAAGTGATTGGAGAAATCATCGATATTGAATTGGATGAAAAAGCGATTTCAATTTTTGACGTCAAACCGGAACATGTTTTCCAGCGCAACCAGATTGCCCGTGGGCATCATCTTTTTGCGCAGGCAAACTCACTGGCAGTTGCCATTATGAACGAAGAATTGGCGTTGACCGTGAAATCGGAATTGCAGTTCCTGCGTCCCGTTAAAGCGGGCCAGCGAATCGTGGCGAAAGCTGTAGTGATCGACAGGCAGCCCGAAAAGAACCGGGCATTCGTCAAAGTCGTATCAACGGTTGACCAGGTGACAGTTTTTATCGGGACATTTGAAATGTATCGAATGACGGAGCAAAGTGAAGGTGAAGTTGGATGAAAATAGCAGTAGATGCC
Organism: Planococcus daihaiensis; assembly: GCF_049262615.1. Lineage (GTDB taxonomy): Bacteria > Bacillota > Bacilli > Bacillales_A > Planococcaceae > Planococcus. The sequence goes on along the minus strand of NZ_CP175504.1, from coordinate 341,633 downwards.
ATGGGCGGAGACAACGCGCCAAAAGAAATAATCGAAGGTGTGCTTAAAGCGCTGGACGAATTCAACGATCTGGAAATCCAGCTTTTCGGCCATCAGGAAAAAATGCAGCCCTATTTGAAGGATCATGAACGTTTGACGATCTTTCACTGTGAAGAGAAGATCGAAGCCGAAGATGATCCGGTGCGTTCGGTCAGAAGAAAGAAAGACGCTTCGATGGTGCGGATGGCGCAGGCGGTTAAAGACGGAACTGCGGATGCTTGCGTTTCTGCGGGCAATACCGGCGGATTGATGTCAGCGGGTCTGTTTATCGTCGGCCGTATCGACGGAGTGGACCGTCCGGCGTTGGCACCGACATTGCCGACAATAGACGGCAAAGGTTTTGTCATGCTGGATATGGGGGCGAACGCCGAAGCGCGACCGGAGCACCTTGTCCAATATGCCATCATGGGCAGCATTTATGCCGAAAAAGTACGCGGCATCGAAAATCCGACGGTCGGTTTATTGAATATTGGCACGGAAGAGAAAAAAGGCAATGATCTGACCAAAGCGGCATTTCCATTATTGAAAGAAGCGCCGGTCAATTTCATCGGCAATGTGGAATCCCGGGATTTATTGAATGGAGCAGCGGACGTTGTGGTGACGGACGGATTTACCGGAAACATGGTTTTGAAGACGATTGAAGGCACCGCGATGAATGTTTTCGCGATGATCAAAGATGTTTTTATGTCTTCGATGAAAAACAAACTGGCTGCGGCAATGGTAAAAGAGGATATGCGCGGTTTGAAAGGGATGCTGGATTACAGCGAATACGGCGGCGCGGGCTTGTTTGGCCTGAAAGCACCCGTCATCAAAGCGCACGGTTCATCAAACAGCACGGCTTTTTTCAATGCAATCCGCCAGACCCGTACGATGATCCAGTTTGATGTGACCGGCACGATTTACAACACGGTGAAAAAGGAGCAGGCAGAATGACGAAAATAGCATTTATCTATCCGGGTCAAGGTTCGCAGACAGTCGGAATGGGCGAAACTTTTTTAAGCGACGAACGAAGCCGTGGTTTTTTTGAAGAAGCCGATAAAGCACTGGGCTTCGAGTTATCCAAATTGATGATCGAGGGGCCAGCGGAAGAGCTGACACTTACATATCATGCGCAGCCGGCATTATTGACGGTCAGCTCAATGATCACGGAACGTTTGGCGCGTGAAGGCATTGTGCCGTCTTATACAGCCGGCCACAGTCTGGGCGAATACAGCGCACTGGTTGCTTCCGGGGTCATGACGTTCGAAAATGCAGTGGAAATTGTGCATCAACGTGGACTTTTCATGAATGTAGCAGTACCTGCCGGTGAAGGAACGATGGCAGCGATTCTTGGCATGGATAGCAAAGACCTTGAAGAAATTACAGATCGCGTGACGGATTCAACCGGTGTCGTTCAATTGGCCAACTTGAACAGCCCGGGCCAAATCGTTATTTCCGGTAACAAAGCGGGAGTCGAGGAGGCTTGCAAACTGGCAAGAGAAAATGGAGCCAAACGGGCAATTCCACTCGATGTCAGTGGTCCGTTCCATTCGGAATTGATGCGCCCGGCTTCACAGAACTTATCGGAAGTATTAAGCAAAGCCTTCCTACTCGATGCGCATGTTCCAGTGGTGGCCAATGTCACGGCGGAAACTCAAACGAACGCCGCGCAGATCCAGGATCTTCTTGTCCGCCAATTATACTCTCCGGTTTTATGGGAGCAATCGGTGCGCAAAATGATCGAACTGGGTGTCACGGTGTTCGTTGAAATCGGACCTGGAAAAGTATTGAGCGGCCTGGTGAAAAAAATCGACCGCTCGGTAACTGTGTTGCCGGTCCATGATGTGGAATCCTGCGAAAAAGCGATAGAGGAGCTGAAAAAATGAGCGACCTTACAGGAAAGACTGCAATAATCACCGGTGGCTCGCGAGGCATCGGAGCTGAAATCGCCCGACGTTTTGCAGACGCCGGAGCAAAGGTTGTCGTCAATTACAGCGGCAGCCAGCAAAAAGCGGAAGCGGTAGTGGCGTCGATCAAAGAAAACGGCGGTGAAGCAATCGCAGTAAAAGCGAATGTTTCTGACGCAGAAGCTGTGAAAGCGATGGTCGAAGAGACGATGTCCACTTTCGGATCCGTTGATATTCTGGTCAATAACGCGGGAATCACCCGCGACAACCTGATGATGCGGATGAAAGATGACGAATGGGACGATGTCATCAACACCAATCTGAAAGGTGTCTTTGTCTGCACAAAAGCGGTAACACGCCAGATGATGAAACAGCGCTCTGGCCGCATTGTCAACATTGCTTCCATCGTGGGCGTAATGGGCAACGCCGGCCAGGCAAATTATGTCGCTTCAAAAGCCGGTGTCATCGGCTTGACGAAAACGACAGCGCGTGAACTGGCGAGCAGAGGCATCACGGCCAATGCAGTAGCGCCAGGTTTTATTACCACCGATATGACAGATGGGTTGAATGAAGACATTCAACAGTCGATGATGGCACAAATTCCGCTTGGCCGTTTTGGCAAGCCGGAAGAAGTGGCGAAAGCCGCATTGTTCCTGGCATCGGATGAAGCGTCGTATATGACTGGCCAAACTTTGCATCTCGACGGCGGGATGGTCATGTAATTTGGTTTTCTGTATACTGCATTGAGGGGAGGTGACGACATTGGCAACAGTATTGGAGAGAGTAACGAAAGTAATCGTAGATCGTCTGGGTGTAGAAGAGAATGAAGTGAAACTTGAAGCTTCTTTCACAGGAGACCTGGGAGCGGACTCATTGGATGTAGTTGAATTGGTTATGGAGCTTGAAGACGAATTCGATATGGAAATTTCTGATGAAGATGCAGAAGGCATGGCTACAGTAGGAGACGCAGTTTCTTACATTGAGAAGAAACAAGCGTAAATTTTAATTTGAACGAAATGACCTTGACGCATAATCGCCTGCAGCTGGAGCGATTATGCGTCAATTCTTTTTTGCGTTGGAGCCTGAAAACAGGTAAAATTGACGGAAGAACATCATAGGAAGGCAGATAAAAATGGCAATTAAAAAAAACCTTAACCCACAAAAGCCGGGCGTGCTGAAAGATAGCGTCATCAAGGCGTTCGGCGAGCTCCAACAGGAACTGGATGTCAGCTTCCAAAATCCTGTACTGCTCTATCAAGCTTTTACCCATTCATCTTATGTGAATGAGCATCGCCGAAAAAAATTCACGGACAACGAACGCCTCGAATTTCTGGGTGACGCGGTGTTGGAATTATCGGTTTCCCATTATCTTTATATGAAATATCCCGATATGAGCGAAGGGGAATTGACGAAACTGCGGGCAACAATTGTCTGCGAGCCTTCACTTGTTCTTTTTGCAAATGAATTGAATTTCGGCAAATATATCCTGCTCGGCAAAGGCGAAGAGTTGACCGGTGGACGCACTCGTCCGGCACTGCTTGCTGATGTGTTTGAATCATTTGTCGGGGCTTTGTATCTGGATCAGGGACTCGAACCGGTCGTTTCATTTCTGGAAGTGATTCTTTTCCCGAAAGTGGAAATCGGTGCTTTTTCGCATGTGATGGATTATAAGAGCCAGTTGCAGGAGATTGTGCAGCAAAAGAATTCCGGAATATTGAGCTATGAAATCATCGATGAAAAAGGACCTGCGCACAGCCGTATATTTGTGACACGTGTCACGTTGGCCGACAGAGAGTTGGGCATAGGAAACGGCCGGTCCAAAAAAGAAGCGGAACAGCAGGCAGCTCAGCTGGCAATCCGTAAATTGCAGGAAGCAATGGAGGACTAGAGAATGTTTTTGAAGAGATTGGAAGTCATGGGATTCAAATCGTTCGCTGATCGCATCGGCATCGATTTTGTCCCCGGTGTTACAGCAGTCGTGGGACCGAATGGCAGCGGGAAAAGCAACGTTACCGACGCCATTCGCTGGGTCCTCGGAGAACAATCCGCAAAATCATTGCGCGGCGGAAAGATGGAAGACGTCATTTTTGCCGGCAGTGATTCACGAAAACCGTTGAATTTTGCCGAAGTTACTTTGGTTTTGGATAATACAGATGGCCGCGTCCCTCTCGATTACAGCGAAATCAGCGTAACGAGGAGGGTTTTTCGAAGTGGAGAAAGTGCCTATCTCTTAAACAAGCAAAATTGCAGATTGAAGGATATCACCGACCTTTTCATGGATTCCGGTCTCGGAAAAGAAGCTTTTTCCATTATTTCGCAGGGCAGGGTGGATGAAATCCTGAACAGCAAAGCGGAGGAACGCCGTTCAATTTTCGAAGAAGTCGCCGGTGTGCTGAAATACAAACAGCGCAAGAAAAAGGCGGAAGTGAAACTGAATGAAACCGACGAAAACCTGAACCGTGTATTGGATATTCTCCACGAGTTGGACGGCCGCATGGAACCGCTGCAAATTCAGGCGTCCGCTGCACGTGACTTTCTGGATATGAGTGAAGAGCTGAAGGATTCGGACATTGCCCTTCTGGCGTTTGACGCTGACCGCCTGACGACTGAACTGGAACAATTGGGCGAAGATGCCGAAGCGCAAATTACTAAAGAACAGGCATTATCAGGAGAAATCGCCGGAAAAGAAGAGACGGTGTCCCACATCCGTAAATTGCTGGCACAGCTTGACGGAGAAATTGATGCACAACAGAGCAGCCTGATAGAAGCTAGTTCCGAAACGGAGAAATGGGAAGGCCGCAAATTGCTGATGTCTGAGAAAAAGCATAACGCCGACCGCCAGGCCAAACAGCTGCAGGAAAATCTGGATGCTGAACTCGCGGAACTCGAATTGTTGACGGCAAAGCACAACGAGCAGCTGGGTCTGCTGGAAGAACGAAAATCCGAACAGCAAAAGATCCGGGATTCGATCCGGCAGCTGGAAGAGCAATTGAGCAGAACTCCGGCCGACATTGAAAATGAAATCGAATCTTTCAAATCGCAGTATATCGAATTGATGAACGAACAGGCGACCGTCAAAAATGAATTGAAAAATATCGATCTTCAACAGCAGCAATTGTCGGAATCGACCAGCAGAATCGCATTGCAACAGGAAGATTTTGACAGCGAACTACAAAGGCTTGAAAAGGAAAAAGCCGAAGCTGAAGGGAAACACAACACCATTAAAACGCTGCTGGAAGAAAAGCGTACTTTATACCGGGAAACCGAAACCGCTTACCAACAGTCTAAAGCGTCATTTGATAAAAAGCAGAATATGCTGTTCCAAGCCTACCAATCACAAAAGCAAATGGAGTCACGCATCGAGACGCTGCAGGAATTGGAAGCTGATTTCTCAGGCTTTTTCCAAGGCGTCCGGGAAGTGCTGCAAGCGCGTGAAAAGGGCAAATTATCCGGCATTGTCGGTGCAGTAGCAGAAATTGCCCAAGTGGAGCAGGATTATGCAAAAGCGATTGAAACGGCTCTTGGAGCTTCAAGCCAGCATATTGTCACGGCAAACGAGGAAGATGCGCGCAAAGCGATCAATTTCCTGCGGGAAAAAAGAGCGGGCCGTTCCACTTTCCTGCCGATGACTGTCATGAAACCGAGAACGATTCCCGAACACACATTAGCTTCTGTCCGCCAGCATCCCTCATTTATCAAAATGGCATTTGAATTGGTGGATTATGAACCGGCTTACAGCATGATCATCGAGAACCTGCTCGGCAACGTCATCATTGCCGATGACCTGAAGGGTGCGACGGCAATTGCGAAATCGATCGGCAACAGGTACAGAGTCGTAACGCTGGATGGAGACATCGTCAATGCCGGCGGTTCAATGACCGGCGGCGCCAATAAAACACAGGCATCGTTCTTCACCCGAAAAGCGGAGCTGGAACAATTGCAGGAACAAGCGAAAGAAATGAAGAACACGATTGCACTAGCAGAAAAAACCGTGCAAAAAGAGCAATCCGACGTCCACAGCACAGAGCGGAAACTGAATGATTTGCGCTCGGATGGGGAGAAATACCGGGATTTGGAATCGGAACGGGCCATGACGCTGCGCGAAATCAACGCCGTGCTCAACACCACCAAAGAGCGTTTCAAAGTCTTCCAGGCTGAACAGAAAAACAAAGGTTCCGATCTCGATGCGGTAACCGGCCGCAAAGAAACGGCATCCAACAGGCTCGGTGAAATAACTTCCGAACTTTCCGGAACTTCAGCGCGGATTGAGGAATTGACCGAATTCAAGCAGCAAAATGAAAGTGCCCGCGACGCGGTGCTGGTGAGATTTGCTGACGAGAAATCAAAAATGGCGGTCATGAAAGAGCGCGTCAATCAGCTGACCCAAAGTGAAACCGAATTGCTGGAGCGCCGGAACAAAAGCGCACGCAAGGTGGATGAAATTCGTTCAGAGCTCGAGTGGATGCAATCGGAAGAAGCGGTAAAAGTTTATTCTGATGAAGAAATTATTGCTCAAATTGCCAATTGGACGCATAAAAAGCAGACCGGACAGCAGCAGATCGGCGAGCTGAAAGAACGCCGTACTGCCAATCAGAACGAGTTGACCGCATTGGAGCAGGAGCTGAAAGAAATTCAGCGGCTTCATAAGGGCTTTGTCGAAGCGATCCGCATCTGCGAAGTCAAATCGACGCGGCTGGATGTCCAGATTCAGAGCCTTCTCGCTCAACTCGAAACCAAATACGAGCTGACACTGGAACAGGCGATGGAATTTGAACTCGCAGACGCGGAAGATGTTGTGCGCAAAAAGGTCAAATTGCTGAAACAGTCCATCGACGAACTGGGGCCGGTCAATATCGGTTCCATCGAGGAATTCGAACATGTGGCGGAGCGCCACAGTTTCCTGACCGAGCAGCGCAATGACCTCAATGAGGCGAAAGAAACGTTGCGGACAGTCATCCGCGAAATGGACGAAGAAATGACGACTCGTTTCGATGAGACTTTCCATGCCATCCGGACCCATTTTCAGCGGGTATTCAAAGAATTATTCGGCGGAGGCTCAGCTGATCTCGTGCTGACCAATCCGGAGGATATGCTGGCTACAGGCGTGGAAATCATTGCTCAGCCGCCAGGCAAAAAGCTGCAGAACCTCAGCTTGCTATCGGGAGGCGAACGGGCGTTGACGGCAATCGCGTTATTATTCGCCATCCTGAACATACGCCCGGTGCCGTTCTGTATTCTCGATGAAGTGGAAGCGGCACTCGATGAATCGAATGTCGTACGCTATAGCCAATATTTGAAGAAATTCAGTGAAGATACCCAATTTATCGTCATCACCCACCGCAAAGGGACGATGGAAGGTGCGGATGTGCTCTACGGCATTACGATGCAGGAATCAGGCATTTCCAAGCTTGTTTCTGTTAAATTGCAGGAACAATTATAATTAGAGGAGTGATGGAGTGAGTTTTTTCAAAAAGCTGAAAGATAAATTCGCTGGCAATGCCGAGGAAGAACAATCAACCGAAAAATACAAAGAAGGTCTGGAAAAAACCCGTACCGGATTTACTTCAAAAATTAATGATCTTGTCGCGAAATACCGCAAAGTGGATGAAGATTTCTTCGAAGAACTCGAAGAAGTGCTGCTGCAGGCGGACGTCGGTTTTGAAACTGTCCTCGAATTGATGGACGATTTACGCTACGAAGTGCAGCGCAAAAATGTCCGCGATACTTCCAATGTGCAATCGGTCATATCCGAAAAACTGGTGGAAATCTACCAGGCCGGAGATGCTGAACTGAACGACATCAAATTCGCCGATGGCCTGACTGTCATCCTGATGGTGGGTGTCAATGGAGTCGGCAAGACGACGACCATCGGCAAACTGGCACACCGGTTGAAAAATGATGGCAAATCCGTCATGCTGGCTGCCGGTGATACTTTCCGTGCCGGTGCAATCGAACAATTGGATGTATGGGGACAACGGGTTGGCGTTGATGTCGTTAAACAGGCCGCAGGATCGGATCCGGCTGCGGTCATGTACGACGCAGTGCGGTCGGCAAAATCCCGCGGCGTTGATGTATTGATCTGTGATACGGCAGGACGCCTTCAGAACAAAGTCAATCTGATGAATGAACTGGAAAAAATCCACCGCGTCATCTCGCGTGAAGTGCCTGGCGCTCCGCACGAAGTGCTGCTGGCGCTTGATGCCACAACGGGCCAAAATGCCATGATCCAGGCGCAGACGTTCAAGGATGTCACAGAAGTTACGGGTATCGTCCTGACAAAACTGGACGGCACAGCCAAAGGCGGTATCGTATTGGCAATCCGCAATAAATTGAAAATTCCTGTAAAGTTTGTCGGTCTCGGGGAGAAAATGGACGACCTGCAGCCATTTGATCCACAGAAGTATGTGTATGGCCTGTTTGCTGAAGGTTTGGATAAGGAAGAACAGCTTGAAGAAGGTTCTGCAGACAAGTAAAAATACTTGACAGCTGAATTCATTTTCAGTATGGTTGTTGGTAGAATGAACGGGGTGAGCAGAAATGATGGGCTTGGAAAAAACAACGCGAATGAATTATCTGTTCGATTTCTATCAGGAATTGCTGACGCCAAAACAACGCAGTTATATGATGCTGTATTATTTGGATGACCATTCTTTGGGTGAAATTGCTGAAGAATACCATATTACACGCCAGGCGGTATATGATAACATTCGCCGGACTGAAGCAATGCTTGAAGAATACGAAGCGAAGCTGCAGCTGTTTGATAAATTTAAGCGGCGGCAGGAATTGGTTTCTTCATTTGAAAAAGAGCCTTTCACTGATGAATCGATCCGTAAATTTCTCAGTGAATTAAAAGAATGGGATTAGGAGGCGGAACGAATGGCATTTGAAGGTTTATCCGAACGCCTGCAAGGCACCATGACAAAGATCAAAGGCAAGGGCAAGGTGTCTGAAGCAGACGTCAAAGAAATGATGCGTGAAGTCCGCTTCGCGTTAATCGAAGCGGATGTTAACTTGAAAGTCGTCAAGGAATTCGTCAAAAAAGTAAGTGAACGCGCTGCAGGTTCGGATGTCATGGAAAGCTTGACGCCGGGCCAGCAGGTCGTAAAAATCGTTAAAGATGAGCTGACAGAATTGATGGGCGGCGAAGAAAGCAAAATCAACTTTTCAACCAAACAACCGACCGTCATCATGATGGTCGGTCTGCAAGGGGCCGGTAAAACGACCACCACGGGTAAATTGGCTGGTTTGCTGCGCAAAAAGCACAACCGCAAACCATTATTGGTTGCGGCTGATGTCTACCGTCCTGCGGCAGTTCAGCAATTGGAGACGATCGGCAAGCAGCTGACAATTCCGGTATTTTCAAAAGGCACAGATATCTCGCCGGTTGAAATTGCACGCCAGGCGATTGAACACGCAAAAGCCGAACATATGGATACCGTCATCATTGATACCGCAGGCCGTCTGCATATCGATGAAGATTTGATGCAGGAATTGAAAGATATCCGTGCATTAAAAGAGCCCGATGAAATCTTCCTGGTCGTCGATGCGATGACCGGACAGGATGCCGTCAATGTAGCACAAAGCTTTGATGAAGCAATCGGCATCTCAGGGGTCGTTTTGACGAAACTTGATGGTGATACCCGAGGTGGTGCGGCATTATCCATCCGCACAGTTACCCAAAAACCGATCAAATTCGTCGGTATGGGTGAAAAATTGGATGCGCTCGATGTGTTCCATCCGGAACGCATGGCTTCCCGAATTCTCGGCATGGGCGATATGCTGTCGCTGATTGAAAAAGCGCAGACCAATGTCGATGAAGAAAAAGCGAAACAGCTGGAAGAGAAATTCCGCACGTCTTCCTTTACATTTGATGATTTTCTGGAACAGCTTGCCCAAGTGAAGCAGATGGGGCCACTGGATGAAATTCTGAAAATGATGCCTGGCGCCAATAAAATCAAAGGGCTGGAAAACGCAAAAGTGGATGAAAGCCAGATGGGCCGTGTCGAAGCGATCATCTATTCAATGACGACTCAAGAGAAAACAACTCCTGAGATCATCAACGCAAACCGTAAAAAAAGGATCGCCAGAGGATCAGGAACTTCGATACAGGATGTGAACCGCCTGTTGAAACAATTTGAAGATATGAAGAAAATGATGAAACAAATGTCCGGTATGGGCGGCAAAAAAGGCAAGAAAAAGATGTCGATGCCAGGCCTGGACTCACTTTTTAAATAATTTTTTAAGGTGTTAAGAAAAAATACTTTACAAACTATTTAAAGCTTGCTAATATAATATCTTGTGTGAAACTATTCGGAGGTGCTTTAAGAAATGGCAGTAAAAATTCGCTTGAAACGTATGGGAGCAAAAAAATCTCCTTTTTACCGTATCGTAGTAGCTGACTCACGTGCTCCACGTGACGGCCGTCAAATCCAGACAGTAGGTACTTACAACCCACTGACAGTTCCAGCTGAAGTTAAAATCGACGAAGAGTTAGTGTTGAAATGGCTTCACGATGGTGCTAAACCATCAGATACTGTTCGTAACTTGTTTTCTCAAAAAGGCATTATGGAGAAATTCCATAACGACAAATTAAACAAGTAAGGGAGATTTTCTTATGAAGCAGCTGATTGAAACCGTTGTGAAACCGCTGGTCGATCATCCGGAAGAAGTTCGTATTGAAATTGACGAAAATAATAGCCGTATTGTCTACAAGCTTTCTGTTCATCAGGAAGACACTGGAAAAATTATCGGTAAGCAAGGCCGGGTGGCGAAAGCCATCCGCGCCATCGTGTATTCAGCGGCAGGCAATCATCATAAGAAGAAAACTTACCTCGATATTGTGGATTGAGTAAAAGGAAGGAGCCCCGGTTCCTTCCTTTTTTCTTGGGATTGTCGTTATAGCCGATATTCCGCAAAACAGCTGCGCTTGCCTGGGGGCTTGCGCTGAGCTAACTCGGTCTCGTTTCACTTCGCCCGAGTGGATCTCAGCACTTCGCTTGGTCCCCATGGCGTCTGCGCTGTTTTGCTCCATATCTCTTAATAAAACTCTCAAGTGAAAGAGCGGAAGGTGGCGAAGTGCAAAGATGTGCTCCTGCATCGCTTCGCTAGCTTCGTCGCAAACGATTCACGCCCGCGGAAAGCGTCCACCTGAAGCGATTTCACGTTCAATTAGATGATGCTTTTTATGTTAATAGTTATAAAACTCATAGTAGAAAACCGAAAACGAAAGGATGTTTGTGCGTGGAATGGTTTAATGTAGGAAAAATCGTTAATACTCACGGAATCCAGGGAGAAGTTCGGGTTTTATCCCGTACGGATTTTCCGGATGAACGTTTTGCAATTGGAACAAAACTTGGGCTGTTCAAAAAAGATGCTAAAAAGCCGATCATGGTGACAATCGCCAGCCGCAGACAGCACAAGAACTTTGAGCTGCTGACGTTTGAAGGCTATCCGTTCATCCAGGACGTGGAAGAGTTCAAGGATTCGTATTTGCGGATTGCGGAACACGATCTGACGGAATTGGAAGAAGGCGCATACTACCATCATGAAATACTGGGATGCACCGTATTCACGGATGAAGGACGCGAACTTGGCAAAATCACTGAAATTTTGGAGACCGGCGCAAATGATGTGTGGGAAGTTACCCCCCCAACCGGCAAAAAGCATTATATTCCCTATATCGAAGAAATCGTAAAGGAAATTGATGTCGAGGAAAAGAAAGTGACAATCGAAGTCATGGAAGGCTTGTTGAACGAATGAAGATCAATGTCCTTTCTTTATTTCCACCAATGTTCGAAGGTGTTTTCAATCAGTCGATGATGAAAAAAGCACAGGAGAAGAACGCGGTAACGTTTGCCGTTTCCGATTTCAGAGATTTTGCCGACAATAAACGCCAGGTCGATGATTATCCGTTCGGTGGAGGCGCCGGTATGGTGCTGAAGCCTGAACCCGTATTTAACGCAGTAGAAGCGCTGTCTGGAGACGCTAAGCCCCGTGTCATCCTGATGTGCCCGCAAGGTGAGCGCTTCACTCAACAGAAGGCGGAAGAACTGGCGCAGGAAGATGAGCTGATATTCATCTGCGGCCATTACGAAGGATACGATGAGCGGATCAGGGACCATCTGGTGACTGATGAAATTTCCATCGGGGATTTCGTTTTGACTGGTGGGGAACTGGCCGCGATGACCGTCATTGACAGTGTCGTACGGCTATTGCCGGGTGTGCTCGGCAATGCCGATTCGCCTGTGAAAGATTCCTTTTCAACCGGCTTTCTGGAACACCCGCAATATACACGGCCTGCCGAGTATCGCGGGTGGAAAGTACCGGAAGTGCTGACTTCGGGCAATCATGGACTCGTCGATAAATGGCGTGAAGAGCAGACCTTAAAAAGAACGCTCGAACGGCGGCCGGATTTGCTTGAAAAAATGGATCTTACTGCAGCTCAACAGAAGATTTTGGATGAACTGAAAAAAGAAAAATGATCACAGATTAACTCTTGCATAAGCATTCGCTTAGTGATAACATGGAGTCTGTACTTTTATGTAGAGTACAGGATCACGGTGTTCCGCTGCAATCGGAAAATGACTGTAAGAGCATCTGTAGAAGGAGAGAAAACCATGCAAAACATTATTACAGAAATCACAAAAGAACAGCTTCGTACGGATCTTCCGAATTTCCGTCCTGGAGACACTGTTCGTGTCCACGTTAAAGTTGTCGAGGGTACACGCGAACGTGTTCAGGTATACGAAGGAGTTGTAATTGGTCGTCGTGGAGGCGGGATCAGTGAGTCATTCACAGTCCGCAAAATCTCTTACGGTGTTGGTGTTGAACGTACATTCCCTGTACACACACCTAAAATTGCTCAACTTGAAGTTACCCGTCGCGGTAAAGTTCGTCGTGCGAAACTGTACTACTTGCGTAACCTACGCGGTAAAGCAGCACGCATCAAAGAAATTCGATAAGATTGCATTGCAGAAAGAGGGCGTCCGCGCCCTCTTTCTTTTTTGCTTAAATGTAATTATCCTTGTACAATTAAAACACAAAGCTTAGGGAGGAACCCGCATGGAAACAGAAGTCAAAAAGAAAAACGAAGTTTGGGAATGGTCAAAGGCTTTATTGATAGCATTCGGCCTCGCGGCAATTATCCGGATCTTCCTTTTCACACCGATTGTGGTTGATGGAGAATCGATGATGCCGACGCTTGAACACGGCGATCGCATGATTGTCAATAAAATCGGTTATAACATCGGGGCACCTGACAGGTTCGACATCATTGTTTTTCATGCGCCTGAAGCTAAAGATTACATCAAGCGGATCATCGGCCTGCCTGGCGATCATGTTGCCTATGAGGATGATCAATTATACATTAACGGTGAACCGGTTGATGAGCCGTATCTTGATGATTACAAAAATGGCATCAACGGCACATTTACAGAAGATTTCACCCTGGAAGAAAAGATTAATGCGGGCACTGTCCCCGAAGGAACAGTTTTTGTAATGGGCGATAACCGTCGCCATAGCAAGGACAGCCGGATTATCGGCGTAGTTCCGATGGAAGAAGTAGTCGGCAGCACGAGTTTTGTATTCTGGCCATTTGAAGAGGCTGGAATTGTGAAGTAAGGAGAGGTTTTATGACGATTCAATGGTTCCCGGGACACATGGCGAAAGCCCGGAGAGAAGTAACTGAAAAACTGAAATTGGTAGATATTATTTTTGAATTGGTTGATGCAAGGCTTCCGTTATCATCACGCAATCCGATGATCGATCAGGTGATCCAGCTAAAACCGCGGCTAATCATTCTGAATAAGATGGACATGGCAGATGAAACGGAAACCAAAAAATGGATCCGCTATTTTGAAGAACAAGGCACGCGGGCAGTCGCCATCAACTCACTCGAAGGAAAAGGACTGCAAGCGGTAACGAAAGCCTCCAAAGAGATCTTGTCTGAAAAATGGGACCGTATGATTGCCAAAGGGATCAAACCACGGGCCATCCGTGCGATGATCGTCGGCATACCAAACGTCGGAAAATCGACTTTGATCAATCGGCTGTCGAAAAAGAGCCTGGCCAAAACAGGCAATATGCCGGGTGTGACTAAAGCCCAGCAATGGATCAAAGTAGGCAAGGAAATTGAATTGCTTGATACACCTGGTATTCTATGGCCGAAGTTCGAAGATCCGGAAACCGGCTTTAAATTAGCGGTCACTGGCGCTATCAAGGATTCCGTCATCCAAATGCAGGAATTGGCGATCTACGCGCTGAAATTTTTGGAAGAGCGCTATCCGGAGCGATTAAAAGAGCGATACGGCATCGATCATGTAGACGAAGAAATTGTTCATACATTTGATCATATCGCCAAAAAGCGTCGGTTCGTGGCACATGATGGTGAAGTGGATTATGAAATGACAGCTGAGGCAATTATTCGCGATATTCGCAATCAATATCTTGGCAGAGTGACTTTCGATTATAGAGATGAAATGATTGTAGAAGAAGAGGAATAGTATAGCTGCAGACAATGAAAGAGGCTGATCCGATTATGGGATAGCCTCTTTTCTTATAGACCATATAAGTTGAGCTGAAAATCTATTGTAACCGATATTGCGCAAAACAGCTTCGCTTGCCTGGGGGCTCGCGCTGAGCTAACTCGGTCTCGTTTCACTTCGCCCGAGTGGATCTTGCACTTCGTCGGCATCCGCCTGCTCCCCATGGCGTCTTCGCTGTTTTGCTCCATATCTCTAAAGATTCCTCTCACCGCCGGCACGGTTCCGGAATGCCGACAGTGGAGAAGGCGAATGCTCTTCTCGGCTTATAGTGGGAGCCACGGTGTGCCTTGCGAAGATGGCACTTCCTTTGCGACGAGCTTGCGCAGGAGCATAATCTTTGTCCTTGTCCAAAGTGCCAAAGCGTAATGAAAACATAATTCTATTCTTGAACTTATATAGCCCGAAATATATATATAAAATTACCGATTAGGAAGGAGCATCTTGATGGATAAAATTATAGCAATACGCGAAAAGCTCTCCAGTACACTTAATTGGGAACCGTGGATGGATGAGCTGGAGTCGGATGACAGGAAGTCTGTGCAGAAACTCCTGGTTTCCTGGAAGCGTAAACAACAACTTCATGAAAAACTATTGGAGAATCATGGAGCCAAACAAGATTTCGATGATTCCTTTAAACAACAGCGGGATTGGAAAGTTGCCGGAATCGATGAGGCAGGTCGGGGGCCGCTCGCCGGACCGGTCGTCACTGCTGCAGTCATCCTGCCGGAAGAATGTCCGACGCTCATTGGCCTCGACGATTCCAAAAAAATACCCAAAGCAAGACGGGAATATTTTGCTGAAGAAATAAAAAAAATTGCGATCAGTTATTCCGTACATATCCAGCCGCCGGAAGAAATTGACCGTCTGAATATTTATCAGGCGACAAAGATTTCCATGGCAGAAGCGGCGGCAGCACTCGAACCGGCACCATCCATGCTGCTGGCCGACGCCATGCAGGTTGACATCGGCATTCCATGCGAGTCAATCATCAAAGGTGACGCGAAAAGTTTAGCGATCGCGGCCGCGTCGATTTTGGCGAAGACGGGACGGGATGCCATTATGGAGGCTTATGCCGCTGAATATCCCGAATACGGTTTCGATCAGCATGCGGGTTACGGGACCAAATTGCATGTAGAAGCTATCCGCCTCTTTGGTCCGACGCCCATTCACCGCCGCACTTTTGAACCGGTAAAAGGGATGTTGACGGAAGGAATAGCCATAAAAACCAACCCATAGGCAACTGAATATTCCAAGTATTCACTAGCTTGGCGGTCTACTGTGGACATTTTGTGGCAACTTTAATACAATGGTAGAGGCAATAAAATTACGAGACAGATGTTTGATTGGAGGATGACAGATGAATATCCATGAATATCAAGGAAAAGAACTCCTCAGACAATACGGCGTAGCAGTTTCTTACGGCACTGTTGCTTTTTCTCCGGAAGAAGCAGTTAAAGCGGCGAAAGAACTTAGCACAGACGTTGTCGTTGTAAAAGCACAAATCCACGCAGGTGGACGAGGCAAAGCAGGCGGAGTTAAAATCGCTAAAAACTTGGACGAAGTCCGCGCGTACGCGAAAGAACTTTTAGGCAAAGTTCTTGTGACTCACCAAACTGGTCCAGAAGGCAAAGAAATCAAACGCCTTTTGATCGAAGAAGGATCTGACATTAAAAAAGAATACTATGTCGGATTGGTGCTTGACCGCCAAACTTCACGTGTCACTCTTATGGGTTCTGAAGAAGGCGGAGTTGATATCGAAGAAGTATCTGAAAACACGCCTGAAAAAATCTTCAAAGAAGTTATCGATCCAGTGGTCGGTTTGACTGGTTTCCAGGCACGCCGCATGGCATTCAACATGAACATTCCGCCGAAGCTTGTCAACAAAGCAGCGAAATTCATGCTTGGCCTTTACACTGTATTCATCGAAAAAGATGCTTCAATCGTTGAAATCAACCCATTGGTTGAAACTGGCGATGGCGATATTTTAGCGCTTGACGCAAAATTCGATTTCGATGAAAACGCATTATACCGCCACAAAGACATTGTGGAACTTCGTGATTTCGACGAAGAGGATGCAAAAGAAATTGAAGCTTCCAAGCATGACTTGAGCTACATTTCTTTGGATGGGAACATCGGCTGTATGGTTAACGGCGCCGGACTTGCTATGGCAACAATGGATACGATCAACTATTACGGCGGAACACCCGCTAACTTCCTTGACGTTGGGGGCGGTGCCACCGCTGAGAAAGTAACGGAAGCTTTCAAAATCATTCTTTCTGATAAGAATGTAAAAGGAATTTTCGTTAACATTTTCGGCGGTATCATGAAATGTGACATCATTGCGGAAGGCGTAATCCAAGCTGCTAAAGAAGTGAGCCTGGACGTACCTCTAGTCGTTCGCCTTGAAGGAACAAATGTTGAAATCGGTAAAAAACTGCTTAATGAATCAGGTCTTAATATCGTAGCTGCCGGCACTATGGCAGACGGCGCTAAACAGATCGTAGAACTTGTAGGCTAAAGAAGGGCAGGGACAAAAATGAGCGTATACATTAATAAAGACACAAAAGTGCTTGTACAGGGAATTACAGGGTCAACTGCCCTTTTCCATACAAAGCAAATGCTTGAATACGGAACGAAAATCGTTGCGGGTGTAACACCAGGCAAAGGCGGAACTGAAGCTGAAGGCGTACCGGTATTCAATACCGTTGAAGACGCAGTTAAAGCTACAGGAGCTAATGTATCTGTAA